>JBHHYV010000047.1:0-24663 GCA_046757685.1 Myxococcota bacterium
GGCGTCTAGCAGGGGAGAAGAGCTTCCGGTGTCGCAAGAGGAGCACGCGCTGGTCATGGCGGATCCCCAGGGAGTCATCTGTCACTGGAGCGCCGGCGCCACGGAGATGTTCGGGTACCTCGCGGAAGAGGCGGTCGGTCGATCTCTCGATCTGATCGTCCCCGAGGAGTATCGCGAAAGGCACTGGGCCGGGTTTCGCAGGACGGTAAAGACCGGCATCTGCAAGCTCGACCGCGCGACGACCAACATTCCCGTTCGGCACAAGAGCGGATCCGTCGAGGCGTATCCAGGTCGGTTCGTGTTCCTCCAGGGACCGCGGGGCGAGGTGGTGGGGATCCTGGGAATCTACGCGCGGCGCGAGGGATCGGAGGTCGCGTTCGGGCCCGTGGTCGACTCGTAGCTTGGCGCCGCTGCGGCAAGCAGTGGGTTCCTGCTCTGTGGGGGTGATCGGGGATCTGGACGCCTCGCGTCCCATGCACACCGCTACGAACCAGGCGATGGCTCATGCAGCTGCCCGCCTGCGCGTCGCAGTGGAGGTCGTGTGGGTTCCCACGCCGGAGCTCCTCGAGGCGCCGGAGAAGAGGCTCGCAGACTTCGATGGGATCTTCGTTGCGCCTGGGAGCCCCTATGACAGCCTCGACGGGGCGCTCCGCGGCATTCGGTACGCTCGCGAGAGCGGGAGACCGCTTCTCGGGACCTGCGGCGGCTTTCAGCACGTCGCCCTCGAGTTCGCCCGGAACGTGCTCGGCCTCGAGCACCTGGAGCATGCCGAGTACGAGCCCGAAGCTCGGCACCTTCTGATCCAGAGGCTGGGCTGCTCGATCTCCGGCCAGCGCGCACCCGTCCTGCTCGAGCCAGGATCGAGGGCGGCGCTCTCCTACGGCGCTCTCGAGGCGATCGAAGAGTATCGGTGCTCGTTCGGCCTCGCTCGAGAGCATCTGCCCGTGCTGGAGGGCGCGGGTCTCGTGGTCTCGGGCCGGGACCCGAACGGGGAACCTCGCGTGGTCGAGCTCGCCGGTCCTTCGTTCTATCTGGCGACTCTCTTCGTTCCGCAGCTCTCGTCCCAGCCGGCGGCTCCGCATCCACTCTTCGAGGCGTTCGTTGCCGAGCTCGGCGTGGATCCAGGGAGCGTCGTCCTGCAGGGGGGAGAGTCCTAGAGCGCGCTCTGCCACTCCTCCGGCGAGACATCGCGAACGTGCTCGGCGAAGTACCAGCGGTGTCCCTCGAGGTCCAGCGCCTCGTAGCGACGGTCTCCCCAGGGCTGGTCCTGCAGCTCCATCACGATGCGTGCTCCCGCCTTCCTGGCTCGTTCGTAGTGCGCGTCCACCCCGTCCACGTAGGCCATCACCATCTGGGTCCGTCCCCCCAGCATCGAGGGGCTCTGCAGGTCATGCGATCCCGCAGTTCCGATCATCACGAGGCCGGCGCCCAGCTCCATCTCGGTGAGGCTGATCTGCCCGTCCTCGGTGCTCACGCGCTCTCCCTCCCGCTCCCGGAGGCCGAAGACCCGGCTGAGCCAGGTGACGGCAGCCGTCGGGTCCCGGTAGGCGAGGCGCGGATGGACCTGTGGGACCCCCGTCGGGGGATTGCTCGGCATGGTCACGCTCTCCCATCGATCTGCGAGTCGACCCACCTCGGAGCGTACCCCTTCGAGGGCTGCGAGCGGTCGAGGAAGGCGTCTCAAAGGCCGCGAAGCGGCGCAGGGCCCTTGCTTGCCATCTATCGCGTCGAGCGGTGCGTGGTACGCTGATCGGCAGTCGATCGCGCCTCGGTGGGGTCGGGTCGGCGCCATGCAGGGCAGCCGGGCGCCGGGAGCCGCCGCCCCGTGCGCAAGGAGAGTCCCAATGCGTCGCCTGGCATTTTCCCTGACGGTCCTTCTGCTGTGGGTCGGATCTCCGGCGCTCGCCGGAAGCCCCGTCGTCAAGGTGGGTCACAACCACCTCGATCCGGCGGAGCTGAGCGTCGCCGCGGGATCGACGGTGACCTTCAGGAACGAGCAGGAGATGCCGGGCGGGCACACGATCGTGGCCGAGGACGGGTCCTTCGAGAGTCCTGGGCTCGCCAAGGGGGAGGAGTGGTCTCACACGTTCGAAGAGCCGGGAACCTATCGCTACATCATCAAGCAGCACCCCACGGCCAAGGGGACGATCATCGTCAAGTAGGTCGCGGCTCGCCTTCTTACACCCCATGGGCGGACGCAGGTCGGGAGACGGTCTTCAGCTCGCGGCTCCCGGGGTCATGTGGGTCTGGTGCGCTCCTCGGCGCACCCACCTCGGCCGTGCGGGTCGCAATCCTGCTACGAAGCTGCTACGAAGGGGAAGTCTGGTAGGATCCCATCTCGGGGTGCTCCGTCGCTGCGCCGCCGCCTGCCCATGACTTCGCCGCAGAGGACTGTCGATGACGACCGAATCTTCTAGCGCGTCGAAGAGCACCGGTGGCCCTCCCCCGCGCTGGGTCCTCAAGGCTGTGACCCGCCTGCACGTACTTCTCCATCGTCTGAGCGGGGGTCGGCTCTTCAATCGCCTGGGAGGGGACGACGTCTGCTTCGTCACGATGCGTGGAGCCAAGAGCGGCCGAAGCCGAACGGTCCCGCTCATGTACGTCCCGTACCGGGATGGCGTGCTGCTGGTCGCCTCGCAGGGGGGCGCCCCCAGGAACCCCGTCTGGTACCGCAACCTCGTGAAGCATCCCGACATTACCGTGACCTTCCGCGGCAAGCGAATGCAGCTTCGTGCTCGCCTTGCTACCGCAGACGAGAAGCCCGATCTCTGGCCCGTCTGCGACGCGTGCTATGCGCCCTACGCCGACTACCGAGCGCGCACGACCCGCGATATTCCGATCTTCGTCTGCGAGCGAGCTCCCTGAGAGCGACCGTCGGTGGCGAGACCTCCGATGACGCAGCCTCGGAGAGGTCCGCAGCGCAAGAAGCGATGATCGACGTCCGAGGCGAACGAGACTCCGACGGAGCGTCCATCTTCGAGATCGAGGCGGCCGCCTTCGAGCGCCGCAACGAGGCGAACCTGGTCGAAGCCTTGCGACGTTCCGCCGATCCCTACCTCGCCCTCGTGGCCGAGGAGCGAGGACGGATCGTCGGTCACATCGTCTTCTCACCCGTCGAGATCGAATCTTCGAGCGCCATGCCTCGCGTGGCCGGCCTGGCACCGGTGGCGGTCGCTCCCGCGCACCAGGGGCGCGGCATCGGATCGGCCCTCGTCCGCGCGGGCCTGGAACGCTGCCGCGAGGTGGGCTGGCGTGCGGTCTTCCTGATCGGTGCACCCGCCTACTACGGCAGGTTCGGGTTCCTGTTGGCCGCGCCCGGAGGCTTCACCTACGGCGATCCTCTCGTCGACTCGGTTCTTCAGGCCCTCGAGCTCGAGCCCGGTGCGCTCTCGGGATGCAGCGGACGCGTCTGCTTTCACCCGGCGTTCGCGGAGACGGGGTGCGGATGAGCCCGCGAGGGCCGGGATCTCGCCCCACGGATCGTGGCCACTGATGTTCGAGCTCTACACGACTCCGCTCTCGGAGTCCAACGCAATCCTCCAGTACATCGCGGCGTTCCCGGGTCTTGCGGCCTGGCACGGTCGGCTCGAATCCCTCGATGCCTGGCTCGAGAGCGCAGCGGACCCATGGCGTTGAGGACGCGCACACGCGACGCCCAACGGGGGCTGCGCGGATCTTCCCTGGAGACGTGGAGCGGAGCCCGAGCCTACTCGTAGTGCCGAATCTCGATCAGGTGCTCGCTGGGGTCGAAGAAGTAGAGCGATGCCCCGGGGCCACGCGCGCCGAACTCCTCGCCTGGGCCCTTCATGTTTCCCACCGCGTGAAAGGAGTCGCCGAAGGGGATCTGCTCGCTGCGAACCCGCGCGAATACCTCGTCGAACTCTGCACGCGGCATCGCAAACGCCAGATGCTCCCCGCCCTTCGTTCCCCAGGGAGCGAGCTGGAGCGTGAAGCGTGGCGTCACGCGCACGACGGCGAAGGGCTCCCGCTCACCCTCGTCGGAGAACCCGAGAACCTGTGTGTAGAAGCGGACGCTCTCTCGGAGGTCGTTGACCTTCAGAATCAGGTGGTCGAGAACCACGGCCGCACCTTTCACTCTGGGCCACCCTACCACCTCGGGGGGTGGGAGTGGGGCGTCGCCCGAGCGGATTCGGTCCGAGGTCCGCTGCCGCTGCGGCTCGAGGATTGGCCTGGCGCGCGAGCCGCTCGGCAGCCCGTGGTATCCTGCGTCCTCGAACCGCGAGGATCCGGCGGCGCTCGACGCTGGCTCGGCTCGTAGCGGCGCGGCCAGGTCCCTCGGGGCTGCAGGGGGAGAGCGTGTCGATTACTGGGCCTCTCGCGCACATCGACATCTCGGTCGGCCATCCCGAGCGCTCGATCCCCTTCTATGAGGCGTTCTTCGGGACGCTGGGCTTACCGGCGCTCGAGGGTTCCCCAACCCGAGTGGCAGGGCGACAGCTCCCTCAGGGCAACCTGGAGCCTCGAGCTCGCCAGTGGCGCGCACCTCGGGGTGGGAGGTTCGACCCTCCCGACCGGAGAGTCGGGATCGCCGATACGATCGCTACGAGCCGGGACCGCACCACCTGGCATTTCATGCGGAGAGCCGCGAGGTCGTCGAGCGCGTGCACGCGGCCATGATCGCCCTCGGCGCGACGGTGCTGGATCCACCGGTCGATTACACCGGCCGAGCGGGCTACGACGAGGGCTACTTTGCGGCGTTCTTTGCCGACCCGGACGGAGTCAAGCTCGAGGTGGCCTACATTCCCAGAGCCAACCCATGAGCACGATCGCGCGGCTCGACGGATCGCGCTCGGAATGGGCTTCGAGTGGGCGGCGCCAGTGACGGTTCAGGACCTCGGCAACATCGGAGAGTTCGTCGCCGCCCTCGCCACGGTGGCCACGCTCGTATATCTGGCGATCCAGATCCGGCAGAACACGACGACCGTGCGCGCCAACAGCCACCATGCGGGCTCGACTGCCTGGTCCGAGCTCCTCGCGCGCCTGGCTGCCGACCCCTCGCTCTCGGAGATCTACCACGCAGGCCGCACCCGTCCCGATGAGCTCTCCGAGCAGGAGGCACGTCGCTTCGGGCTCATCTTCGACGCCATGCTGAGCCAGATCGAGAACTTCTATCTCCAGTACATCGATGGCCAGCTCTCCCAGTCCAGTCAGGATCGCTTCGCCATCATCCTGCGGACGCAGTTTCATACGCCCGGCATCCAGCGCTACTGGTCGCGGCGCTGGAGCTCTCGGTGTCGAGCTTCGTACCGGTCGTTGGTCGCGCACTCGTATGGGTCCTGGGGGAGCCCCTGGCCCGCTCTACGGTCCACCAGTCCCTGGTCGCCATCAAGCGACACTGTGAGAAGTCCGAGCCGCGCGCCGGCACGGGAGCGACGGCGCGCCCCGGAGGGGGTCCATGAGTCTGCTTCTCAAGAACCTGGTGTTCACGGTGCTGGTGCCCGGGACCGTGGCCGTGTACCTGCCGCTGTGGATCGCCAGAGGGGGCGGGCCGTCCTCGGTCTGGAGCGCCGCCCCGGCCCTGCTGGCCTTTGTGGTGGGGGGCGCAGTCTACGCGTGGTGCGTCTGGGACTTTGCGACCTTTGGCCGCGGGACTCCGGCTCCGATCGACGCGCCCAGCAGGCTCGTGGCTCGCGGTCTCTACCGCTACACACGCAATCCCATGTACGTCGGGGTCCTCACCGTCCTCCTCGGCTGGGTGATCTGGTTCCAGACGGCTGCGCTGGTCTTCTACACTCTCCTGGCGGGTACCGCCTTCCACCTCTTCGTGGTGCTCTACGAAGAGCCCCATCTCCAGCGAGAGTTTGGCGACTCGTACGCCTCGTATCGAGCCAGGGTCGGCCGCTGGCTCCCGAGACTGGAACGCCGCCGAGACTGAGGGGCGCGCTCGCCCGCCGGAAGGCGTCCCCAGAACGAGCCCTAGGGTGTCCTCTTCGGGTGTAGGATCGACGCCATGGCTGCGCCTGCGCCGGGGGAGCTCCACGAGGATCTGCTCGGCTGGCGCGCGCTGTGGCAGGGCTCGCGCCAACCGACACCCGGCCGCGAGACCTTGGACGCCGATCGATCGAAGCTCGATGGAGCCGCCCGATGAGCCACGCAGACTGGTTCGAGTCCTTCTTTGGGGAGGACTACTTCGAGATCTACCGAGACGCGTTTCCAGCGGAGCGGACGGCCGCGGAGGCGGAGCGGATCGCCTCGCTCCTGGGGCTCCAGGCGGGGGCACGCGTGCTGGACCTGGCCTGTGGACATGGTCGCCACGCCATCGCGCTGGCGAGGCGTGGCTTCGAGGTCACCGGCTACGACCTGAGCGGAGTATTCCTGGATCGCGCTCGCAGGGACGCCAGGGCACAGTGCGCGACGGTTCGCTGGCTCCGGGGCGACATGCGCGCGCTGCCCTTCGACTCCGAGTTCGACGCGGTGATCAACGTGTTCACGGCCTTCGGGTACTTCGAGGACCCCGAGGACGACGTGCGCGTGCTCCGAGGGGTCCGCACGGCGCTCCGAGGGGGTGGGAAGCTGCTGCTGGAGACGTTGCATCGCGACGGTCTCGTCGCTCGGTTCCAGCCCAGGAGCGGAGAGAAGACCTCGAACGGAGCGACGGTGCTGCACCGGCGTTCCTGGGACCTGGCCCGCGACGTGATGGAGGATCGCGTGACCTTCCTCCGCCCTGGTGGCAGACGTACCGAGCACACGACCTCGGTCCGCATGTACTCGCTTCACGACCTCCTGGAGTGCTCGCGGCGCGCCGGCCTGGTGCCGCGGGAGTGGTACGGCGGCTTGGAGGGCGAGACCCTCCGCCTGGACAGTCACCGCCTGGTCTTGATCGCTGCGCGAGATCCCGAGGCCCCATGATCGGGTCGAGCGGCCGGAGCGGCCCCCGGGCTGGAGCCGTCGAGCTCGAGAGGCCCTCCGCCCGCTACTTGAAGGTGGGAGGCCGATGGCGAGACCGCGAGCGCTGTGCCCTCGTTCGGGAGGCCTGGCATCCCCGCCGGGGCGACGCCGAGAGGCCACGAGCGGCCGCGAGGCTGCGTGGCTGACCTCGCACCGATCCTCGGGCTGACAGTCGCCTTCGGTGGACCCGCCCTGCTCGTCAGTCCCGCCCACCGGCTCCTCGGAGACCCGGACCGACTCACCACGCGAGTCCTCGACCAGGTCGCTCGCAGCCAGAACTCGAGCGTCGCGTCCCAGTCGTGAGTCTCCAGGTAGATGGACTCGACCCCGTGAGTCATCTGCTCTGCCTCCATGAGGGTTTCGGCCGATGCGGATCCGCGAGGGACTCGCGAATGCGCCTGTGAGCATGCCATCAGCTCGAGGAAGGCACTCCGCGGGCCGCTCTGGAGAGCCCTCGGCGAGCTGCATGGGATCGTGCGCGACGATCCCACGACTTGGCGGCTCCCGCGTCCGAGCGGGTTCCCGAAGCTGGTTCGCTCGGACCCCTGGTTCCAGGCGCTCTGCTCCTCGACACCGGGCTGCGACCGCATCGAGCGCTTCATGGCTCGGGAGTCCCAGTCGCCGGGCGTCCCGGTGCGTGCCGTCGAGCTGACCGGCAGCCCCGGCGACGTCACGGTCATGGATCTTCGCACCCTGCACACGCTCGCCCCGAACACCGGAGCGACGCCTCGCCTGGCTCTGGCGCAGTCGATCTACCGGGGCTCGGCGCCGCCCCCGTCTTCGAGCGAGAGCACGTGACCCTCGTCAGGCTTCGCGCGGCCCTCGAGCACCTCTCGGTACACCTGCTCCACGGCCAAGCGACCCCGGTGGCGGACGACGCGAAGCCAGTCTCCGCTGCCCTCGCAGAACTCTCGCCAGGCGGTGCCCAGGCGGTCCTGAAAGCCCGAGGCTCCCCAGGCCTGGACGCGGTTCTGGATCTCGGCCGGCGCGAAGAAGAAGCTGGGCTCCGGACCCGGCAGGTCCGCGGAGCGCGGCCGGCCCTGCCAGTGGGTGCCGCCGACGATGCAGCTGTAGGCCAGCCGGTCTTCGAGGTGGCGGTGCAACGCATCGACGAATGGGCCCTCGCCGGAGTGGTCGATCAAGGTGACCGTCCCACTCGAGGGTAGCGATTCGACCTGGGCGTAGGGGAGCACGTCGTCGTAGAAGCCCAGGCCCCTCACGAACGCCAGGTTTCGGGGCGAGGTAAACCCCAGCACGCGACCGCGTCCGCGGCGAGCGAGCAGGGCGGCGAGCGCGATCGCCGTCTTGCTCGAGGCGCTCCCGATCGCGTACGTCTCGGCTCCGAACCCTTCGTGGTCCGCCAGAAAGTGGTCGACCAGGAACGAGGTCATGAAGAGCCCGCGAAGGAGCAGGATCTGGTCCTCGTACGGGGCATCGTAGAGGGGATCGGCCTTCACGGTGGAGTACTGGCGGTAGGCCTGGGCGTGCTTCTGGCGATGGGCCGAGCCGTCGACGAAATGCGTGGGGGTCACGTCCTTTGCGCGAATCACCAGGTGCGTGGCCATCGGAAAGAACCCGAAGACCCGCTCGCCCTCGGCCACCTCGGGATGGCTCGAGGCCAGCACGCGGCCGAAGCCCATGGCGGGGATGCGTCCCCAGCCGCCCTCGGCCGGAAAGAACCCCCAGTAGTCCAGCAGGTCCCCCGCCGCGGCGTACGAGATGTTGTTCGAGGTGAGCGCGAAGCGCTCCACCCCGAGCAGGACCTGCCCCGAGTCCAGCGACGGGAGGGTCGAGGTCTCGAAGCGGCAGCGGCTCCAGTCGTCACGGCGAACGCAGAGATCGACACGTTCGCGGGGCGCTTCGGTCATGGGGCAGGCTCCTTCGCGGATGTGGGGGAGGTCGGATGGGCGGCCCGTCCCAGGATACGCCGATCCGGCGCAGGCTTCCGTGGTAGGCTCGCCCGAGCGCCCGCCTGCTGCGCGGCGCAGCACCGTGGAGAGGTCGTGGCCACGCTCATCAATCCCCCCGGCAGCGAAGACACCTACGAGCACTGGCATTTCTCGCAAGCGGTCCAGCACGGCGACCAGGTCTGGGTGTCGGGGCAGGTCGGGCTCGGCCCCGACGGCGCCCCGGACGATCTCGCGGGCCAGGCGCGCCTGGCGTTCCAGAGCCTGGAGCGAGTGCTGGGCGCCGCGGGGGCGACCTTGAAGGATGTCGTGGAGCTGGTGACCTACCACGTCGACATGGACCTGCGCAGCTTCGGGAAGGTGAAGGACGAGTTCTTTCCCAAGGACTACCCGGCCTGGACGGCGGTGGGCGTGACGGCCCTGGCGCTGCCCGCGCTCAAGGTCGAGATCCGGGCGACTGCCATCGTCGGGAGCGGCCAGAGCCGCTAGCCCAGGCACGCCGGTGAGAACCCTGCTGTGGATCTTCGGCGCGTTCACCGCAGTGGCGGGCCTCTATGCCTATGGGTTTCCGGCGGCCTTCTTTGCTGCGGTGGCGTCGCACACGGGGCCCTTCAACGTGCACCTGATGCGCGACGTGGGCGCAGCCTACCTGACGGCGGGTGCGGCCCTGCTGGTCGCGGCCGGGAGGCCCGGCTGGCGAGCGCCGCTCACGAGCGCCGCGGGCCTGTTCCTCGGACTCCACGCGGCGGTCCACGCTCTCGAGTCCCCGGGCCAGGACCTGGCGCACATCGCCGAAGACGGCCTGCTGGTGGTCCTGCCTGCCGTCGTCGTCGCGGGAGTTGCGCTCCAGCTCGTCCGCCAGGAGCGCCGGGCCCGCGCCCGCGAGGGGCTCGAGACAGGCGCGAACGCCAAGCCCCCGGCCTCGCGGTAGATTGGACCGGGAGCTCGCCGAAGTCCGGGAGCCGAGCCCTACGTCGGGATCTTCATGTCCTCGGGAGCCACGTCGCGCACCTTCTGGGCGAAGTACCAGTGGTGGCCCTCCGGGTCCTCGGCGGCGTAGCGGCGATCGCCGTAGAACTGGTCCTCGGGCTTGTGCAGGATCGAGGCGCCTTCGCGGCGGGAGTGCTCGAAGTGCGCGTCGACGTCGTCGACGTACACGTAGAGCTGCTGGGTCACCTGGCCGAGCCGCTTGGGGTTGCGGTACTCCGGTCCCGGATGCCCCATCATGATGACGCCGTCGGAGAGCTCCATCTCGGCGTGCGCCACCGAGCCATCGGGCGCCGGCAGGCGCAGGCGCTCCTCGAAGCCGAAGGTGCGAGACAGCCAGGTGAGGGCGCCGGCCACGTCCTCGTAGAGAAGGTAGGGAGTGATGCGGGGCATGTTCTCGGGGGGATTCCGGGGCATGGGGTCCTCCTCGGGCGCCCGGGTGGGCGCTCCAGCATGAGTAGTACCACCCAGATCGCCCCGCAGGGGGAAAAGCGCTCGATATGAGTGGATCGGGCCCGTCCCCCGGCTGTCGGATCGTCGGCGTCGTGAACCTGACGGCCGACTCCTTCTCGGACGGCGGTCGCTACCTGGAGCCCCGCCGCGCCATCGAGCACGCCCTGGAGCTTGCCGCCGCCGGGGCCGACCTGATCGAGCTGGGTGCGGCCTCGAGCCATCCCGACGCGGCGCCGGTCGAGCCCGGCGAAGAGATCCGCCGCCTCGCCCCCGTGATCGAGGCGCTGAGGGCGCAGGGCCTGGAGCTGGCGGTCGACGCCTGGAAGCCCGAGACCCAGCGCGAATGCCTGGGGCGCGGGGTGCAGATGCTGAACGACATCCAGGGCTTTGCCGACCCTGGGTTCCACCGCGAGCTGGCGCGCTCGGACTGCACGCTGGTCGTGATGCACTCGATCCAGGGGCGGGGTCCGGCGACGCGCGCCGAAGCATCGGCCGACGCCGTCGTCGAGGGCGTCTACGCGTTCTTTCGCTCCCGGATCGCCGAGCTCCAGGCTGCGGGCGTCTGCCGCGAGCGGATCGTGCTCGACCCGGGCATGGGCTACTTCGTCGGCAGCGATCCCGAGCCCTCGCTCGCACTGCTGAACGAGATCCCGCGCCTGAAGCGGACCTTCGGGCTCCCGGTGCTGGTGTGCGTGTCGCGCAAGTCGTTCCTGGGCGCGCTCACGGGCAGAGCGGTCGAGGAGCGCGGCGCCGCGACGCTCTCGGCCGAGCTGTCCGCGGCCACGCTCGGCTGTGACTACATCCGCACGCACGACGTCGCGGCCCTGCGCGATGCGCTCACGGTCCGGGCGGCGTTGGCGGGGTCGCGACGGCCCGCAGAGCTGCGCCGCGACTAGCTCGGGTCGCCTCCCGCCGGCTCTCCGCCGGCCGAGGTGGGGCGCTCCGGAAGCGGGCAGAAGGCGCCCTCGGAGAAGCCCGCGGCGCCGATCTCGAAGGGCCGATTGAAGCGCGCGCGAAAGTTCTCGAGGGCGATCAGCGCCGTCAGCTCCACGAGCTCGGCCTGGGAGAGCTCACGCGCGAGCTCCGAGAAGAGGGTGTCCGGCACCTGGGCCGGAGTCCGGGTCATGGCGCGCGCGCCCGAGGAACCACTCCATGGCGGCCCAGCCCCGGACCAGCTGGGGCACGTGGGCCGCGATCGGCCAGGTGGCGACGAGCCGCCCGACCTGGCGCTCGATCGCGCGCAGCAGGAAGCGGGTCGACCAGGAGCGCTTGGAGTGGGGAAGACCATCGAGGCGAGGCATGGAGGACTCCGAGAAGGGTGAGACTCCAAGCTGTACCCGGCCGCCGCTGGGTCTGCCAGCTCCGGTGCGCTCGCTCGGGTCCCCGAGACGGGAGCGCGGATCCCTCAGACGGGGAGCCGGAGCTCGAAGCACGCGCCGCGCGCCGATGGCGCCAGACCGAGCGTGCCCCCGTGTGCGCGGGCGACCTCGCGCGCGATCGCCAGGCCCAGACCCGTCGCGGTCTCGACCCGGTGGGTGCTGAAGAAGGGCTCGAAGATCTTCTCGGCCAGCGCCTCGGGCACGCCCGGACCGTCGTCCTGAAAGCTCACGACGCACTGCCCTTCGCCTCCCGCGATCCGGATCAACAGCTGGTGCGCGCCCGCGGCACCGGCGTTGACGATCAGGGAGCGCACGCAGCGGGCGACGAGCGCGCGATCGACCTTGACCCGCAGGCCGGTCTCGCCCTCGATCGCGATGCGCAGCCCGGGCACCGGCGGCTGCGCGGCCTGGCGCACGAGCGACTCGATCTGGACGGGCCTCAGGTCTCCCTCGTGCGAGCGTCCATAGGCCTGCAGGTCGCCCATGAGTGCGCGCACCCGCCCGAGCTCGATCTCGATCGACTCGACCCGGCTGCGGCTCGCTCCGGGCGACTCGCGCGCCAGCCGCTCCAGGTGGTGCTCGATCACGTAGAGGGGCTTGTTGGCCTCGTGCGCGATGCCCGAGGCGAGCTTGCCCACCCAGGCGAAGCGCGTCTCGTCGCCCGCGAGCAGCGGCGACTCGCGCCCCTGGGCGCGCACCTGCTCGAGGGCGCGGGCCAAGTCCGAGGAGCGCGAGCGCAGGCTGGACTCCAGCTCCGCCACGCGCCGCGCCTGGCGCAGCGCCATCGCCGCCGACTGCGCGAGCAGCTCCAGCACCCCGAGCGCCGCGCGCGAGTACCCACGGCGGCGGGTGCCGAGCAGCAGCGCACCTTCGAGCTCGCCCGCACTGCGAACCGGGATCGCGAGCTCGACGTGACCGAGCCCCGCCGAGCGCCAGCGCTCGCGTTCCGCCTCGTCCAGGTCCGGCGATCCCATGTAGGTCGACGCGGCGAGCAGTCGCCGGGCGGCGTCGGACTCCATCGCCAGGTCGAGCTCGCGCAGCTCGTCGGGGAGCGCTCCCGCGGAGCAAGCCACGTGCAGCCGCCGCGTCGCCGCGGGGATCGCCACGAAGGCCGCAAAGCTCGAGCCCAGCGCGCGACAGGCGAAGTCGCACACGAAGCGCGCCGTCTCGGCGGGTCCGCTCGCGATCGGGTCCTCGCTCGCGACTGCATCGAGGAAGCGCCGGACCAGCGCCTCGCCTCCCGGAGAGACCTGCTCGAGGCCCACTCCGATCAGGCGCCGGAGGCCGTCGAGCGAGAGCGCCAGCACCGCGACGAAGGCGATCGCAAACCCGGGACGCTCCAACGGCGCCTCGGCCCCCGCCGCGCGAAACAGGCCGAACTGGATCAGGAAGAGGGCCACGATCGAGACGGCCGTGACGCTGCCCGGGACCAGGAGTCTGCGGTACTGGTCCTCGAGGTAGAGCAGGTCGGATCCCGCGACCGCCAGCCCGAGCGAGACGGGGACCGCCGCGGCTGCGAAGGGCATGACCGCGCCCACCAGGTTGGCCGGCGACACCAGGTCGATCGCATAGGCGAGCACGGGTAGGCCGAAGGCCAGACCGATGCCGTAGGTGACGATCCGCGCGCGGTAGCGCTCGGGCGGATCGTGGGTGGCCGCGAGCGCGTTCACGTTGCGGGCGATCAGGATCACGCCGGCGAGCAATGTCCAGAGCTCTCGAATACGGCTGAACAGGATCCAGCGATCCGGGTAGGTCCCGAAGAGGATCTGCTCGAGGACGATCACCACCCCGGCGAAGACGTAGATCGGAGAGACGGCGTCGCGAACCTCCTGCAGAAACCCCGCACGCCTGGGGAACGCGAGCACGACGTGCGTCAGCACGAAGGGCAGCAGGGTCGAGGCGGCCATGTGCAGGCGCTCGAAGCGGTGGATCCAGTTGATGTCGAGCGTCGTCAGCTGCTCGAGGCCCAGGGTGGCCGTCAGCAGGGCGACCGGCAGGACGGCGTAGGGATCGCCTCGACCTCCGAGGAGCACGAACGTGCAGGCGAGGAGCACGAGCCCCGCCAGGAAGGGCGGGCCAAAGGCCTGCGCGAGCCGGAGGCGCGTCCACATCGTGGGCTGGACCCGCTGCTCCATGCGCGTCCCCTCGCGCGTGACGCGAATCTCGACCGGCTCTCCCGAAGGCAGCGCCCGGTCGAGCGGTGCCGGCATCCAATCCCTTCCGCAGCAGCGGATCTGCTGCACCAGGTCGTAGGTATGCAGACCTTCCAGGTCCCGGAGCAGCGGATCGCGAGCCACGACCCCCGTGGACATGGAGCCCAGGCGGGTCTGTCCGGCGAGTCCCAGGGCGTCGTGCAGAACGAACGCCGCGACGACCAGGCTCGCCACTACGAGGGCGCCGCGAAGCCAGGGATGGCGGATCTCGTTCGGCATCCGTCGCTCGGGTCTCATGGTGGACTCGGCCGAGTGTACCTCGACGACGACCGCGGGAGAGGCCTCGGCGCCCCGACCTGCACATCGCTCCGTCTCACCGGACCGAGCGAGACTCCACGCGGGCGCCCGCCCGGAGACGTACACGCTCTCCCAGGGCGAGCAGTGCGGGCAGGATCAGGAGATCGCACACCAGGGCGGCGAGGATCGCGAGGGAGCAGAGCATTCCGAAGTAGGCCAGCGTCTGGAAGCGCGAGAAGGTCAGCAGGAGGAACCCGCCTGCGAGCACCACGCTCGTGAAGATCGCCGCCCTTCCGCTGAAGTCGAAGGTGTGTGCAACCGCCTCATCGAGCGAGAGCCCGCGCCGCCTCGCGTTCCGGTAGTGCAGCAGGAAGTACACGGTGTCGTCCACCGCGATTCCGATCAAGACGCTGCCCACCATCGCGGTCCCAATGTCCAGCCGGATCCCCCAGAAGCCCATGAGCCCCAGAATGGCGATGATGGGAACCAGGTTCGGGACCATCCCGAGCAGTCCGAGCCGGAGGGAGCCGACCAGCAGGGCCAGGATCACCAGAATGGCGAGCATCGCACCGGTCAGACTCGAGAGCTGTGTCTGGAGCACCAGCTCCGACAGCCGCACGCTGATCGCAGTGGTTCCCGTGAGAGACGCCGACCAGTGCGGAGCGAGCGTCGGAAGCTGCGCCTGGATCCGACGGATGGTCTCCAGGTCGCTCTTCGTATCCGAGTACAGGAACCCCGCGGACATCCGCACCAGGCGATGATCGAGGGTCAGGTAGGAGCGCAAGAGCCTGGGCGCGGCGCCCTCGATCAGGAACAGGAGCTCGTCGGTCTCTCCCGGGACCTCTGGGAGCCTCGTCTCGGGATCGAGCGGGACCCCGGTCAGCTGGCCCGCGCGGCGCACGAGAGGCAGAACCGAGTCGACCCGCTTGACCTGCTCCTGCGCTGCGAGCAGCTGCTCCACACCCGCCAGCTCGCGCAGGGCCCGCGGGTCGGAGAGGGTCGTTCCGTCGGGAGCTTCGAAGAGCAGCTCCAGGGTCCGGGTGGGGCGCAGGTGGGAGCGAATGAAGGTCTCGGACCGGTAGACGTAGTCGCTCCTGTCGAGCAGCTGCAGCAGCTCGTTCTGGATCCGGAGCTGGCGAATCCCGATGACCGAGACGAGCACGACGCAGGCCGTCGACGCCAGCACGAGCGCGGGGTGACGCAGGCTCAGCCGTCGGCTGTGAGTGAGAATGATGTCGCTGGTCGTTCGCGCCTTCCGCGGTCGCCTCCGCGTCTGGAACGTGGCGATCCACACCGGCAGGAGGGTGAAAGTGGCCAGGAACGCCGCCATGACTCCGAGCGCCGCGAAGAGCCCGAACTCTCGAAGCCTGGGCATGGGACCCAGCGCGAAGGCCGCCAGCCCCGCGGCGCTCGTCAAGGACGTGACGAGCGCCGGCACCCCGAGGTCGCGCGCCGCCCGGGCCAGGGCGCCCTCGATCCCCTCGGAGTCGAGGTGTCGGGAGTAGCGGTTGAGGAGATGGATCGAGTCCGTCACACCGATGATCACGATCAGCGTCGGCAGGACGCCGCTCACGGTCGTGATGGGTGCGCCCCAGTGGCCCATCGCGCCGAAGGTCGCGAGCGTGGCGATCCCGACCACCAGGATCGGGGCGAGGGTGAAGGCGACGCTTCGGTAGATCGCGAAGAACGCGACCAGCATGACGCCGAACATCAACGGTCCCAGGAGCCGCAGGTCGGCCTGCGTGTTCTCGATCGAGATCTCGGTGGCAACGATCGGTCCCGCGATGAAGACGATCGCTCCGGTGTCTTCGGAGAAGCGGTCCGCAACGGTACGCAGGTCGTTCAGGAGCTTGCGAAACTGCGTTCCCGATGCGGACTTCCAGTCTGGCATCGTCGCTTTGACGACGATCGCGGTGGTCTGCAGGTCTCGCGAGAGCAGCGCGTCCGCCGCGAGCGGCTCTCGGAGCAGCTGCACTCCGAATGCACGCACTGCGACCGGATCGCGAGCCGTCTCTTCGTCGAGCGTGCTGATCCGGAGCGAGTCGCCTTCGGAGCGCAGGATGGGAGTGCTCCAGAGGCCGGTCACGCCCTCGATCCCGTCGATCTTCCAGAGCTCTTCTTCCAGCGTGCGGAGTCGGCGGACGAAGGCTGGCTCGAGGATGGACCGACACGACGCGCCCGCGCAGCTCACGACGACCAGGCTGTCGGAGTCCGAGGGAAAGTCGGCGAGGAACGCGTCGAAGCGCCGAAGCTCGGGGTCGGTCTCGGGCACGAAGCCTCGGATCGAGGCGACATTGTGGAGCTGGGCGACTCCCGCGCCGAGCCACGCGCACAGCAACGCACTCACCACGAAGACCAGGCCCCGCTGGCGCAGGCAGGTGCGGGTGAGCGCTGCCGTGCGCGCTCCGAGCGCAGCGATCGCCCGTTCGAGGATCCACGTCACCCTGCGAGCGTAGGGGGGGCCACGTCCGATCCGAGAGGGACTGCCCGCGAATCGGCCAGAATTGGCCAGGTTTGAGCCGGATCCGCCCCCTCGATTTGAGTTGCCCAGTCGGACCGCTCACAATGGAGCCTCGCACGGCATCGGTGAGTGATGGCACCAGCAACCCAGATCCTCGTCGTGGATGATCGAGCTTCGGTGCGCGAGGTTCTGCGGGAGCAGCTCTCCGAGCTCGGCTACGCGGTGCTCGAGGCCTCGGACGGTGGCGAGGCCCTGATGCTCCTCAAGCGCGCCCCGATCGACCTGGTGGTGACCGATCTGCGCATGCCGGGTGTGGATGGCATGGACCTGCTGCGCCGGATCCCGCGCGACGGCCCTCCGACGCTGCTCTTCTCGGCACACGGCGACGTGCCCACTGCGGTCGAGGCGATGCGCGAGGGCGCCATCGACTTCGTCACGCTACCGCTCTCGGGAGAGGCACTCGCCGAGCGCATTACAGCCCACCTGGAGCCGGCTCGAACCCAGGCTCCGCCGAGCACTTCGATCGTCGGAGAGCATCCGTCGATCCTGGCCATGCGCGAGCGAATCGCCAAGGTCGCTGTACGCGAGGTCTCGGTCCTGATCACCGGCGAGAGCGGGGTGGGCAAGGAGCTGGTTGCGCGCGAGATCCACCGGCTCAGTCCGCGTGCGGGCTCGCCCTTCATTGCCCTCAACTGCTGTGCCCTCCACGAGAGCCTGCTCGAGAGCGAGCTCTTCGGACACGAGAAGGGGGCCTTCACCGGGGCGACCTCGCGCCGGATCGGTCATTTCGAGCGCGCGGACGGCGGTACGCTCTTCCTCGACGAGATCGGTGACGCGCCCCTGGCCACCCAGTCCAAGCTGCTGCGGGTGCTGCAGGAGGGAGAGTTCGAGCGGGTGGGCGGACTGCGCACGATCTCGGTCGACGTCCGCGTCGTCGCCGCGACGAATCGCGACCTGGGCGGGATGCGGGACCGCGGGAGCTTTCGCGAGGATCTCTTCCATCGCCTGAATGTGCTCCCCGTTCGAGTCCCGCCGCTGCGCGAGCGGACCAGTGATCTTCCGCTGCTGGTTCGGGCGCTGGGCGCACGCCTGGGGGTCGAGCTGCGCTGGACCGAGGCCGCGCTCGCCCGCCTGCGCGCGCACCCGTGGCCCGGAAACGTCCGGGAGCTCGAGAACGCCATCCAGCGGGTGGGGATCCAGAGCGACGGCGAGTGCATGGTGGTGCTCGAGCACGTGGAGCAGGCGCTGGGAGAGGCGGCCGTCGTGGTACCCAGCCCGCGGGCGAGCTTCGAGGAGGAAGAGCGAGCGCGCTACGAGCACCTCCTCGAGTCCCACCGCTGGAACGTGTCGGCCGTGGCGCGAGAGCTGGGGCTCAGCCGCGGAGCCCTGCGTCACCGGCTGCGCAAGTACGGGCTCTCGTGATCCGCGCAGCCTGCATCGTCCTCGCCCTGGCGCTGTTCGTCTCGAGCACAGCGAGCGCGGCCGGCGCCAGCGACGATGCCGTCCCCGAGTCCTGGACGGGCCGCGCGATCATGCGGCGCGTCGCCTTGAACTGGGAGCGCTACGCATCGAGTGCGCTGCTGCGGATCACGACGGTCTCTCGCTCGGGTCGGCGCTTCGACCGGCGCTTCGAGGCGCTGCGCCTGCGGGCCCAGAGCCAGCCCCGCACGCTGATCCGGGTGCTCTCGCCGGACACGCTGCGCGGCACGACCCTGCTGGTGCTGGGCGGAGGCCGCGCGGGCGACCAGCGCTTTGTCTACCTGCCGGTCAGCCGAAAGGTGCGCCGCATTGCGGCGGCGAGCGGAGACGAGCGGGCGCTCGGCACCGACTTCAGCTACAGCGACCTGGGCGTGGGCGACGTGGAGGACTACACGCACGAGCGCCTCGAGGACGCGGTGATCTCGGGCGTCAAGTGCTTTGTCGTTCGCTCGACGCTCGTCGATCCCCGGCCGGGCGCCTCGCAGCGCCTGTCGTGGGTGGCGCGCTCCAGCTTCGTGCCGCTGCGCGTGGACTACGTGCGCAATGGCCGGCCCGAGCGGCGGCTCGAGGTGGACCCGCGCACGCTGCTGGCGCTCGGCGAGGGGGCCTGGATGCCCCGGCAGATGGTCATGCGAGATCTGCTGCGCGGAACCCGGACGGAGCTGGCGGTCGAGGCACTCGATACGCATCCCCGGATCGACCCCGAGCGCCTCACGGTCGCCTACCTGAACCGGCTCTCGAAGAAGATCCACATGGTCGAGCCGGACCAGGCGCTGCCTCCGCTGGGCCCGTCGCAGCGCCCGGTCGATGCGCTTCCCCAGGGGGAGCATCCCTGACCTGGGGCGCCTCTCCCCCGGAGCCTCGCCCCGCGATCACCACGCCCAGCACCCGCAGCGAGCGCTCCCGGCCGCTCGCTCCCGCCTCGCCGCGCCCGCGTTCGCTCCACTCGACCAGGGGCCAGAGCCGCGCGCGCCGCCAGCCGGGTCCGCTCGTCCAGTCGAGCAGGTAGGCCAGAAAGTAGCTGTGGCGGTGGGGGTGCAGGTCGCGGCCGAGCAGCCTCCAGCCGATCCGCAGCGCCGACGACGCGGGGCTGTGCCGCCATGAGAAGGCGGGCCGCAGCCAGGCGCTCTGCTGGTCGCCGCTGCGCGCGACGCCCACCAGTCCCGCGACCAGCGCCAGGCGGTAGTCGGCGGGGGCCTTGGGGTCGCGGCGGATCGTGAGGAGTGGCCACAGCACGCTCGTGCCCTCGGCGTCTCGCGAGAAGAGGGGCCAGAGCGAGACGTCCGCACGGGCGGGGCGCGGGCCTGCGACCGCTGCGGCGAGGCCCAGCGCCAGCAGCAGGGCGGCGGCGGTGCGAGGGGCGCTCCCGTCGGCGCGCGAGATCGGGTGCCCGGGACGCCGTGGGGTCGCGATCCCGCCGGGCGGAGCGGGCGGGGGAAGGGAGGCGCTCAGCTCGCCACGGGCAGCATCACGCTGAACGTGCTGCCACCCCCGGTGCTGCTCTGGACCTCGATCGTGCCCTCGTGGTCCCAGACGATGCGCTGGACCAGGGTCAGGCCCAGGCCCGCCCCCCCGCGATCGCGGCGCGTGGTGAAGAAGGGATCGAAGATGCGGGCCAGCGTGTGCTCGGGAATCCCGTCGCCGTTGTCGACGATCCGGATCTCGATCCGGTCCGCGGCCGGGCCGCCGGCCATGCGGCTGTAGACGACCACCTCGACGGGCCGCGAGCTCGATTCGATGGCGTTGCGAATCAGGCTGCGCAGGGCGTGGGCCATCTCCTGGCGCCGCATCGCGACCGGCGGCAGACCCTCGCGCAGGTCGCACTCGAGCTTGACATGCGCAGCGCTCTGCCGCTCGCGCTCCCGCTCGACTACCTGGCGGATCAGGGCGTTGGGGTCGACGGGCTTGCGGTCCTCGTCGCTGTCTCCCATGGGAAAGTGCAGCAGGTCGCGCGTGAGGCGCGCGGCACGCGAGGCGCGCGCCTCGATGCGGGTCAGGTGCGCCACGGCTACGCTCGGATCGGCACCGCGCGCGATCGCGGTCCGCGCGCAGCGCGCGGCCGACGCGATGGAGTCGAGCGGATCGGACAGCGTTCGGCCGATGCCGGTCGCGATCTTGCCGAAGAGCGCCAGGCGCTCGGCGCGACGCTCCGCGACCTCGGCGTGCAGGGTCTCGGTCACGTCGATCGAGGCTCCCACGTAGCCCGCAAAGTGTCCGTCGTCGTCGTGGCGGGGGTTCGCGGTGTGCAGCATCCAGCGCCACCCGAGCGTTGCGTGCCGGGATCGCGCCTGGTGCGAGAAGCTCTTGCGCCGGACCACGGCCCCCAGGAAGGCCTCGCGCAGCTCGTCGATGTCGTCGGGGTGGACGTAGTTCTCGCGCAGCGTCTCGGTTCGCTGCTCGTCGTGACTGCCCAGGAACTCGCGGCCCGCCCGGTTCAGGAACGTCACGCCGCCGTCCGCACTGGTGGCCCAGAGCATGACGGGCACCGTGTCGGCCACCAGCCGGAACTGCCCCTGCTGGGCGCGCGTGCTGCGCCAGGCGTTCATGTGCTGCGTGACGTCGCGGCCCACGAGCAGCACTACGCGCTCCCCCTCGGCGGTCCGGTGCGGGATCGCGCTCGCGTCCAGGTGACGCCACTCGCCATCGCCGCAGCGCACGCGCACCAGCGACTGGCGCCGGTGGCGCTCGACCGGCCACAGGCTTCCCAGGTCGTCGGGGTGGATCAGGCGCGCGAGGGGTCGACCCTCGACCCGCGAGGCCGCGAGCCGCAGCCACGCGCAGCCTCCGCGCGTGACGTGCTCGATCGTGCCCTCGAGATCGAGCCGGAGCGCAAGGTCATAGGCGCGCTCTGCGAGATCCCGCAGCCGCGCGTCGGTGGCGCGCGCGATCTCCGTGCCGCGACTCGAGCGTCTCATCTCCCTTGACCCTTCCCGTCCGAACTCTATCAGTCCCGAGCTCGCAAGGCTCTGGAAAATCGGAGAGGGACTCCGCGCCCGCGAGCCCTCGGCTCCGGTCGCTTCAGTACGTGGGGGATAGGACCCAATGTTCCCGCTCAAGCCGCTACACTCGCACCCGTGGTCCGCTCGAAGCCTGCAATGCCGCGCAACGCCATCGTGGTCCTGCTCGACTCTCTCAACCGCCACCTGCTCGGAGCCTACGGCGGCACCGAGTTCGACACCCCCCACCTAGACCGCTTCGCCCGGCGCGCGCTGCGCTTCGAGCAGCACTACTCGGGGTCGCTCCCGTGCATGCCCGCGCGCCACGACATCCTCTGCGGATCGCTGGACTTCCTGTGGAAGCCCTGGGGCTCGATCGAGATCTGGGAGACGGCAATCCCCTACCCGCTGCGGGCGGCGGGCGTGACCACGCAGCTGATCTCGGACCACCCGCACCTGTTCGAGACGGGAGGCGAGAACTACCACACGGACTTCACGGCCTGGGACTACCAGCGCGGCGGCGAGAGCGACGCCTGGAAGACCGTCGCCGACCCGAGCTTCGCGGGTGCGCCCACCTTCGGGCGGCCCGAGAACCTGCCCTACCACCGGTCGCGGGGCTGGTTTCGGGGTGAGGAGGACTTTCCGGGCCCGCGCACGATGCGGGCGGCGCGCCGCTGGCTCGACGAGAACGTGGGGCACCACGAGCGCTTCCTGCTCTTCATCGACGAGTTCGATCCCCACGAGCCCTTCGATGCGCCCGAGCCCTACCTGCGGCGCTACGATCCGGACTGGGAGGGGCCGCACCTGATCTGGCCCCCGTACGCGATCGATGCCGTCGCGCGCGGGGTGCTGTCCGAGCGCGAGGCGCGCCAGGTCCGTGCCTGCTACGGCGGCAAGCTGGCCCTGATCGACCACTGGTTCGGCACGCTCGTCGACGCGATCGATCGCCACGCGCTGTGGGACGACACGCTGGTGATCGTCTGTACCGACCACGGTCACTACCTGGGCGAGAAGGACAGCTTTGGCAAGCCGCCGCTTCCGATCTACGAGCCCCTCGGCCACACGCCCCTGCTCGTGGCCTGGCCGGGGATCGCGCCGCGCAGTGTCGATGCGCTGACCACCAACGTCGACCTCTTCGCGACGCTCGCCGATCTCTTCGGTGTCGAGGTCGAGCAGCGCACGCACGGGTTCAGCCTGGCCCCGCTGATCCGCGGCCAGACCGAGAGCGTGCGCGACTACGCGCTCGCGGGGGTCTGGGGCCGCGAGGTCCACTACCTGGATGGGCGCTTCAAGTACGCCCGCGCGCCGGTGGGGCCGAACGCGCCGCTCTCCATGTGGTCCAATCGCTGGTCCACGATGCCGGTGCACCTGCCCGTTCCGCGCGAGCTGCTGCTGCCTCCGCCCGATGACCGGGCGCGGCTCGATCACATGCCCGGCTCTCGCATTCCCGTCCTGCGCCAGCCCTGGGATGCGGGCGACCGGGTTCCCTACTGGGCGCGAGCACCCTTCCGGGGAACCTGCCTCTACGAGCCGAGGGAGGATCCCGCCGAGGAGCGAAACCTCGTCGGCGGTCCCGAGGAACGGCGCATGGCCTCGCGGCTTCGCGAGGCGCTGCGCGATCTCGAGGCTCCCGAGGACCAGCTCTCGCGCCTCTTTGGCTGAGGACGGCCGCGAATCCGCCCCCGAGTGCGGGTGCCCGCCCGGCGCCTTGGCAGAACGATCCCCCAACCGCACAATGGGGTGTGGCCCAACCGCACTCGACCCGCTCGCCCACGGATCCAGCTCCTCGGCGAGACGGAACCGGGGCCGCGCCCGTCCCGGACTACGTGGGCAAG
Source organism: Myxococcota bacterium (assembly GCA_046757685.1). GTDB lineage: Bacteria > Myxococcota_A > UBA9160 > SZUA-336 > SZUA-336 > JBHHYV01. Next base: position 22,797 of record JBHHYV010000047.1, read on the forward strand.
GACGCGCGGCTGCCGCGAGGAGTCAAGATCGCCTACGGCGCGCCCAACTTTGCCGGCGCCGGCATGGCGATCCCGATCGCCGTGCACATGTCGATCTTCTACTCCGACACGGTCCTCGTGCCGCTCGGCTACATCGCCCTTGCCGTGGCGCTCGCGCGGGCCTTCGACGCGATCACCGACCCGCTCATGGGCTGGATCTCGGACCGCACGAACACGCGCTTCGGTCGCCGGCGTCCCTGGATGCTGCTGGGTGCGCCGCTCGCTGCGCTCTCGTTCATTGCGCTCTTCACGCCCCCTGTCGGCATGAGCACGCCGCAGGCGGCGCGCTGGTTCACGGCGAGCTTCGTCCTCTACTTCCTCTTCCACACGGTCTACTCGATTCCGCACTACGGCCTGGGGCCCGAGCTCACGCTCGACTACCGCGAGCGCTCGAGCCTCTACGGCTGGATGGAGGGCTTCACCGTCCTGGGGACCATGTTCGCCGCGGCCGCGCCCGCCGTCCTGATCGCGCGCCTGGGGAGCGACCGCCTCGCCTACTCCGCGCTCGCCATCGGGATGGGCGTGCTGCTCACCGGGCTCTACGTGGGGCTGTGCGTGCGCCTGCGCGAGCGACCCGACTTCTACCAGCGCAAGCCCAACCCGCTCGTTCCGGGCGTGCGCCGTGTCATGCGCAACCGCCCCTTCCGGATCCTGCTGGCGGTCTACCTGGCCGGCAGCATCACCGGCGCGATCCCGGGTCTGCTCATGCCCTACTACACCAAGTACGTACTGCAGCCCGAGGATCCGAACCGCTGGATCGGGATCTTCCTGCTCACCTACTTTGGCTCGGGCTTCGTGTTCCTCCCCTTCTGGATCTGGCTGACGCGCAGGGTGGGCAAGAAGCCGGTCTACCTGGGGACGTTCGTCATGGGCATCACGGCCACGACGGCGTTCTTCTTCCTGGGGAAGGGCGATGTGATCCCGTTCCTGTGGATCCTCGTCTGGGCGGGCTCGGTCTTCGGCGTGCGGCTCTTCCTGGGACCCGCCATGCAGGCCGACGTGATCGACTACGACGAGCTCCACACCGGAAAGCGCCGCGAGGCCCAGTACGGTGCGCTCTGGTCGCTGATGACCAAGTTCACCGTCATTCCGAGCGCGTCGGTTCCGCTCGCGCTGCTGGCGACGGTCGGGTTCGAGCCCAACGTGGTCCAGAGCGACACCGTCAACTGGTGGATGCGCGCGATCTACGCCTTTGGGCCCGCGGGCTCGGCCCTGGTGGCCCTCGGGATCGCGATCTTCTTCCCCATCAACGAGGCGGTGCATCGGAAGATCATCGCGGGCATCGAGGCCCACAAGCGGGGCGATTCCGCGATCGATCCCCTGACCGGTGCGGTGGTCGAGCCGCCGGTCGACCCGGGCGAGACCGAGGACATGGGCTGGTTCCTGGACCACTTCTCTCCCCGGGAGCTCAGGCGCGCCCTGGTGCGGGGGCCCGGGACCCTGGTCGCGGGCGCCTGGATCGGCGCCGCCGTCTCGAGCGCCGTACTCGCCGGGGGATCCTGGCTCGTGGTTCACAACCTGGGGGACCTGTCCGCCAAGCCCGGTCTGACGACCGTCTTCGAGGTCGTTCTCGCGGGGGTCGGCTTGACCGCGCTGCTCTATCACGTCGTCCGGCTGCACGCGGCGCTGCGGGCACGCCGCGATCCGCCCTCGCGCGAGCAGGTGCTCGCGCAGCTCGAGAGGGCCCGGGTCCTCTCGCCCGTTGCGCCCGGCGGCTCGCCCGCGCCCGATCCCGTTGCCGCCGCCGGAAGCTGATCGGCTTCGAGACGAGCGGCTCTCGCTCGGCCTGAAGCTCAGCTACAGCGCTCCCGCGTTCGCTGGCGCGGCG
>JBHHYV010000048.1:0-24542 GCA_046757685.1 Myxococcota bacterium
TGCTCCTGGTTGGCGACGCGGCCCGCGCGATCGCGGAGCGGCTGGGATGAATGATCCGCGACAGGTGGTTCGGTGGCCGGTCGTGACCGAGAAGAGCACCATCGAACGCGAGGCCGGGAATATCGTCACGTTTGCGGTGGATCCCCGCTCGAACAAGATCGAGATCAAGAGCGCAATCGAGAAGCTCTTCGGCGTCCATGTCCTCGACGTGCGGACCTCGAAGGTGCGCGGCAAGAAGCGTCGGGTAGGGAAGTTCACCGGCTACCGCCCATCCTGGAAGAAGGCGCGCGTTCGTCTGCGCGAGGGCGATTCGATCGAGTTCTTCGAGGGAGTCTGAGGTGGCCGTTCGCAAGTACAAGCCGACTTCACCCGGGCGTCGCGACATGATGGTCGCCGACTTCGAAGGCCTGTCCCGCAAGCGGCCCGAGCGGGCGCTGACGCGTGGAATCTCGAAGACGGGCGGGCGGAACAACACCGGGCGCATCACGACGTTCCAGCGCGGCGGGGGACACAAGCGCCGCTATCGCAAGATCGACTTCCGCCGCGACAAGCGAGACATTCCCGCACGGGTAGCGGCGATCGAGTACGACCCGAACCGAAGCGCCCGCATCGCGTTGCTCCACTACCTCGACGGCGAGAAGCGCTACATCCTGGCCCCGGTCGGACTGCGCGTCGGCGACGTGATCCAGACGGGAGAGCAGGCGGAGATCCGGCCGGGCAACGCCCTGCCGCTCTCCAACATGCCGCTCGGTACGGTCGTCCACAGCATCGAGCTGAAGCCGCGCAAGGGTGGGCAGATGTGTCGCGCGGCCGGGACCGGGGCGCAGCTGATGGCCCGAGAGGGGAAGTACGCCACCCTCAAGCTGCCCTCGGGAGAGATGAGGCGCGTGCTGGCCGTCTGTCTTGCGACGGTGGGACAGGTGGGGAACATCGATCACGAGAACGTGACGGATGGCAAGGCCGGGCGGACGCGCTGGCGCGGACGGAGGCCCAATGTCCGGGGAGTGGCGATGAACCCCGTCGATCACCCTCACGGGGGCGGTGAAGGTCGCAGCTCGGGAGGGCGACATCCGGTCACTCCCTGGGGCGTTCCGACCAAGGGACACAAGACGCGTCGCAACCGGGCCAGCAGCAAGTACATCGTGCGACGACGGGGCAAGAGGTAGGTCATGGCACGTTCCATCAAGAAGGGCCCCTACGTCCATCCGAAGCTCGCACGGAAGATCGAGAAGCTGAACGAATCCGGCGAGAAGCGGATCATCCGGACCTGGGCCCGGCGCTCGATGGTGACGCCGGACATGCTGGGCCACACCCTCCATGTGCACAACGGGAAGCTCTTCATGCCCGTGTTCGTAACCGAGGACATGGTGGGCCACCGACTCGGCGAGTTCGCGCCGACACGGCGCCAGACGGCGCATGCGGGCGACCGCAAGATCCGGAGAGGGTGAGGCGTTGGAGGTTCGGGCACGACTCCGGTACCTGCGCACTGCGCCGCGCAAGGTGCGCAAAGTGGCGGACCTGATCCGCGGGCGGGACTGCGAATCCGCACTGAGCCTGCTGCGCGCGAGTCCCCAGCGCGCGGCTCGGCCCGTCGAGAAGCTCGTGCGGTCGGCGCTGGCGAATGCCGAGAACCGGAACGAGACCCAGAACGCGGGCATCGACCTGGACGGCCTCTACGTGAAGGGGATTCTCGTGGACGGAGGCCCCAACAACTGGCGAACCCGACCTCGAGCGATGGGGCGGGCGAGCTGGATCAACAAGGCGACCAGTCACGTGACGGTCGTGCTCGAAGAGCGCTAGGAGATACGGTGGGGCAGAAGGTCCATCCCTATGGCTTCCGGCTGGGCGTCATCAACGGCTGGCAGTCCAGCTGGTTTGCAGAGCGGGGCTTTGCGGAGTGGCTGCACGAGGATCTGAAGATCCGCGCGCACATCAAGAAGAAGCTCTATCACGCTGGAATCAGTCGGATCGTCATCGAGCGCCGGGCCGACAAGCTCTCGGTGAACATCCACACCGCGCGTCCGGGCATCCTGATCGGCAAGCGAGGGGCAGAGGTGGATGCCCTGCGTCACGAGGTCAGCAGCTTCACCTCGAACGAGGTCTTCATCAACATCCGCGAGATCCGGAAGGCGGAGCTCGATGCCCAGCTCATTGCCGAGAATGTGGGTCTCCAGCTCGAGCGCCGGGTGGGGTTCCGCCGGGCGATGAAGAAGGCGGTCACCTCCGCCATGAAGTTCGGCGCCCAGGGCGTGAGAATCCGGACCGCGGGTCGGCTCGGCGGGACGGAGATGTCCCGAACCGAGCAGTACCGCGAGGGCCGGGTCCCGCTGCACACCCTGCGCGCGGCGATCGATTTCGGGCAGTGCGTGGCGAAGACCACCTACGGGGTGATCGGCGTGAAGGTGTGGATCTTCACGGGCTACGTCGCGGACTCCCAGGGAAAGAAGCAGGCGCTCTCGGCTCCCGGCGAGGCCGAGGCCAGCTGAGTAGAGCGAGGCGGTCATGCTCCAGCCCAAGCGAACCCGGTTCCGGAAGGTCCAGAAGGGACGGAATCGTGGAAAGGCCTTCCGCGGAAGCGAGATCTCGTTCGGAGAGTTCGCACTGCAGGCGACCGACCGTGGCCGGATCACGGCGCGGCAGATCGAGGCGGCCCGCATCGCCATGACCCGGCACGCGAAGCGCGGCGGCAAGGTCTGGATCCGCATCTTTCCCGACAAGCCCCTGTCCAAGCGACCCCCGGAGACCCGCATGGGAAAGGGCAAGGGGAACCCGGAGTACTGGGTGGCCCGCGTCAAGCCGGGTCGGGTGCTCTACGAGATGGGCGGGGTCTCGGAGCAGATTGCGCGTGAGGCGCTCACCCGGGCGGCGCACAAGCTCGGGGTTCCGACGCGCATCGTCCGGAGGACGGAGAAGTGAAGGCGAAGGATCTCCGAGGACTGCAGCCCGACGAGCTCGAGGCTCGCATCGTGGAGCTGACGGCAGGCCTCTTCGACGTCCGGATCAAGCACGCGACGGGCCAGCTCGAGAATACGGCGGATCTCCGGCGGGCACGTCGCGACCTGGCACGCGCGCTGACGATCCGCTCGGGAGCACGGGGATGACGGAGAGAGGGCTTCGAAAGACCCGAGTCGGCGTGGTCGTCAGCGACAAGATGGACAAGTCGGTCGTGGTCGAGATCCGCAGGACCGTCCGCCATCGACGCTACAAGAAGATCATTCGCAAGCGGACACGGTTGATGGCCCACGACGAGACCAATGACTGCAGCGTGGGCGACAAGGTCCGGATCGTCGAGTCCCGGCCCCTCTCGAAGGCCAAGCACTGGCGGGTCCAGGAGAAGCTGCAGTGATCCAGGCGGAGTCGATCCTGCACGTGGCCGACAATTCGGGTGCCCGCAAGGTGTCGTGCGTCAAGGTTCTCGGGGGCAGCCGCCGTCGCTACGCCTCGGTCGGAGACGTGATTCGCGTCGCAGTCAAGGAGGCCCTGCCCAACAGCAAGGTGAAGAAGAAGGAGCTTCACCACGCCGTGATCGTCCGCACGCGCAAGGAGCTGTGCCGCTCGGACGGCTCCTACATCCGCTTCGACGACAACTCGGTCGTCCTGGTCGACGCCAACCGGGAGCCGATCGGCACGCGGATCTTCGGGCCCGTGGCGCGCGAGCTTCGAGCCCGGCGCTTCATGCGAATCGTATCGCTGGCGCCAGAGGTCCTCTGATGAGCGCTCGGATTCGCAAGGGCGATACGGTCGAGGTTCTCCGGGGCAAGGACCGCGGCCAGCGGGGTAGCGTTCTCGCCGTCGATCGGGCGCGGGGCCGACTGACGGTCGAGAGGGTCAACATCATCAAGCGCCACCAGAAGCCCACCGCCGCCCATCGCCAGGGGGGGATCATCGAGCGCGAGGCGTCGATCGACCTGTCGAACGTCGCTCTCGTCCACAAGGGAGACCGGACCCGTGTGGGGTTCCGCCTCGTCGATGGGCGCAAGGTCCGCTGGAGCAAGAAGCACGACGAGGCGATCGATGGCTGAGGCGCGACAGGTCCGGGAGGAGCCGCGGCTCCTCAAGCGATATCGCGAGGTGGCGGTGCCCCGGCTCCGGGAGGAGTTCGGCTATGCCAATCCGATGCAGTGCCCCCGCCTGACCAAGATCACCCTGAACGTGGGCCTCGGAGCCGCGATCCAGACTCCCAAGCTGCTCGAGGCGGCAACCGAGGAGCTCGGCCTGATCGGCGGGCAGCGCCCCGTCGTCACCAAGGCACGCAAGTCGGTGGCTGCCTTCCACCTCCGCGAGGGACAGTCCATCGGCTGCTTCCTGACCCTGCGCCGGCACCGGATGTGGGAGTTCCTCGACCGGGTCCTCAATATCGCGCTGCCGCGCGTTCGGGATTTTCGCGGGCTCTCGCCGAGGGCCTTCGACGGGCGTGGAAACTACTCGATTGGGATCCGGGAGCAGATCATCTTTCCCGAGATCAACTACGACAAGGTGGAAGGGGTCCGGGGCCTCAACGTCTCGATCGTGACCACCGCGAAGACAGACGAGGAGGGCCGCCTGCTCTTGCGAGAGCTCGGCGTTCCCTTCCGGCAGTAGGAGACTGGGTTGGCGAAGACTTCCAATCTCGTTAAGCAGCGGCGCCTGCGCAAGCTCCGCGGGGCGGGGCGTCTGGCCTTCCGGACCCGCTACTACAACCGCTGCCGACGCTGCGGAAGGGCGCGCGGGTACTATCGAAAGTTCGATCTCTGTCGGATCTGCCTGCGGCAGCTGGCCCTGGAGGGAAAGATCCCGGGCATGACGAAGTCGAGCTGGTGAGGAGTCCACGGTGCTGACCGACCCGATCGCCGACATGCTGACCCGGATCCGCAATGCGCTGCGGGCGCGCCTGACCCGGGTGGTCCTGCCTTCGTCGAGGATGCGCCGCGAGATCGCGAGCCTGCTCGTGCGAGAGGGGTTCATCTCGGGATTCCAGGTCCAGGGAGACGAGAAGAAGCCCCTTCTGGTGATCGAGCTTCGCTACTCCGCGGAGAGCCAGCCCATGATCGAGGGGATCGAGAGAACCTCCAAGCCCTCGCGAAGGGTGTACGTGGGCGTCTCCGAGATTCCGCGCGTTCGCAACGGGCTCGGCGTGGCCATCCTGTCCACCCCGCACGGGATCCTCACCGATCGGGAGGCGCGCGAAGCGCATACCGGCGGCGAGGTCCTGGCGCGAGTCTGGTGAAGCTCGGTGTCGCGCATCGGAAAGCTGCCCATTCCGATCCCGCCCGGCGTCGAGGTGGCGCTTCGGGAGGACCGGGTGTGCGTCAAGGGCCCCGGTGGGGAGCTGGAGCAGCGGCAGGTTCCGAACACCCGCGTCGAGATTCTCGATGGACAGATCGTGGTCCACCGCGATTCCGAAGAGAAGGTCGCCCGGGCCGCGCATGGCCTGATGCGCAGTCTGGTCGCCAACATGGTGATGGGTGTGACGCGAGGCTTCGAGAAGGAGCTCGAGATCGTCGGAGTCGGCTACCGGGCAGAGGTCAAGGGCCAGCAGCTCACGCTGTCGGTGGGGTTCTCGCACACGGTCATTCTGGAGGTTCCCGGCGGTCTCGAGGTGACCGCAGAGAGCCCCACGAAGCTGAAGGTGAAGGGACGCGACAAGCAGCAGGTGGGCCAGTTCGCGTCCGAGATCCGGCGCGTGCGACCCCCGGAGCCCTACAAGGGCAAGGGGATCCGCTACGCCGGGGAGCGCGTGCGCCGCAAGGTCGGAAAGTCCGGCGTCGGAGCGGGGACCTGATCGATGAAACGCATCGCAGAAGCCAAGCGGCTCTGGATTCGGCGGCGGGCGCACACACGCCGGCAGCTCGCTCGCTGCGAGCGTCCCTTGTTGACCATCTACCGGAGCTCTCGCCATATCTATGCGCAGATCGTCGATCCACTGTCGGGTCGCACCGTGACCTCCGTTTCGACGCGATCGCCCTCGGTTCGCGAGGGACTCAAGTCGACCAAGGACGTCGAGGCTGCGAAGAAGGTCGGCGCTGCGATCGCAGCGCTCGCCCTGTCACGGGACATCCAGAAGGTGGCATTCAACCGCAACGGCTTCGTATTCAGCGGCCGAATCAAGGCGCTGGCCGATGCGGCGCGGGAGGCTGGGCTCGGCTTCTAGCCGATCGCCCACGGAAAGACTGGACATGACGCGAACGCAAGCCCTGGAGCGAGATCAGCTGAATCCGAACGACTACGAGCTCGAGGAGCGCGTCGTCGACATCAACCGCGTCGCGAAGGTGGTCAAGGGCGGCCGGCGCTTTGGATTCACCGCGCTCGTCGTGGTGGGAGATGGGCGGGGCGTCGTGGGCTTCGGCATCGGCAAGGCCAACCAGGTTCCCGAGGCCATCCGCAAGGGAGTCGATCGGGCGCGTCGCAGCTTGATCGCGGTTCCGCTCGTCGAGGGCACGATCCCCCACGAGGTCGTGGGTCGTTTCGGGGCCGGGCGTGTGGTGCTCCGGCCGGCCTCTCCCGGCACCGGCGTCATCGCGGGGGGGGCGGTGCGCGCCGTCTGCGAGGCGGCGGGAGTGCAGAACATCCTCACCAAGTGCCTGGGAACGAACCGCCCCCACAACGTCGTGCGCGCGACCCTGGCGGGCTTTCTCGAGCTGCGCTTCGTCGAGGATCGGCTCCAGGAGAGGGGAGTCGCATGAGCGCGAGAGTTCGTGTCCGTCAGGTCCGGAGCGCGGTCGGGTACAAGCGCGATCAGCGCGCCACCCTCCGCGGTCTGGGATTGCGACGGCCGGGCGCGGTGTCGGAGCTCGAGAACACCGATGCCGTGCGCGGCATGCTCCGCAAGGTGCGTCACCTCATCGAGGTCGAGGAGCTGCGCTGATGCTCGATCAACTCAAGCGGCGGGCCCACTCGAAGCACCCGCGCAAGCGGGTCGGCCGGGGCATCGGGAGCGGCCACGGGAAGACCTGCGGCCGGGGCCAGAAGGGCGCGGGCGCACGCTCGGGGACCCGCAAGCGTGGCTGGTACGAAGGCGGACAGCTGCCCCTCATTCGCAGGATCCCGAAGCGAGGCTTCGTGAACCTCTTCCGGACGCCCTTCCAGGTGGTGAACCTTCGCGATCTCGCCCGGCTCGATGGGCCGGAGGTGACGCCGGAGACGTTGACGGCGGCGGGACTCGTCAAGCGAGCCGACTGGCCCATCAAGCTGCTCGCGGTCGGCGAGGCTCCCCCCTTGCTGCACGTGCGGGTCCAGGCCCTGAGTGGGTCGGCTCGGCAGAAGATCGAGGCCGCGGGCGGCAGCGTCGAGTGCGTGCCCGCCCGCCGGCGGGGATCCCCGGAGGCCGACGGCGCGTGAACCCGGGAGCGGTACAGGGCCTCACGCGGATCCCCGAGCTGAACCGGCGGATCCTCTTCACCTTCGCGATGCTCGCGGTGTACCGCCTCGGCTGTGCGATCCCGACGCCTGGGATCGATCCCGCCGAGCTCCAGCGCTTCTTCGAGCAGCAGGGAGCCGGGATCTTCGGCCTGTTCAACCTCTTCAGCGGCGGAGCGTTGAAGCAGCTCTCGATCTTCGCGCTGGGCATCATGCCCTACATCAGCGCGTCGATCATCTTCCAGCTTCTGGGAACGGTGATTCCCCGTCTGGACGAGCTTCGCAAGGAGGGGGAGTCGGGCCGCCGGGTCATCACCCGCTACACGCGCTACGGGACGGTGGCCCTATCGCTCGTGCAGGCCCTGTTGATGTCGATCGCGCTCGAGAACGGGATCTTCGGGTCGCGCTCGGTGATCGACCCGGGCTGGAGCTTTCGGCTGATGGCGATGCTCACGCTCACGTCGGGCACCGCATTCATCATGTGGCTCGGCGAGCAGGTGACGGAGCGGGGGATCGGAAACGGCATCTCGCTGGTGATCTTTGCGGGGATCGTGGTCTCGATCCCGAGCGCCCTGGCCAACGTGGTCACATTGCTGTCGACGGACCAGCTGACCCTGATCGGTGCCATCATCCTCGGCGCCTTCATGGTGGGCGTCGTCGCGACCATCGTGTTCTTCGAGCGCGCGCAGCGCCGGGTTCCGATCCAATACGCCCGGCGCGTGGTCGGCCGGAAGATGTTTGGCGGCGGGATGAGCTACTTCCCCCTGCGGATCAACACCTCGGGTGTGATTCCGCCGATCTTCGCTTCGTCCCTGCTGATGCTTCCCCTCCAGGTGTCGCAGTGGACCGACTCTCCCTCGATCCGGGCCTTCATCGACGACTACCTCTCCTACAGCACCTTCGGATACAACCTCGTCTATATCGGGCTGATCGTCTTCTTCGCCTACTTCTATACGGGAGTCCTGATCGATCCCGACGACGTCGCCGACAACATCAAGAAGAGCGGCGGATATATTCCCGGGATTCGCCCGGGCAAGCGGACCGCGGAGTACATCCGCCGGGTTCTGAACCGGATCACCCTCATCGGAGCCATCTACCTGGCCGGGGTGTGCATTCTGCCGGTCTTCCTTTCGGGGCGCTTCGGCGTGCCCTTCTTCTTCGGCGGGACTGCCCTGCTGATCGTCGTCGGGGTGGCGCTCGACACAGTCGGCCAGATCGAGGCGCACCTGATGAGCCGGAACTACGAGACCTTGATGCAGAGCGGCCGGCTTCGGGGAAGGGCGGGGCGGTGAAGTGCCACAACCTGGTGCTCTTCGGCCCTCCGGGCGCCGGCAAGGGAACCCAGGCGAGACTCCTCGTCGAGGCCCTCGGGATTCCGCAGATCTCGACAGGCGACATGCTGCGAGATGCCGTCCGGCGCGGGACCTCGCTCGGTCGCGAGGCCGAGCAGATCATGGAGCGCGGCGAGCTGGTTCCGGATGGCGTGATCCTGGGCATCGTGCGAGAGCGCCTGGCGCGGGACGACTGCCGGGAGGGCTTCATTCTCGATGGCTTCCCCCGGACGCTCGCCCAGGCGCGCGCGCTCGACGCGCTGCTCGCAGGCGAAGGGCGGGCTCCAGTCTGCGTCGTGTCCCTCGAGGTCCCCGAGCCGGAGCTGGTCCAGCGGATCCTGTCGCGGGGGGAGGGCCGCGTCGACGATACCGAGGAGGCCGTCCGAAAGCGTCTCGACGTGTACCGGCGCGAGACCCGGCCGGTCCTGGAGCACTACGGCGACGCGGTGCGATCGGTCGATGGAGTGGGAACGATGGAGGAGATTGCGGAGCGGATCCAGCAGGGGCTCGGCACGTGATCCACCTGAAGTCCCGGCGGGAGCTCGACCGGATGCGGGTCGCGGGGCGCCACGTGGCGGAGATCCTGCTGGAGCTCCGCAAGCTGGCCGTCCCAGGCATCAAGACCGAGGAGATCGATCGCCTGGCCCGCGAGGAGATCCGGAGCCGCGGGCTGACCTCGTCGTTTCTCGGCTACGGCCCCGGGGGCCTGCCGCCCTATCCCGCGGTCGTCTGCGTGTCGCTGAACGAGGAGATCGTGCACGGGATCCCGGGCCCGCGCGAGCTCCAGCGGGGGGACCTGTTGAAGCTCGATTTTGGTGCTATTTTCGAGGGCTTCCACGGGGACTCCGCGCTGACCGTCCCGGTGGGCGACGTCTCGGAGGACTCGCGGCGCCTGATCGAGACGACGCGCCGGAGCCTCTGGGCCGCGATCCGGGAGATGCAGGTCGGTCGGCGCCTGGGAGACGTTTCGGCGGCCGTTCAACACGTCGCGGAAGAGGCCGGCTTCTCGGTGGTCCGCGATTTCGTCGGCCACGGGATCGGGCGCAAGTTGCACGAGGAGCCGAAGGTGCCGAACTTCGGGGTTCCCGGCCGAGGTCCGCGGCTGCGTCCGGGTATGGTTCTGGCGGTGGAGCCCATGGTGAATGTCGGAACCTCCCAGGTCGAGATCCTCGAAGACCGTTGGACCGCGATCACGGCGGACGGAGCCCTGAGCTGCCACTTCGAGCACACGATCGCGATCACCGATGAGGGTCCCGAGGTCCTGACCGCGGTGCCGGAAAGCCACTAGGAGCCAGCGCAGTGAAAGTGCGATCCAGCGTCAAGAAGATGTGCGACAAGTGCAAGATCATCCGGCGCCGCGGCGTCTTGCGGGTGATCTGCGAGAATCCCAAGCACAAGCAGAGGCAGGGCTGAGGATGGCACGAATCGCTGGAATCGATCTTCCGAGGGAGAAGGCGATCGAGATCTCGCTCACCTACATCTACGGCATCGGACGATCCAGTGCGGGCCGGATCTGCGAAGAGGCCGGAGTTGCGCGCGGAGCGAAGACCCACTCCCTCGATGAGGCCGAGGTCATCCGACTTCGCGAGGTGATCGAGCAGCGCTACAAGGTCGAAGGGGATCTTCGGCGAGAGGTCACCCAGAACATCAAGATGCTCATGGACATCGGCTGCTATCGCGGCCTCCGCCATCGGCGGGGACTTCCGGTCCGCGGCCAGCGCACTCAGACCAATGCCCGGACCCGCAAGGGGCCCCGGAAGGCGGTGGCGGGAAAGAAGAAGCCGCCGTCGAAGAAGTAGGAAATGGCCAAGGGCAAGAAGACCAAGAAGCGGATCAAGAAGAACATCCAGACGGGTGTGGCGCATATCTTTGCGAGCTTCAACAACACGATCATCACCATCACCGACGTGGCGGGGAACACCATCGCGACCTCCTCGGCGGGGACGGTGGGATTCAAGGGATCGCGGAAGTCGACGCCCTTCGCCGCACAGATGAGTGCGGAGGACGTGGCGAAGAAGGCCATGGAGCACGGCGTGCGGCAGCTCGGCGTCCTGGTCAAGGGCCCGGGCTCGGGACGGGAGTCGGCGTTGCGAGGTCTTCAGGCCTCCGGGTTCAAGGTGACCTACATCCGGGACATCACGCCGATCCCGCACAACGGATGCCGCCCGCCCAAGCGTAGACGGGCCTAGGGGAGAGATTCGTGGCGCGTTATCGTGGATCGGTCTGCCGGCTGTGCCGCCGAGAGGGCCTGAAGCTCTTCCTGAAGGGGGACCGTTGCTTCACCGACAAGTGCAGCGTCCAACGACGGAACTACCCGCCCGGCCAGCACGGTCAGGCGCGGCCTCGCTTCTCGGACTACGGCCAGCAGCTTCGCGAGACCCAGAAGGTCAAGCGCCTCTACGGCGTTCTCGAGGGGCCCTTCCGTCGCGTGGTCCACGAGGCCGAGCGCATGAAGGGGGTGGCCGGCGAGAACCTCCTCTCGCTTCTCGAGCGCAGGCTCGACAGCGCGGTCTACCGGCTTGGGTTCGTGACCTCGCGGAGCGAGGGCCGACAGCTCGTGCGACACGGCCACTTCACGGTCAATGGCCGCCGGGTCACGGTACCCTCGGCCCTGGTGAAGCCCGGCGATGGGATCGGGCTGACGCCACGAGGGGAGAAGGCCGACCGGATCGCCAGCGCGCTCGAGGCACTGGAGACCCGCTCGCTTCCCAGCTGGCTGACGCTCGACAAGGAAGCGCGGCGCGGAGAGATCGTGGGCCAGCCGGTCCGCGAGGAGATCACGATTCCGATCCAGGAGCAGCTCATCGTCGAGTGGTACTCGCGCTGAGGCGCGGGCGGCGAAGCGAGCAGGGAGAGCTTCCATGAATACCGAACTCATCACGCACAACTGGCGAGAGCTGATCCGTCCGCAGCGGATCGAGGTGGAGGAGACCCTCAGCGACACCCATGGTCGCTTCGAGTGCGCTCCGCTCGAGCGGGGCTTTGGGATCACGCTCGGGAACGCGCTGCGGCGCATCCTGCTCTCCTCGCTCCAGGGCGCGGCGATCACCTCGATTCGTATCGAGGGTGTGCTCCACGAGTTCACCACGATCCCCGGCGTCCTGGAGGACGTCACGGACGTCGTCCTCAATCTCAAGGAGGTTCGGCTCCGTGGCAACCAGCTGGGAACCCGAGAGATCGAGATCCGCAAGCAGGGACCCGGAGAGGTCACCGCCGCCGACTTCGAGTCCCCCGATCAGGCCGTCGAGATCCTGAACCCCGACCATCACATCGCGACCCTCTCCGAGGATGCCGAGCTGGCCCTGACGGCCCTCGTCGAGTTCGGGAAGGGCTTCGTGCTGGCCGAGCGTCACAAGGGCGAGGATGATCCGGTGGGGACGATTCCCATCGACTCCGCCTTCTCGCCCATCCGCAAGGTGAACTACTCGGTGACCAACGCACGCGTCGGCAGGGATACCGACTACGACAAGCTGACGATGGAGCTGTGGACCGACGGCTCGATCTCGCCGGCCGATGCGCTCGCCTTTGCCGCGAAGATCCTGAAGGATCAGCTCTCGATCTTCATCAACTTCGAAGAGGATGCCCTCGAGGCCGGGCCGACGGCGCATCGGGCGGCGACTCCGATCAACGAGGTGCTGTTCCGGCCGGTCGACGAGCTCGAGCTCTCGGTGCGATCGGCGAACTGCCTGCAGAACGCGGAGGTCAAGTACATCGGGGAGCTGGTCCAGCGAACCGAGGCGGAGATGCTCCGAACCAAGAACTTCGGCCGCAAGTCGCTGAACGAGCTCAAGGGGATCCTGGCGAACCTGGGTCTCGAGTTCGGGATGACGCTCGACGGCTTTCCCTCGCGCCGCGATCTGGACCAGATGCGCGAGGGAAGCTGAGTGAGGGGAGTTCCATGCGCCATCGAAAGGACCATCGGAAGCTCGGGCGGAGCGTCTCGCATCGCCGCGCCCTGCTGCGCAATCTGGTGACTTCGCTCGTGGAGCATGAGCAGATCCGAACCACCGACGCGAAGGCCAAGGAGGTCCGCCGCGTCGCGGAGCGGATGATCACGCTCGGAAAGAGAGGCACGCTCCACGCGCGGCGACGAGCCCTGGAGGTGCTGCGGACCCAGCAGGCGGCGGCGAAGGTCTTCGACGTGCTCGCCGACCGTTACGACCGTCGCGAGGGAGGCTACACGCGAGTCGTCAAGCTGGGTCGGCGACCCGGCGACAATGCCCCCATGTCGCTCGTGGCGTTGCTTCCCGACGACGAGTCCCCCGGCAAGGAGACGCAAGAGAGCTCGTGAGGCGGGTGCGACGCCTCCGCTGGATCGTCCTGCTGGGCGCCGGAGGGCTCGTGGCCGCCATGGGATGGGAGTGGCTGCGTCCGACCCGGGCGGAGCCCGAGTGGGAGATCGGTAGCGCCCCCCCCGAGTTCGTGCTCCCGCGCTTGGCGGGAGGAGTGGAGTCGGTGGAATCTCTTCGTGGCCAGGTCTACTTCGTCCACTTCTGGGCCACCTGGTGTGGGGCGTGCCGCACCGAGGCACCGGCGCTCGAGCGCCTCTACCGGAGGCTCCAGGGAGATGGCTTCGAGCTGCTCGGCGTGACGATCGATGCTCCGGAAGCGCGGCAATCGGTCGAGGCATTCCGCAGGCAGCTCGGACTCTCGTACCCCATCCTGCTCGATCCGGAGCGAGAGGTCTATCGACGCTACCGCGTCCGCGGCCTTCCGGAGACCTTCCTGGTCGACGCCCAGGGAAGGCTGCGGGCCCACTTTGCCGGTCCTCGCGACTGGAAGCAGCCGCGCTTCGCTCGAGCGATCGAGACGCTCTTGCACGCCTCCGAGAGGACGGAACGCTAGATGGGACCGCCGCACCCGGGACCGCTGGCGGGGCTGGCCGCGCTGGCGCTGTGTGCGGCGCTCCTTCGGGTGGCGCTGGACCCCGACGCGGGCCTGGGCGTGCTGTGGGATCTGGAAGGTGCGGTGCATGAGCGCGACGCCGAGATCGCCGATCTCGAGCGCGAGCGAGTGGAGCTGATCGATCGGGTTCGCGCGCTTCGGGACGACCCGGAGCAGATCGAGCGGGTGGCGCGCGAGCATCTGGGCATGGTGCGGCCGGGCGAGGTGGTGATCCGCTGGTCGGATTGACCATCCCCGGCGGGGGGGCTATTCCAAGGCCTGTGCGCGAGGCGGTTCGGGCGCTGTTGATCGACGCGATCGATCGGGCCATCGGCGAGCTCGAGGCGGCGCAGGGGATCGAGCCCCGCGACGTGCAGCTCGCTCCCTCGCGCGAGGCCTCTCATGGAGACTTCGCGAGCAACGCGGCGCTCGTCCTGGCGAAGCGGCTCGGCCTGGCGCCGCGCGTGCTGGCCGAACGGATCGCGAGCGCCCTCGAGGATCCCGAGGGAATCCTCGATAAGGTCGAGGTGGCCGGCCCCGGCTTCATCAACTTCTCGCTCGCACCGCAGCGCTGGCAGGAGGTCGTGGCCGACGTCCTTCGTCTCGGATGCCGCTTCGGCCACTCCGCGGCGCCCCATCCCGAACGCATCATGATCGAGTTCGTGTCGGCCAACCCGACGGGTCCCTTGCACATCGGCCACGGCCGCAATGGCGTCGTGGGGGACGCGTTGGCGCGACTGCTCGAGGCGACCGGGCACTCGGTCGTTCGCGAGTACTACTTCAACGACGCGGGCCGACAGATGCGAGTGCTCGGGGCGTCGCTGCGCGCGCGCTACCTGCAGGCGCTGGGTCGGGAGGAAGCGCTGCCCGAAGAAGGCTATCGCGGAGAGTACCTGGTCGAGATCGCGCAGCGCATCGCCTCGGAAGAGGGTGAGGCCCTCCTCGACGCGGCGCCGCAGGTCTTCGAGCAGCGGGCCCGCGAGGCGATCTTTCGCAACATCCGAGCCACGCTCTCGCGCCTCGGAATCGTCTTCGATGTCTACTACAACGAGAACAGCATCTACGAGGCGGGAGCGGTCGAGCGGACCCTGGAGGATCTGCGCGCGCTGGATCTCGTCTACGAGGCGGACGGAGCCGTATGGTTCAAGAGCCGGTCGCTTGGGTACGAGCGCGATCGGGTGCTCGTCAAGTCGAGTGGCGAGCCGACCTACCTGCTTCCGGACGTCGCCTATCACCGCGAGAAGTTCAAGCGGGGCTTCGACCGGCTCATCGATGTCCTGGGCCCCGACCATATCGAGCAGGTTCCCTATGTTCGCGAAGCGGTCTCCCGGCTCGGGTGCGACGGGGAGAAGCTCGAGGTGGTCTACTACCAGTGGGTCAACCTGCGACGCCGGGGCGAGCGGGTGGGCATGTCCACGCGCGCCGCCTCGTTCGTGTCGGTCGACGAGCTTCTCGACGAGGTCGGCCCCGATGTATTCCGCTACTTCATGCTCGAGCGACGGACCGACACGCACTTCGACTTCGACGTCGATCTTGCCAGTGATCGCTCCGAGCGCAATCCCGTCTACAAGATCCAGTACGCGCACGCGAGGATGTGCAGCATCGAGCGAAAGGGCCTCGAGGCCGGGATCGATCCCCTGCACGCCCCGCTGGATCGCCTGGAGCTGGCGACGGAGATCGAGCTTGCCAAGCAGCTCGGCCGCTGGCCCGAGGTCGTCGTCCACGCGGCGCGGGAGCGGGAGCCGCAGCAGATCGCCCGCTACCTTCTCGACCTGGCCACGGGCTTCCACAGCTACATCTCGGACGGGCGGGCTCACCGGGTGCTGTCCGAAGACCGGGAGCTCTCGCAGGCGCGGCTCGCCCTGGTGCGGAGCGTGCGGACGACCCTGGGGAACGGGCTCGAGCTACTCGGGATCTCGGCCCCGGAGCGCATGTAGTGCCGCGGCGCCCGACGTCGAAAGGGCGGCGTTCGGGTGCCTCGCGGCGGGGTCCGGCCCCGACCCGCGGCGGGTTGCTCCGGCGGGTCACCGCTGCCACGGCGTTGCTCGGGTTCGGAATCAGCGTGGGAGTCGCCATTGGAAGCCTGTGGGATCTACCGCGGCTGCTGCTGCGCCTCTTCCAGGAGACTCCGGCACGGGTCGATCTGCGTCGGCCGGCCGGCGAGCCGCTGCAGGCGTTTCGTGCCCTTCAGCAGCGGCGCGCGCCCGAGCGGAGCCCGCTCCCCACCGTCGCGACAGCCCCTGGGGCGCCCTCTCCGCCGGCCCGAGAGCAGGTCGCGCAGCCCGGTGCCTTCGAGCGGGCGATGGCGCAGCTGGCGGCACGGCATCGCGACGACGAATCCGACTCCGCGAAGGTCGTCATCCAGATCGCGTCCTACACGGACCGGCGCTCGGCCGATGCGCTGGCGACGCGGCTGAGGCGCAGTGGCTTTCAGGCCTACGTCAGTCACACGCGACCCGAGGGAAAGCCCCGCTACCGGGTTCGGGTGCGACCCAGCGGGGGCCTCGCTCCGCGCGAGCTCGCAGCCAGGCTGAAGGACCACGGCTTCAGCGTGTGGGTCACCTCGGAGTGACGGCCACTCCGCCTCGGCTCCTGGTGACCGGTGCAGGGGGGCAGCTCGGTCGTTCGCTGGTAGCGGAGGCGACGCGCCGGGGTCTCGCCGTGAGCGCCCGCACCCACGAGACCCTCGACATCTCGGATGAGCGAGCCGTCGCGCGGTCCCTCGAAGAGGTGGGGCCCTCGATCGTCGTCAACTGCGCCGCCTTCACCCAGGTCGACGCGTGCGAGATCCAGCCCGAGGCTGCCGAGCGCGCGAACGCGCTGGCTCCCGGCGTCCTGGCCCGGGCCTGTGGTCGGTCGGTTCGGCTCGTGCATCTGAGCACCGAGTACGTGTTCTCCGGACGGGCTTCGCGACCCTTCCGCGAGTCGTCCCGGACGGCGCCCCTGTCGGTGTATGGGCGGAGCAAGCTGGCCGGAGAGCTGCGGGTCCGAGAGGCCTCGCAGGATCACCTCGTCGTTCGCACCCAGTGGCTCTTCGGGCCGGGCCGCAACTTCGTTCGCACGATCGCAGGGGCCGCGCGGCGAGGGGAGGCCCTGCGCGTCGTCGAGGATCAGCTCGGAAGACCCACCTGGACGGGCGCGCTCGCCGGTGGCATCCTGGATGCCGTCCAGGGAGGGGCGCGAGGCATCCTCCATCTGGCCTGCGATGGAGTCGCCAGCTGGTTCGACCTGGCGCTCGCCGTGGTCTGTGAAGGCGTGCGCAGGGGCTGGCACGGCCCCGTTTCTCTCGAGCCCGTCGCGACGCGCCAGCTGCCCAGGCCGGCGAGACGTCCGGCGTATGGTGTCCTGGGTCTCGAGCGTGCCCGCGCTCTGGGCCTCGGGCTGGGGCACTGGCGGGCGGCCCTGCGGAACTATCTCGATCGGGAAGACGAGGCGGAGCGTGCGTAGAATTCTCGTAACGGGTGGAGCCGGCTTCATCGGGTCCCATCTCTGCCGACGCTTCCTGGCGGATGGCAACGAGGTGATCTGCATGGACAACCTGCTCACCGGGAGGATCCGCAACATCGAGGATCTCTTCGCGCACGCGTCCTTCCACTACATGAAGCAGGACGTCACCGAGTTCCTCCACGTTCCCGGGACCCTCGACGCGGTGCTGCACTTCGCCTCGCCCGCGAGCCCGACCGACTTCGAGCGCCTGCCGATCCAGATCCTCAAGGTCGGGGCGCTCGGCACCCACAAGGCCCTGGGGCTGGCCAAGGAGAAGGGCGCGATCTTCCTGCTGGCGTCCACGTCCGAGTGCTATGGCGACCCCGAGGTCAACCCCCAGCCCGAGAGCTACTGGGGCAACGTCAACCCGATCGGGATCCGCGGAGTCTACGACGAGGCGAAGCGATTCGCGGAGGCCATGACCATGGCCTACCGTCGCTATCACGGGGTCGAGACCCGGATCGTCCGGATCTTCAACACCTACGGTCCCTCGATGCGGCTGGATGACGGTCGCGCGATTCCGACGTTCTTCTCCCAGGCGCTGCGCGGGGAGGCCATCACCGTCTTCGGCGACGGCTCCCAGACCCGGAGCATCAACTTCGTCTCCGACCTGGTCGAGGGGATCTGCCGGCTCCTGGACTCGGGCTTCTGCGACCCTGTGAACCTGGGCAACCCGCTCGAGTTCTCGATTCTCGAGCTGGCGGAGCGGATCGTCCGCCTGTGTGGATCGTCGAGCCCGATCGTCCACCGGCCCCTCCCGCCCGACGACCCGAAGGTACGCCGCCCCGACACCTCGAGGGCCAGGGAGGTGCTGGGCTGGGAGCCCGAGGTCGGCCCGGACGAAGGTCTCGAGCGGACGCTCCCCTACTTCCGCGAGGAGGTGGCGCGGCTCGACGACTGAGTGAGCGCGCAGGGCATGGAGCACATTCGGAACTTTGCGATCATCGCCCACATCGACCACGGCAAGTCGACATTGGCGGATCGCCTGCTCGAGCGCACGGGGACCGTGAAGCCTCGTGACCGGGTCGACCAATACCTGGACCGGATGGACCTGGAGCGGGAGCGCGGCATCACGATCAAGGCGCAGACGGTTCGAATGCGCTTCCAGCCGAAGGGGGGGCCGCCCTACCAGCTCAACCTGATCGATACGCCGGGCCACGTGGACTTCCACTACGAGGTCTCGCGCTCGCTCGCCGCCTGCGAGGGAGCGCTGCTGGTCGTCGATGCCGCCCAGGGCGTCGAGGCCCAGACCGTGGCGAACGCGGAGATCGCGGTCGCGACGGGCCTCGAGGTGATCCCGGTGATCAACAAGGTCGACCTGCCGAACGCGGATCCGGAGCGTGTCTGCGCCGAGATCGAGGAGATCGTGGGGATCCCGGCCGAAGGGGCGGTACGCGTGTCGGCGAAGCAGGGCACGGGAATCGAGGAGCTGCTCGAGGCGATCGTCGAGCGGATCCCGGCGCCGACGGGGAATCCCGAAGCGCCCTTGCGGGCGCTCGTCTTCGACAGCTGGTACGACGCGTACCAGGGGGCCACGATGCTGGCGCGCGTGGTCGACGGTCGGATCCGGGCCCGCTCCCGGATCCGGCTGGCCTCGACGGGGCTCGACTTCGATCTCGGCCTGGTCGGGGTGCTGGCCCCCGAGCTCGAGCGCCGCGAGGCCGTGGAGTGCGGCGAGGTCGCCGTCCTGTCTGCCAGCATTCGCGATCCTCGGGCGGTGCGCGTGGGAGATACGATCCTCGATGCCGGCCGGCCCGCCGCCGATCCGCTGCCGGGCTTCCAGCCGCTCCAGCCCATGGTCTGGAGCGGGCTCTATCCGTCCGACCCGGCGAGCTACCCGGCGCTGCGGGCCGCGATCGACAAGCTGCGCCTGAACGACGCCTCGATCTCGGCCGAGGCGGAGACGAGCGAGGCCCTCGGATTCGGATTCCGCTGCGGCTACCTGGGTCTCCTCCACATGGAGATCTCCCAGGAGAGGCTCGAGCGCGAGTACGGCCTGGACCTGGTCGTGACGGCTCCCACCGTCGTCTACCAGATCGAGCGGCGAGACGGCTCGACGCTCGAGATCCATCGACCCAGCGACCTGCCGGACCCCAACGACTACGCCGAGATCCGGGAGCCCCTGATCCTGGCGCAGATCCACTGCCCGACGGAGTTCCTCGGGGGGGTGCTGGGGCTGTGTCACGAACGCCGGGGGGTTCAGCGGGACCTGGCCGTGCACAGCGATCGCCGCGCGGTCGTGCGCTACGAGCTGCCGCTCGCCGAGGTGGTGATCGACTTCTACGATCGGCTCAAGACCGTGACCCGCGGCTACGCGTCGATGGACTACGAGCTTCTCGGCTTCACCGCGGCCGACCTGGTGCGGGTGGACGTGCGCGTCAACGGAGACCTCGTCGACGCCCTCTCGATGATCCTGCACCGCGACGTGGCCTACGAGCGGGGGCTGGCAATGATTCGGGAGATGAAGCGACACATCCCTCGCCAGATGTTCGAGGTCGCCATCCAGGCCGCCATCGGAGCCAAGGTGATCGCGCGCGTCACGGTGAAGGCGTTGCGAAAGAACGTGACGGCCAAGTGCTACGGCGGCGACGTGACCCGCAAGCGAAAGCTCCTCGAACGCCAGAAGGAAGGCAAGAAGCGCATGAAGAAGGTGGGCCGGGTCGAGATTCCACAGCGGGCCTTTCTGGCGGCGCTCTCGGTCAAGGACGAAGGACGCTGATGGCGTCGCCAGAGCCCGCGCGAGGCCGCTTCGAGACCCTGCGAGCCCTCGCGGTGGCGGTGGCCATCGCGCTCGCGATCCGGTCCTTCGTCATCGAGCCCTTTACGATCCCGTCGGGGTCGATGATCCCGACCCTGCTCGTCGGGGACTACGTCCTGGTCAACAAGTTCCTCTACGGGGTGAGACTTCCCATCACCGGAACCCTCCTGATCCCCGTCTCCAAGCCCCGGCGCGGCGACGTGATCGTGTTCCGCTTTCCCGACGATCCGAGCCAGGACTTCATCAAGCGCATCGTCGGCCTTCCCGGGGATCGCATCGAGATGCGGGAAGGGACCCCGTGGATCAATGGCCGGCCGGTGCCGGAGGTTCGCGATGGGGAGTTCCGCTATCGCGACCGGATCTACGGGCGCGAGATCCGCGCGACGCGCTATCGCGAGCACTTCGACGAGACCGGCGACCACACGATCCTGCGGCTCGACGGACGCCGGGCGCGCGAGCACCGGGGCCCCTGGCTGGTCCCCGAGGGCCACTACTTTGCGATGGGCGACAACCGCGACAACTCCAAGGACAGCCGCTTCTGGCGCAACCACTTCGTTCGCGCCGACCAGATCAAGGGCAAGGCCGAGTGGATCCACTGGTCGTGGGTGATCGATCGCGGGGGCGAGCCCGACCACGGGCTGATCCTCGGCCTGCTGGACACGCTCTATCGCGTCGCCACCTTCCAGGTCGAGGAGGTCCGCTGGCACCGGATCGGGCGCCGGATCGATGGCCCGGCGGAGTGATTGACGCCGCCGGGAGCGGGAGATAGGCTCCCGGAAACGGATCCGCCTGGCGAGAAGGCCTTTTAAGCCCATCCGGAGAGGTGGGCAAAGGTGTGAAATGAGCTCCCGCGAGTTCGACGCTCCGGTCCCTGCGTCCAGCCCCCCGGTGGCGCCAGAGCGCGTGGTGCTCGATCCCGAGGGGATCCGCCGCGCCGTCACGCGCATCGGGCACGAGATCCTGGAGCGCAACTCCGACCCCGGGTCGCTGATGCTGGTGGCGATTGCCGAGGGCGGCGTGCCGATCGGCGAGATGCTGGCGGAGCGGCTTCGCATCGACTCCGGTCGCGAGGTTCCGCTGGGCGTGCTCGACGTGACCCTCTACCGGGACGACGTCATCGTCGAGCGCAAGCGGCCTCTTCCCCACCGCACCCGCATGGCGGAGAGTGTCACGGGCCGGCGGGTGGTCCTGGTCGAGGACGTGGTGTTCACCGGCCGGACGGTGCGGGCCGCCATGGACGCGGTGATCGACTTCGGCCGTCCCGAGGCGATCCAGGTCGCGACCCTCGTCGATCGCGGGCACCGCGAGCTGCCCATCCGGGTCGACTACGTGGGCAAGAACCTCCCGACCGCTCGCGCGGAGCGGGTGGTCCTCCGGCCTCGTCCCGACGGGCCCCTCGAGGTGGTGGTGGCGGTATGAACCTGCTGGACCTCGAATCGCTCCCGCGGACCGAGATCGAGCGCTACCTGGATGTAGCCGAGGCGATGCTCGAGATCTCGCAGCGAGAGATCAAGCGGGTGCCCACGCTCCGCGGGAAGACCATCGTCAATCTCTTCCTGGAGCCGTCGACCCGGACGCGCGTGAGCTTCGAGATCGCCGCCAAGCGGCTCTCGGCGGACGCGATCCACGTGTCGGAGGCCGGCTCGAGCCTCTCGAAGTCCGAGACGCTCTCGGACATGGTCGCGAACCTCGCCGCCATGCATGCCGATGCCCTGGTGGTCCGACACCGGGTCGCGGGAGTTCCCAGCATGCTCGCCCAGAGGGTGGACGTTCCGGTCGTGAATGCGGGGGACGGGGCCCACGCGCATCCCACCCAGGCCCTGCTCGACGCCTTTACGGTGCGTCAGGCCTTCGGCTCCCTGGAGGGTCGCGTGGTGGCGATCGTGGGCGACGTGACGCACAGCCGGGTGGCGCGCTCCGACATCCAGATCTTCCGCAAGCTCGGCGCCGAGGTCCGGGTCGCCGGCCCCCCGACGCTGCTGCCGCGCCATCTCGAGGCACTCGACGTCAAGCCCTGCGGGACTCCCGACGCCGCCTGCGAGGGCGCGGACGTGATCTGCATGCTGAGGATCCAGCGCGAGCGTCTGGAGGGATCGCTCTTCCCGAGCATTCGTGAGTACGCCGCCCGCTTCGGGCTCGACCGCGAGCGCCTCGCCCGCGCCCGCCCGGACGCGATCGTCCTCCATCCGGGCCCGATCAACCGCGGCATCGAGATCGCCAGCGACGTGGCCGACGCGGAGCGGTCGCGGATCCTCGACCAGGTGACCAACGGCGTGGCCGTGCGGATGGCGGTCCTCTACCTGGTCACGGGAGAGACGGAGTGAGCCGGCTGCGGATCCGCGGCGCCCGCCTGATCGATCCGGCGAGCGGCCGGGACGAGCGGGGCTCGCTCGAGGTGGTCGACGGGCGGATCGCCGCGGTCGGCGCCGAGCCGCGGGAGCCCGCCGACGTGGTGGTCGAGGCGGAAGGTCGCTGGCTCTGTCCCGGCTTCGTCGATCTGCACGCCCACCTGCGGGAGCCCGGACAGGAGTACAAGGAGGACATCGCCTCGGGCACGCGCTCGGCGGCGGCGGGAGGCTTCACGACGGTCTGCTGCATGGCGAACACCGACCCCGTGAACGACAACGCTGCGGTGACCGAGTTCATCTACCGGCGGGCGCGGGCGGTCGCGGCCGTCCGGGTCCTGGTGATCGGGGCGGCGACGCAGGGCCTGCGCGGAGAGGTGATGAGCGAGATGGGCTCCCTGGCCGAGGTCGGAGCGGTCGCGTTCTCGGACGACGGGGCGCCGATCATGAATGCCGCCGTCATGCGTCGCGTGCTCGAGTACGCCCGAGGCGTGGAGCGGGCCGTGATCGCGCACTGCGAGGACCTGGAGCTGCGGGGCTCGGGGGTCGTCCACGAAGGCACCCACGCGACCTGCTGCGGCCTGCCGAGCGCTCCGGCCGAGGCCGAGACCGTCATGGTGGCTCGCGACCTGGAGCTGGCGGCGCTGACGGGCGCCCACCTGCACATCGCGCACGTCTCGGCGGCGCGCTCCGTCGACCTGATTCGAGAGGCTCGCGAGCGCGGGGTCCGGGTCACCGCCGAGGTGACTCCCCATCATCTCGCTCTCTCCGACGAGCGGATCCGGCGCTTCGATCCCAACTCGAAGATGGCGCCCCCCCTGCGCGGGGCCAGCGATCGGGAGGCGCTGATCCGGGGCCTCGCGGAGGGCACCCTCGACTGCGTCGCGACCGACCACGCGCCGCACGCGATTCACGAGAAGGACGTCGATTTCGAGGAGGCGCCCTTCGGCGTCGTCGGGTTCGAGACCGCGCTCCCGGTCGTCCTGGACCTGGTCCGGTCCTCCATCCTCTCACCGCTCGAGGCGGTGCGTCGCCTGTCGACCGCGCCGGCGCGGGTGCTGGGTCTTCGCGGGGGCGGCCTCGAGGTCGGCGCTCCGGCGGATCTGACGCTGGTCGATCCCGGCCGGGTCTGGAAGGTCGAGGCTGCGAGCCTGCGGTCCCGCTCGACGAACTCCGCCTTCCTGGGCGAGGAGCTGCGCGGGCGCGCGGTCCGCACCTGGGTCGGGGGCACGAGCGTATACGACCTCGAGGCGGGGGAGGCGGTGTGACCGGAACCGATCCTGCGGTTCTGGTGCTCGCGGATGGCACGGTCTATCGCGGCGGTGGGTTCGGGTCCCGAACGGAGGGGTGCGGGGAGGTCGTCTTCCACACCGGGATGACGGGCTACCAGGAGATCCTGACCGACCCCTCCTACGCGGGTCAGATCGTGTGCATGACCTACCCCGAGATCGGCAACGTCGGCACCAACCCGGAGGACGAGGAGTCTCGGGGTCTCTTCCTGGAGGGTTTCGTGGTTCGCGAGCACGTGGACTTCCCGTCCTCATGGCGCAGTCGGGAGTCGCTTCAGGCCTATCTCGTCCGTCACGGCGTGCCTGGGATCTCGGGGATCGACACCCGGGCGCTCGTCCGGCGGATCCGCAAGGGCGGGGCGCAGAACGGGATCCTGGCCTCCGGAGAGGTCGACCTCGAGGCCTTGCGGCGACGTGCGGCCGCGCTTCCCGACATGGCCGGGCGCAACCTCGTCGATCGGGTCTCGACCCGCGAGGTCTACACGGGCGTGCCCGGAGCACGCTTCGAGGCCGCTCCCGCGTCGGTGCCCGAGCCGCGCTATCGCGTCGTGGCACTCGACTTCGGGATCAAGCGGAACATCCTGCGGCAGATGAGCGACTGCGGCCTCGACGTCACGGTCGTGCCCGCTGCGACCTCCGCGGAGGACGTGATCGCGATGGATCCCGACGGGATCTTCCTCTCCAACGGGCCCGGAGACCCCCGGGCCGTCCCCTATGCCGCTCCCACCGTCCGCGCGCTGCTCGGGCAGCGCCCGATCTTTGGCATCTGCCTGGGGCACCAGATCCTGGGGCTCGCGCTCGGCGGACAGATCCGCAAGATGCGCTTCGGTCACCACGGAGCCAACCAGCCCGCGCGCGACGAGGCCAGCGGCAGGGTCTGGATCGCGTCCGAGAACCACGGCTTTGCGCTCGAGCCCGACGCGCTCGCCCGGGATCCCGAGATCGAGATCACCTACTGCAACCTGAACGACGGCACGGTCGAGGGGATCTCCCATCCGCGGCTGCGCGCCTTCTCGGTGCAGTACCACCCCGAGGCGTCGCCCGGGCCGGGCGACGCGGCGCCGCTCTTCTGGCGGTTCCGGGAGTCGATCGAGGTGAGCCGTGCCCCGGCGCC
>JBHHYV010000049.1:0-24089 GCA_046757685.1 Myxococcota bacterium
GGCCAGCGGACAGTAGTTCCACACGAAGAAGCGTGCGAAGAAGCGCTCGGGGCTTCCAAATCGCTCTCTCGCCCAGCCCCAGAGCCTGCGTCCGCTCACCTCGCTGCGTGCACAGGCGAAGCCCAGGACGGGGCGCTCGGGATGCTCGGGGATCGGGCGCTCCACAGGGGCAGCGATCCCGAGCCAGTCCCGGACGAGCGAGACCTCGCCAAAGGGCACGCCCGTCTGCGCCATTCCCCAGGGCCCCGGGTTCATCCCGAGCCAGAGCGCCTCGATGCCGGGCCGTGCGAAGCGCCGCAGGTAGATCTCGTGCGCGCGCCGTCCGTAACGCAGTGGATTGTAGACGTAGGCGACGGGAGCGCGGAACGAGAGCCCGTCGACCTGGCGCGCAAGCTCTCGGCTGATGCGGACGGGTCCGCGGGAACGGCTCGCAGCGGGCGGCCTCGCGTGCCCGAGGCGGCGCCGATCGGTCTCGAGCCTCTTCACCCGCACCGACATCCAGCGATCCTACCACCCCTCGAGGCGGTGAGCACCGCTTGGTCGAGCGGGCGGATCTCTGGTAAGACAGCCGGGATGCAGGTCGCCGTCTCGCGAGACCCTTCGCCCATGCGGGAGGAATCCAAGCATTGACCGAGCCCCTCGTCCTTCGCCCCGGGGTCGACTGTGGCGCGGTCCTCTCGGCGTCCGATCGCGCCGGCATCCTCGCTGGGGCACGTCGAATCGAGGCCGCCGGCTTCGACTCGCTGTGGGTGGGCGATCACATCGCCTTCCACTTTCCGATTCTCGAGTCGCTCACCCTGCTCGGCTTCGCGGCCGCGGCTACGGAGCGCGTGGAGCTCGGCACCAGCGTGTACCTGCTCCCGCTCCGCCATCCCACGACGACGGCCAAGGTCACTGCGAGCCTCGACGTGCTCTCGGGCGGGCGCCTGACGCTCGGGATCGGGGTCGGCGGAGAGTACCCGGCCGAGTTTCGAGCGAGTGGCGTCCCCGTCGAGGAGCGGGGGAGTCGCAGCGACGAGGCGATCGGGATCCTGCGCCGGCTCTGGACCGAGGAGGATGTGGAGCATCGGGGGCGCCACTTCGACCTGGGTCCGGTCTCGATCTCGCCCCGGCCGCTCCAGGCGGGCGGGCCGCCGATCCTGGTCGGGGGGCGCCGCCCCGCCGCGCTGCGCCGCGCCGGCCGCCTGGGAGACGGCTACCTCTCCCACATGTGCTCGGCTGCGCGGTACCGCCAGAACCTCGACGCGATCCGCCGCCACGCCCGCGAGGCCGGCCGGCGAGAGATCCCCTTTCGGAGTGCCGCCTTCGTGTTCACCCTGCTCGACGACGTCTACGAGCGCGCCCTCGACCGGGCGGCCGGGATCCTGGAGCGGATGTACCGGGTATCCTTTCGCGATGCGGCGCGACGCTACTGTCTCCTGGGTCGGCCCGACGACTGCCTGGAGCAGCTCCAGGGCTTCGTCGATGCCGGCTGTCGCTCGTTCGTCCTCTCACCCCTCGGCTCCCACGAGGAGTTCGTCGAGCGCGCGCAGGCGGGCCTGCTCGGAGAGATCCAGGGCTTGAAGCCGCGAGGCGGGAGGAACCCATGACGAGTCGCCACGAGCAGCTGCTGGCGCAGATGACCCTCGAGGAGAAGGTGGCCATGGTCGGCGGCGAGTCGACCTGGAGGACGCGCGGGGTTGCGCGGCTGCACGTGCCGGGCCTCAAGGTGACCGATGGTCCCAACGGCGCCCGCGGCGCGAGCCTCCCAGGGGAGGGACTCACGTCGGCCTGCTTTCCGTGCGGGACCGCGCTGGCGGCCACCTGGGATCCAGAGCTGATCCAGAGAGTGGGGGCTGCCCTGGCCGAGGAGGCCCGGAGCAAGGGTGCCCGGGTGCTGCTGGGTCCGACCGTCAATCTCCATCGCCATCCACTCGGCGGCCGCAGCTTCGAGTGCTACTCGGAGGATCCCGTGCTGACGGCACGGATCGCGATTGCCTTCATTCGCGGCGTGCAGGGTGGTGGAGTGGCCACCTCGCTCAAGCACTACGTGTGCAACGACTCCGAGTTCGAGCGTCACACGATCAGCAGCCAGGTCCCCGAGCGCGCGCTGCATGAGCTCTACCTCTACCCCTTCGAGGGGGCGGTGCGCGAGGCGGAGCCCTGGACCATCATGGCCGCCTACAACCGGATCCACGGAACCTACGCCACCGAGCACCGGGAGCTCGTGGTCGAGCTGCTGAAGCGCGAGTGGGGCTACTCGGGGGTCGTGGTCTCGGACTGGTACGCGACGCGCGACACGCTTGCGGCCGCGAACGGGGGCCTCGACCTCGAGATGCCCGGACCCCCGGTGCACATGGGAGAGCGCCTGCTCGAGGCCGTGAAGAAGGGGGAGGTGGACGAGGCGACCCTCGACGACAAGGTGCGACGGCTCTTGCGCCTGACGCAGCGCGTGGGTGCCTTCGACGAGGCGGTCGATCCCGCCGAGCGCCCGGAGCGCGCAGAGGACCGTCCCGAGCACCGGGCCCTGGCTCGCCAGGTGGCGGCCGAGGCGATGGTGTTGCTCCGCAACGAAGCGGGCGCGCTTCCGCTCGAGCGCGCGCGGTTGCGCTCGCTCGCGCTGATCGGACCCAATGCGCACCCGGGAGAGATCCAGGGCGGCGGAAGCGCGCAGGTGCGCCCGCACCACCGCGTCTCGATCCGCGATGCGATCGCGGCGCGTTGCGGCGACGCAATCGAGCTCGTCCACGAGCCCGGCTGCACGAACCATCGCACGATCCCGCTCCTGGACGCCTCGATCCTCACGCCGGTTCCGGCCGGCTCGGAGGGCCTGCGGGTCGAGTACTTCAATGCGTCCGAGCCCGAGGGCGAGCCGGTGACCGAGACGTTCACGCGCTCGCTCGACCTTCGCTGGTCGAGGCCGGTCGCACCGGGGGTGGACGCGGAGGCCTTCTCGGTCCGCGTGTGCGCGGAGCTCGTGGCTCCGAAGACTGGCTGCTACACCTTCGCGCTCACCAGCGCCGGCCTCTCCCGGCTTCGGGTCGCTGGACGTGAGCTCGTCGACAACTGGACCCGGCAGGTCCGCGGAGAGTCGTACTACGGACTGGGGAGCCGCGAGGTATCCGGAACGGTCGAGCTCGAGGCGGAGCAGCGCGTGCCCCTGCAGCTGGAGTACTCGAGCGTGGGAGCGCCCCACCTGCGCGGCGTCCGCCTCGGGTGCCTGCTTCCCCTCCCGGGCGACCTGCTCGAGCGGGCCGTCGCCGCCGCGGCGCGCGCAGACGCGGCGGTCGTGGTCGTCGGGCTGAACTCGGACTGGGAGACCGAGGGACGCGACCGAGAGGATCTCGAGCTGCCGGGCCGCCAGGTCGAGCTGATCGAGCGGGTGGCGGACGCCAACCCGCGCACGGTCGTGGTGGTCAACGCCGGAGCACCGATTCGCATGGACTGGATCGATCGCGTACCCGCGGTGCTGCAAGCCTGGTATCCGGGCCAGGAGTGTGGCGACGCGCTGGCCGACGTGCTCTTCGGCCGAACGAATCCGTCGGGCAAGCTTCCCACCACCTTTCCGAGGCGCCTCGAAGATGCGCCGGCCTTCCTCAGCTACCCCGGGGAGTGCGGAGAGGTCACCTACGGTGAGGGCATCTTCGTCGGCTATCGCGGCTACGACCAGCGGGCCATCGAGCCGCTCCTGCCCTTCGGGCACGGCCTCTCGTACACCGAGTTCGAGTACGGAGCGCCGGAGCTCGCTGCCACCGAGATCGGAGCCGACGAGGCGATCTCGGTCGAGCTCGAGATCCGCAACCTCGGAGAGCGTGGGGGCAAGGAGGTCGTCCAGCTCTACGTGCACGACGTGACCGCGTCGCTCGCCCGACCGCCCCAGGAGCTCCGCGGGTTCCGCAAGCTCGAGCTCGCCGCGAAGGCGAGTGCGCGCGTGCGCTTTCGCCTGGAGCCCCGCGACCTGGCGTTCTGGCACCCCCGGCTGCACGGGAGTGGGCGCGACGGAGGAGGCTGGTACGTAGAGCCGGGAGAGTTCGAGATTCGCCTCGGCAGCTCGTCGCGCGACATCCGCCAGCGCGCTCGCTTTCGGGTGCGGGCGGGCTGAGGAGGCCGGGATGGCGGGACCGCTCGCGGGCGTCCGCGTCGTGGACGTGACCCAGATGATCTCGGGGCCGGTCGCGACCCGGATCCTGGCCGACCAGGGCGCGGACGGGATCAAGGTCGAGCCTCCCTCCGGGGACCTGACGCGCGGTCTCGGGGGTGCGCACCGCGGCATGGCCCCGATCTTTGCCACCACGAACCGCAACAAGCGCTCGCTCGCGCTGGACCTGAAGCACCCCGAGGGTGTGGCCGTGCTCGAGCGTCTCGTCGAGCGAGCGGACGTCTTCGTACAGAACTTTCGCCCGGGGACGGCCGAGCGGATGGGTCTCGGCGAGACGGTGCTGCGCGCCCTGAGACCCGACCTGATCTACGTGTCGATCAGCGGCTTTGGAGAGCGCGGCCCCTACGCACACAAGCGCGTCTACGATCCGGTGATCCAGGCGCTCTCGGGGCTGGCGTCGATCCAGGGAGGCTCGAGCGGCCGCCCGCGCATGCTGCGGCTGATCGTGCCCGACAAGCTGACCGCGCTGACCGCCGCCCAGGCGATCACGGCCGCCCTCTTCGCACGCGCGCGCGGCGGTCCGGGCCAGCACCTCCGGCTCTCGATGCTCGACGCGGTCGTCGCGTTCCTGTGGCCCGAGGGGATGGCGCGCCACACCTTCATCGGGGCCGACGTGGGCCTCTCGAGGCCGCGCGAGGTACGCGACCTGGTGTTCGAGACGAAGGACGGGTTCATGACCGCCGGGACCGTGGCCCTGCGGGAGTGGCAGGCCTTCTGCGGCGCGGTCGGACACGAGGAGTGGACCCGGGACGCGCGCTTCCGGTCCGCGGCCGGGCTGGTCAAGTACGCGGATACCCGCCTGGAGTGGATGGCGCAGGTGCTCCGGACCCGTACGACCGCGGAGTGGCTCGAGATCCTGGATCGCGCCCAGGTGCCCTGCGCCCCGATCCTGACCCGCGAGCAGCTGCTCGAGCACCCGCAGATCCTTGCGAACGAGCTGATCGTCGAGAGCGAGCATCCGCACGCCGGACGCATGCGCGAGACGCGTCCCCCCGAGCGCTTCGAGCGCACCCCCTCCGAGCTGCGACGTCCGGCGCCCCTGCTCGGCGAGCACTCCGACGAGATCCTTCGCGAAGCCGGCCTGGCCGACTCCGAGATCACACGCCTGCGCGAAACGGGCGCGATTCTCTAGATCTTCCCGGCCCGCGTCCGCGCCTGCCGGGGCTGCTAGAATCCGCGCCATGGCGGAGGACTGGAAGGTCTTCAGGCTCGAGGAGCTCCTGGCACGCAAGCGGGAGATGCGCTTTCCCTACCTTGAGTTCCTGCGGGTCCCTTCGCTGAGCTGTGGCATCTACTCGCTCGCGGCGGGCTCCAAGGACCTGCAGGGACCCCACGACGAGGACGAGGTCTACCTGGTGCTCTCGGGTCGGGCGGTCCTGCGGATGAACGGCGAGGAGCGCAGCGTCGAGCCGGGCTCGGTCCTCTACGTGCCGGCGAGCTCGGAGCATCACTTCGTCGAGATCGAGGAGGACGTCACCCTGCTGGTGTTCTTCGCCTCGGGGGGCGACGCATCCACCTGACCGGGGCCGGAGGCGGCTCGAAGGGAGTCCACGGGATGGCCATGCCGCTCGAAGGCATCCGCGTGCTCGACTGGACCATCTGGCAGCAGGGCCCCGTGGCGACCGCGATGCTCGCCGACCTCGGCGCCGAGGTGATCAAGATCGAGTCCCCCGACGGGGGGGATCCCGGGCGCGGAATCTTCAAGCTCGGCGGTCGCGACCTGCGGGACCGGCCGAACTTCTACTTCGAGGCGAACAACCGCAACAAGAAGAGCCTGACGATCGACCTGAAGAAGCCCGAGGCGCGGGAGGTGATGCATGCCCTCGCCGAGCGTTCCGACGTCTTCGTCCAGAACTTCCGCAAGGGAGTCGCGGATCGACTGGGGCTGGACTACGAGACGCTCCGGGCCCGCAACCCCCGCCTGATCTACGCGAGCGCGACGGGCTACGGTCCCGAGGGTCCCGATAGCGGCGAGCCCTCGTTCGATCAGCTGGGGCTGGCGCGCTCCGGGATCATGTTTGCGGTCGGCGAGCCTGACATGCCGCCCCTCGCAGTCGCTGGCGGCATCGCCGACCAGATGGGTGCCATTGTGTTGGCCTACGGAGTGCTCGCGGCGCTGCTCGCGAGGGAGCGCCTCGGCGTGGGCCAGCAGGTCGATGCCTCGCACCTGGGCAGCATGATGTGGCTGCAGGGGCTGTCGGTCGCCTCGCAGCTCATGATGGACTTTCCCTTCCGGCGCAGCTTTCGGTCGCGGGCCGCCAACCCGCTCTGGAACCACTACCGCTGCCGGGACGATCGCTGGCTGTCGCTCGGAATGCTGCAGTCCGACCGCTACTGGGAGGACCTCTGCCGCGCCATCGGTCGCAGGGAGCTGGCGCACGACGAGCGCTTCGAGGATGCTCGCAGCCGGGCGGCCCACGCCGAAGAGGCGGTCGCCGAGCTCGACCGGACCTTCGCGACGCGCTCGCGCGACGAGTGGATGGCCCTGCTGAGGGCCGATCCAGGCGACTTCATCTACACGCTCGTGAACTCCATCGACGACCTGCCCGATGATCCCCAGGTGGTCGCCAACGACTACGTGGTGGACTTCGAGCATCCGCAGTTCGGCGAGACGCGAGTGCTGGGGATGCCCGTACGCTTGAGCGAGACCCCGGGACAGGTGCGGACGGCGGCCCCCGCGCTCGGTCAGCACACCGAGAGCGTGCTCGTCGACGTGCTCGGCTGGGACTGGGAGCGGATCGGCGAGCTGCGCCGGCGTGGAGTGATCTAGGCCGAGCTACCCGAGCGCCAGCCATGCGGCGCTGCGCTCGAGGATCCAGAGGCATCCGAGCGAGCCGATCCCGTAGGCGAGCGCCACCCGACCGCGAGCGGAAGCCGGCGCTGCCATCCCGCGCACGACCCTCCCCGCAGTCAGCACGGCGCTGAGGAACGCGGCCTGTCCGATCTCGATCCCGACGTTGAAGGCGCCGAGGGCCAGTGGGATGTCATCCGGAGGCAGGCCCAGCCCTGCGAGCGCCCCCGAGAAGCCGAAGCCGTGCAGCAGCCCGAAGCCCGCCGCCAGCGCGCGCGGGTGCCGCCAGCCTCGGCGCGGCCCCTCCCTTGCCGCCGCCACGTCGACGGCGAGCCAGACCAGGCTGGCCGCGATCCCGATCTCCATCAGTCCCTGGGGTGGGGCGACCCAGCCGAGCTGGCTGGCGACCAACGTCAGGCTGTGGCCGAGGGTGAAGGCCGAGGCGGTCTCGATCAGTGCGCGTGTGCCGCGCACGCAGAGCAGCAGGCCAAGCAGGAAGAGCAGGTGGTCGCCGCCGCCGAGGATGTGCACGAAGCCCAGGCTCAGGTAGCTCCGCAGCGTCTTGCCGGCGCTCGCGGCCGCCGGGACCCGTGTGAGCGCGTGGTCCGCATGCAGCACCTCCTCGAGTCGCGTGCGTCCCGAGACCTGGACCCGGACGATGGCGTTGCTTCCGCTGACAGCGAGACCTCGAAGCCCCACGAGCGCGCCCGTCCAGCGCTGGGGACCACATGCGAGCTGCCACTCCAGCACGCGAGCCGACCCGTCGGTCCGCCCCGGGGGCGCGCCGGGGGCCCCGCCGCGCGCGGGCAGGCCCGGCGCGAGGACGGCGCCCGGGGGCGCCGCGGCCGGAGTTCGCAGCAGGACGCGCGTCGCCCCGGTCGCCTCGACATGAATGTCGAGCAGCGCCGGAGCGAGCGGGTGCGCCTGCGCGTGGGGCGGGGCCAGCGCGCCCACGAGCGCCAGAATCGCGGCGGTGGCCACCCAGCGAAGCCGCCTCAGGGCGTGGCTCCCGCTGCCGGCGCTCGCGGAGCTCCCCACGCGACACGCAGGCGATCGAGGGCAGCGCGCCTGTGTCCGCGGTTGCGCGCCTCGCGCAGCTGCGCCGCGATCGAGTCGCGCACCTCCGAGAGCGACCGTTGCCGGGCGTCGCGGCGCTCGTCCACCCGAACCCGGTGCAGACCGTAGATGGAGCGAATCGGCTCGCTCCAGTGTCCGGGCTCCAGCGTTGCCACGCGCTCCGCGAGCTCCGATCCCAGCGCGCGTGCCAGCTCGCGCTGGGTGGCCAGCCCGGTGGCTGACGCCAGGGGCAACGCCTTCGCCGCAGCCCCCGGCGCGGGGCGGTCCCCGGGCCGGTCTGCCGCGCCGTGCTCGGGACCGGGCGCGGCGCCCAGGAAGACCTGGCTGATCCGGAAGCGCGGCGGGTCCCGGAACTGCTCGACATGCGCGGCGTAGTAGCGGGCGATCGCGGCATCCGAGGGCGGGGCGTCGCGGTCGTTCGCGACCAGGCCTCGCCGCATCACGTCCGTGATCCGGCGGCGGACGACGGGGTCGCTGCGCTGGAGCCCGAGTGCGCGTGCGGCCCGCAAGGCCCGGGTGGAGTCCTCCCCCGTGTCCGGAAACGCAAAGCGGTAGTCGCGTTCCAGGCGCGCGCGCACGACGGGATCGCTGCGGTCGAGTCCGCGCCAGAGCCCCTCACGGAAGAGAACCTCGTCGTCCAGCGCTTCCTCGGCGCGCGCCACGGCCAGCGGGCCGGATCCCGTCTGCGAAGGGGTCGGCTCCGGCCCTGGCAGTTCGAGAGGCTGGATCCGGGGCCGCCGGTGAGCTCCGGACAGCCCTCCTTGCAGGGCGAAGAGGGCCAGGCCAATCGCCGCGAAGTGAAGGAGGGGCAGCGTCGCGAGGCTTCGGAAGCTCATCGCGGCCCCACCGTCTGCGTCGCTCGCACGGCCCTGCACTCCTGTACCTGGCTGGCGGCCATGTTCGCACAGCGCCGAGCCCAGCTCGCGCCGCGTGGATCCCTCTTCAGTTTCTGTTCCGCAGGCCGCTAGGATTCATGGGAGGGCCGGCGCTCACGCACGGGCACGGAGCTGCCGCCCGACCGCGAGGGCTGCATCGCGATGATCGCTCGGATGGTACTGCTCATGCTGCTGGCCCTGCCTGGCGGAGCCGCGGGAGCGGACTCTCCCGCCGACGAGAAGTCCGATGCGCGGGTCGACGTGCTCCGGGAGCGCCTGGAGCGAGACGCCCAGCAGGAGGCGGCCTGGCGGGAGCGACACCGCAAGCGCCTCGCCGAGGTCGAGCAGGCTCGAGCCGATCTCGAGGAGAAGAAGCGAGCCCACTACGCGCTGCGCCGCCGCAAGTGGCGCAGCGGCAAGTCCCGCGAGGCCTACTCGCGCGAGGTCGAAGAGGCAGGCACTGCCCTGAAGGCGGCCGAGCAGAAGCTCGACGCGTTCTACCGCAGCGCCCGGCGCGCCGGAGTGCCGCCCGGCTGGGTTCGGCCGCCCGACCCCTCGCAGCGCCCGCCCGCGCCCCCCGCCGCGGCCGCAAAGCGCTGAGACGATCCCCGGCGGGGCCGGGCGATCGCGCTCTCCGGCTCGGTCGTGGTATGAAGACTCCCGCTGGCCGCCGGCGGTCGGAGAGGAGGTGGCCGTGTCCGCAGAGCCCGAGAACGTCCCCGCAGAGTGTCCCTTCGAGAGCCAGTGGGTCGATCTCGACGACGTCGAGCTGCCCTCCGGAGCCCGGCTCGATCGCCTCCGCATCCACTTCATCGAGTCGGGGACGGGCGCTCCCGTTCTCTTCCTGCATGGCAACCCCACGTCGTCGTACCTGTGGCGCAACGTGCTGCCCGCGGCCGCACGCCATGGACGGGCGGTGGCGATCGACCTGATGGGACATGGGCTGTCCGACAAGCCGGCCTGCGACTACAGCTTCGACGATCACTACACGGTTCTGTGTCGCGTGATCGAGCGCCTGAACCTGGCGGACGGATACCTGGTGCTCCACGACTGGGGCGGACCGCTCGGATTTCGCTACGCGCTGGATCACCCGGGCTCGGTGCGCGGCATCGTGGCGATGGAGACCTTTCCGTGGCCGCTCTCCTGGGAGGGGATGCCCCTCGTGGGGCGGCTGGCGTTCCGGGCGTTCCGCGCCCCCGGTCTCGGGGTGTTCCTGCTCGAGCGCCTGAACCTCTTCGTGACCTACGTGCTCCCGAACGCCGTGGCGCGGCGGGGGGCAGTCACTCGCGAGGCGCTGGCCCGCTACCGGTCCTTCTACCCCACGTCCGCGTCGCGCAAGTCCCTGCGACGCTGGCCCGAGCAGCTTCCGCTCGATGCGCAGACCGAGACCTGGCAAGCGGTCTCGGAGCTGGAGCGCAAGCTCCCCGGGCTGGAGTGCCCGCTGCTCTGGCTCGCCGTCACGCCGGGCGCCGTGACCACCCAGGAGCGGCTCGACTGGCTTCGCCGCGAGCTGCCGCAGGTCGAGATCCGCCATCTCGGAGCGGGCGGCCACTTCATCCAGGAGGAGATCCCCGGACGGATCTCGAAGGAGATCGACGCCTGGCTGGCGGGGCAGGTCCCGAGCGACCGCTGAGGGGCACGCCGAACCTCGCGGCTCGCGGCCCGCTGGGAGGCTCGCTTCCGCTGGCGCGGGGCCAGGTGCTGGCGGCGGCACTGCTCTTCTCGACGGGGGGCGCCGCGATCAAGCTCGCGACGCTCTCCTCCTGGCAGATCGCGGGCGGACGCTCGGCGCTCGCAGCCCTCACCCTGTGGCTGCTGGTGCCGGCCTGGCGACCGGGTCGCGACTGGCGCCCCTACGCGGCGGGCGTGGCGTACGGCTCGACGCTGGTCCTCTACGTCGTGGCCAACACTCTCACGACCGCGGCGCACGCGATCTTCCTGCAGACCTCGGCGCCCTTCTGGATCCTGGTGCTGGGGCCCCGGCTGCTCGGGGAGCCCACCCGGCGCGGCGATCGGCTGCGCCTGGGCCTGCTGGGGGCCGGGCTGGCCCTGATGCTCCTGGGCCACCAGCAGAGCCTCGCCACTGCCCCCGATCCCGCGCGCGGCAACCTGCTCGCGACCCTGAGTGGCCTGAGCTGGGCTCTCACCCTGATGGGGCTGCGTTGGCTGGGACCGCGCGCCACGTCCTCCGAGAGCGACCTGGCCGGGGCGTCGGTCGTCGCGGGCAACGCTCTGGTGTTTGTGGTGTGCCTGCCCCTGGCCCTCCCCGTGGCCGGGGCGACCGCCCTCGACGGTGCGGTGGTGGTCTGGCTGGGGGGCTTCCAGATCGCACTGGCCTACCTGATCCTGGTACGGGGCGCTCGGAGCCTGCGCGCACTCGAGCTCTCGCTGCTGCTCGTCCTCGAGCCGGTGCTGAACGCAGCGCTCGCCTGGCAGGTGCACGGCGAGGTGCCCGCGCCCGTCGCGTTCGCGGGCGCGGGGCTGATCGCGGCGGGCGTGATCTGGCAGGCGCTCGGTCGCGTCGCGGCAGACGGGTCCTAGCGCGTCTCGCCGAGCAGCCCCGCGATCACCTGCTCGAGGGCGCGATCGGCGATCGCGACCATCTCGGCGTCGGTCCGATCCTGGATCGGATGCTCCACGAACACGCCCGTGGGCTCGGCCCCCAGCGCGCGCGCCTGGTGCTCGGCGCCGTCGACGAACTCCTCGCTCGCCACGAACACGCCGGGCACGCCGAGCGACTCGAGGCCGACCATGTCGTGCACACTGCACGACGTGCAGCTGCCTCAGTCCGCGAGTGCTTCGACGACCGCGGCACACTCCTGTGCGATCTGCTTGCGCAGGTCGATCGGCGCGGGCTTGGTGAAGGTGGGCTTCTGGTAGCGCTGCACCTCGGCGCCGCGCTCCCGGAGCCGCTCTTCGAGGCGGTTCAGGAAGACGTCGCCGCGGGCCTTC
This sequence comes from Myxococcota bacterium, assembly GCA_046757685.1. Taxonomy (GTDB): domain Bacteria; phylum Myxococcota_A; class UBA9160; order SZUA-336; family SZUA-336; genus JBHHYV01. The sequence goes on from JBHHYV010000049.1 coordinate 11,834, forward strand.
GAGATGTCGAGCAGGCCCACCCGCAGCCCCTCGAGGGAGGTCGGTCGCGCCGGGCGCTCCCGGCTCGGGGGGCGGCTCTCGCTGGTGGGATCGAGGAGGACGCGCACCGCCGCGCCCCCGCTCGCCGCACTCCCGGTGTCGCGATCGCTCATGGTCGAATCTCCTCGAGTACGGGCTGGCTGCCCAGGTCGCCGTTCGCCCAGCCCCCGATCATGGCCGAGAACAGCCCTGCAGCGCCACCGCAGTGGACGATCAGGATCCCGCCCGGCCGGAACTTGGGAATGGTGGCCGAGCGGAGCCTCTCGGGAAGGCCCTCGGCGATCCCGCCCGCGCCGCGCACCAGCTCCTCGCCCGGAAGCTGCAGCAGCTCGTGCAGCCGCGCGAGGAGCCGGGCCTTGTCCCAGCCCGCCCGAGCGAAGACCCGCGCGTGCTCGGGGCCGACGACCAGGAGGCAGTCGAAGGCGAGCGCGAGCTTGGGATGGTGCAGCGTGCGCAGGTTCGCGGCGTAGGTACGAGCCAGCGACTCGGGCTCGCGCGACAGCTGGTCGACGATCGTGCGCGGTCCGCCGCCCGGAAAGAGGGTCACGCAGCTCACGCCCGGTGCCGCGCCCAGGTCGACCGAGAGCGGCTGCCAGGGCGAGCCCTCCTCGTCCTCCGCAAAGCAGAACGAGAGCTTGCCGGGGTTGCCAAAGGTCGCCCGGTCTACCTCGCCGGGCCGTCCGCCTCCGACGTTGCGGACGACCAGCTGGAGGGCCCGGCCGATGGTGGCGTTGGGGCGGTTTCCCTGCCCGAGCACGTTCTTGCCGGAGTTCATTCCGATCGCCCGCCGGATCGGCCCGTTCACGATCACGACCGGGCCCATCCCCATGGTGGTCGCCAGCAGTCCGTGCATGTTGAACTCGTCGTTGCAGGCGGCCTCGACGGCCGCGAGCACCACCGGAAGGTACTCGGGCCGACAGCCTGCCAGGACCGCGTTGATGGCGACCTTCTCGACCGTGCAGGGCGCCAGGTTCGGGGGAACGACCGCCACGACCTCGTCCGGTTCGCGCGACGTGCCCTCGAGCATGGCCATCACGCGCAGCTCGGTGGGCGGAACCAGCGGCAGCCCGTCGCTCCAGCCGCGGTCGAAGAGGGCCTCGATCTCGTCCTCGAGCGGCGCCAGCTCGACGCGCCGGGCCTTCAGAAGAGAGCGCCCGAAGCGGAGCGCCAGCTCGGGGGCTCGCGTGGGATCGACGGAGAGCGAGCCGCAGCCCGGGCGCTCCGCGGGCAGCCCCGCTCCCAGGTCCTGGACGCCGCTCAGCGTCTGCCACTCCCCGCGATGCCAGCCAATGGCGCGGGCGCGCTCCTGGCCGTCCTCGACCCGCAGCAGGGTCGGCACCGTCTCGATGCGATGGTGCCACGACACCTCCAGCGAACGATCGTCCCTGACCGGGAGCCCCTCGGGAAACGCCGGGTCGTCCTGGCTGTAGATCGTGAGCTCAGCGGCCTTGCCGAGCTCCTCCAGCACGGGGCGAACCAGGACGCACGTCGGGCAGTCTCGCTTGACGACCGCCACGAGGCCGGAGGGCAGGGAAGGGCGGATTCGTGTCGAGGGCGGACTCATAGGACGGGACTCCCTTCGAGGATTCTACGTCAAGCGTTCGCGCGCCGGCTCGCGCGGGTCACGGCGCGCGCAGCATCGGCTCGAGCAGGGCCAGGATCGCGCGCTCCAGGGTGGCGCGGGTCCGTTCCCGGCTCAGGTGCTGATCGGTGCGGAGCCGCTCCCAGGCCTCGAACGAGGTCACCAGGTCGAGCGCCTCGAGAACCTCGGAAGACGCGCGCTCGAGCTCGGGTAGAGCCCGGCGCAGATCTCCGCGCAGCATGCCGACGCCGGCCGCATGCTGGCGCCTCAGGAACTCCGATCGCCAGCGATGCACCGCACCCGAGCGCCGAAAGGGGGCGATCCGCTCGTAGAGGGCCGAGCGACGGCGCACCAGCTCGCAGGCGCGTTCTCGAAGGCTCCCCGCGGGTGGGGGCTCGGACAAGATCGGCGCGAGCTCGCGCTCGACCCGCTGCGACACCTCGGCGTGCAGCGCCTCCATGTCGTCGAAGTGTCGGAACACCGTGCGCGTCCCTACGCCCGCGCGCTCGGCGACCTGCTCGGCGGTCGGTCGCAGGTCTCCCTCGCGCACCAGCTCCACCACGGCATCCAGGATCGCCTCGCGGTTGCGGGCGCCGCGCTGCACCCGCCCGTCGGGCTCGGCTCCCTCGACCGCCACGGGGCTTCGGCCCTGCGCCACATCCGCTCCCACGCTGCTCGGATCCCCGCGCGGCCCCCGCTGCTCGGATCCTTCCGGCAGTCTGACATAGTGACAGGGGCGCTGCCCGTAGAGCGTCGAGCGCTGGCGGCTCCGGACCTCGATCCTGTTAAAGTCAGCGGCCGAGGACCCGGCGCGGGACCGGCCCGGGTCCAGCGGGAGGGCGAAAGGTCCGTGAAGCTCCTGGCGCCGCAGATGCGGGAGCGGCGAGAGCGGATCCTCGAATCCGCGCGCCGGATCATCGGCGAGGGCGGGTACGCGTCGCTGACCATGCGCGACCTCGCGGCGGCGGCCGACGTGACCGTCCCCACGATCTACAACCTGGTCGGGGGCAAGGACCAGGTCCTGATCGCCGCCGTCGCGGATCAGACCGAGCGCTTCGTCGCGGGGATCGAGCGCCTCGAGGCGCCGGCCCCCGGCTCGAGGGTCTGTGCCGTCGTCGAGGCGGCCGTCCGAGAGATGCTCGGGGCTCCGCTCTACTACCGCGCGCTCCTGCCGATCCTGTTCTCCCAGCCGCGCGACCACGCGGCGCGTGCCAAGGTCGAGCGAGCGCTGACCGGTCCGCTCTACCGCGGGATCGAGGAGCTCTTGGACGCAGGCGAGCTCTCGGAGTGGGTTCGGCCGCAGGTGCTCCGAGATCGGCTGCTCTCGCACCTCTCGTTCACGGCGTTGCGCTGGGCCGCGGGCGACCTGGACGACAGCGGCTTTCGGGCGGTCGCGCTCTCGGACGCGTGCTGGATGCTGCTGGGTGTCACGCGCGGAGGCACGCGCGCTGCGCTGGAGCGGCAGGCCGCCGCGCTGGAGCGCCGTCTCCCGGTAGGGGACGAGAGGAGACAGGCCGGCGGGGGGTAGGGGACCGGGTCGGGGTCGGGTCCCTCCCCCGCGGGGGCGCGGGCGTGAGTCAGGCAGGTCTGCAGAGCTTCGGTGGGGCGCCGGACGCACGCTTCGCCCCGAGCTCGCGCAACCCGTCGAGCTCACGGGCCAGGCGCGATCTCTCTGCGGCGACCTCTCCCACTCGCTCTTTCCGTAGCCGGATCGAGGTCTCGATTGCGCCGCGGGTGGCTTCGATCACCTCGTCCATCCGCTCCCCGAGCTCTCGCGTAAAGCGGCGGAACGTCTGGTCGAGCCCCTGCAAGGTCTGCCAGCGCAGGTTCTCGACGTTGTGCACGACCAGGTCCTCGAGGTTCGCGCGAAAGCGCCGCTCGATCCGACGCCGTCGCACGCCGGAGGGGAGCAGACGGTCGAGGGCGGCGGGAGGGAGCGGGCTCAGGCTCGAGCGCCAGCGATGGGTGACCCAGTAGGGGCGCTCGGCCGGATCGAACTCGACACGGGGCCCCCGGGGGTCGAGATCCACGTCGAAGATCTCGGCTGCGTGGCGACGGACCTCGGTCACCAGGCTCTCGGCGCGCTCGACGTGCGGGGCGAAGACCCGCCGCACCTCGGCGTGAAACTCGCGTGAGAGCTCGCCCAACACGTGCTCGAAGTAGCCCGGGATCCCCGCCTCGATCGCGTCACGGACCCGGCGCTCGTCGAGTCGATCCGGCGGAGCCGACGCGAGGGCCTGGTCCAGCACCGGTTGCAGGTGCTCCCGGGCCCGCTGGCGCAGCCGCTCCGCCTGCTCCTCGAGAGTGGCGATCAGTCGCCGGCGATCGCTGGCGAGCAGGTCCCCCGACACCACCCGCTGCCGCTGCGCCTCGGCGAGCCGCTCGCGAAAGAGCGCCAGCCGTCCCTCGAGCTCCTCGAGCGGAATCTCGAGCGATCGAAGGGCCAGCTCGACCTGCAGCGTGACCCCGGACAGCAGGTCGCCTGCGCGCAGGGCCAGCGCTCGCGACAGGGCCTGACGCTTCTCGTGGCGCAGGAAGCGGATGAGCCGCTGCTCGAGCTCCTCGAGGCCGGAGTCCTCCCACTCCGCTCGCGAGCTCGTGCTCCGCGCCGCGAGCCCGCGGCGCGCCGACAGGGCGAAGATGGGCTCGTCGGCGTCGACTCCCAGCTCGCGCGAGAGCACCCCGCGCAGGAAGACCAACGTCTCGGCGCGCTCGGACGCCGACAGGTAGTCCACCTTGTTGAGCACGAAGAAGAGCCTCGGGATGCGCTTCGACACGAGCCGGCAGAACTCGACCTCGACCTCGGTGATGGGGGGGTCGGCCGAGAGCAGGAAGAGGGCGGCGTCGCAGTGCTCGAGGAAGTTGAGGGTCACCTCGGTGTTGTGCTGGTAGGTCGAGCCGATCCCCGGGGTGTCGATCAGCACCACGCCCTCCGCGAGCAGCGGGGAGGGGTGGAACGTCTCGACGAACGACACGCCAAGGCGGTTCTCCGGGTTCTCGCTCTCGGTGACGAAGCGGGCCACCGCTTTGCGCAGGGCTTCCGGGCTGGCCGCGGATTGGACCTGGTGGGGCCGGTCGTCGCGAAAGTGGACGACCACCCGCCGCTCCGGTCCGGGCCGTAGGAAGGTCGGGATCGCGGTCAGGGGGACGACTCCGGTCGGTAGCACCGGCTCCCCGAGGAGCGCATTCAGGAGCGTGCTCTTGCCCCGCTTGAGCTGGCCGAGCACGGCCAGGTGGAAGCGCTGCGCCGCGAGCCGCTCCCCCAGCCCGCGGGCCGCGGCGGCGTCGGTCTCGAAGCCGGGGCCGAGCGCCGCCACCCTGCACGCGAGCGCCTCCAGCCATATTCCCAGCGAGCCCTGCACGGGCGGGCTCGCCGCCGTCGCCCGATCCATTCGACTCCTCCTGCCCGGCAAGCGGTCTCCCGGTCCCATCGGCAGGAGTCATCAGCCCCCGGTCGGGCGGTTCGAGACGCGGGCGGACTCCATCGCCCGATCGGCGGCCCGCAGTATAGGAAGAAGGCTCGCGCCCGGAACCCCGTCCGATACGAGCTGCCCGATCGCCGTCACGGCGGCAATCAGGGTGACGAGCGGGCGGGCCAGTGCACCCCGCCCGCGGCTACGCGTCGCTCGCGCTCAGCGCGGCTCTCGTCGTTCCCAGCCGTCCAGGCGGGAGAGCCCCGCGCGTCACGGAGCCTCCTCGGCTTCGCGCCCCCGGAGCTTCCCCAGCACGTGGGGAACGGCGCGCAGCTCTCAGCCCGGCGCGGCCACGGCCGCGGCGACCAGGAACGAGGTGCCGAGCATCCCGAGCAGCGCCATCAGCGTCAGCCCGTACGTGAATCCCAGCACGCCTCCATTGGGAGTGCCGGTCACCGAGAGATCGACCAGCGAGGCGACGACGAACAGCCCCGCCGTAGCGCCGCGCACGTAGCCCGCGGGCCAGCTTCGCGAGAGCCCCAGGCGAACGAACTCGGGCATGCCGTAGATCGCGTAGCCCAGGCCGACCCAGGTGAGGGGGTGGGTCAGCCGCACTCCGTCCGCCAGCTTCGGCAGACCCAGGGCGATCCCGGCGAAGAGGTAGAGCACCCCCAGGCCCAGGGCCCCGCGCAGCATGCGTCCGATCGGACCCGGTCGCGGAAGGCTCCCCGCCTCTGCGCTCGTCCCCACCATCGTGTTGCAGGGTAGCGGTTGAACCCGCGTGAAAGGTCAAGCTCTGCGATGCGCCGGGCGGGGCAGCCACTCCGGGCCGGCGATCCCGTCGTGGGGACGGGCGCGCCCGTTCCGGGCTCGCGGAAGGAGAGGAGCGACCTGTACGAGGTCAGTGCGCCAAAGGTCGTCGCCCAGGGGTCGCGACGCGGTCGCGGACCCGTCGCCCTTGCTCGGCGTTCCGCCCGCGCTCGAGGTCTACCGCGAGCGGGGCCATCGGCGACTCGCGTCGAGGACGTGCGCGGCGAAGTGCTCGACCTGCATCGGGAGCTGCGAGGAGGCGGACTGGATCGACGACGACGCCACGCCCACCGGGGACCGGACCACGGATCCGGGGGCCGGCGAGGCCGGCAGGGCACAAGGGACCCTCGACCGAAGCGCACGGAGCGCCCGCGATCGGCTCAGCGGAGCGGCCGCAAGTCGTCGAGGATCCGGTGCGCCGCGATGGCGCGTATCCGGGGCGCAAGTGGGAACGTCTCGCTCCCCGCGTGGATCACGTCCAGGCGCGCGAGGCGCAGGTCCTCGAGTGCAGAGTGCATCGATCGGGTCACGCTGGGCGAGGTCGTGCGCTTGAACTCGAACCCGAAACGCCGGCTCCCCCGAATCGCGAGCAGATCGAGCTCGGCTCCCGCGTGGGTCGCCCAGAAGTAGCACTCCTCCGGCTCGACCTGCAGCCGCTCCGTCACCCGGGCCAGCATGAATCCCTCCCAAGACCCTCCGACCTTGGGATGCCCTTCGAGATCGGATGCGGTCTCCAGCCCCAGCAGGGTGTGCAGGATGCCGCTGTCCGCCAGGTAGACCTTCGGTGCCCTGACCTGGCGCTTGCGCAGGTTCTCCGCCCACGGCTGCAGGACGCGAACCGCGAATGTCGACGCGAGCAGGTCCAGGTAACGGCGCACCGTATGGTCGGAGACCCCGAAGGAGCGTGCGAACTCGGAGCCGTTCCAGATCTGCCCGTGGTAGTGGGCCAGCATGCTCCAGAAGCGCCGCAAAGTGCCGGCTGGCATCGAGAAACCGAGCTGAGGGATGTCGCGCTCCAGGAAGGTACGGATGAAGTCCCGTCTCCAGGCGGCGCTCTCGCGCAGTGAGCGGGCCGTGTAAGAGCGCGGGAATCCGCCGCGGAGCCATAGACGCTCGAGTCTCGCGTCGCCGACCTCGTCCAGGGAGAGACCGGACAGGATGTGATGGGCGATCCGCCCCGCCAGCGTCTCGAAGCTCTGCCTCAGCAGGTCCGGAGACGCGCTGCCGAGCACCAGGAAGCGTGCGCCGGACCGGGGTCGGTCCACCAGGACGCGCAGCACGGGGAAGAGGTCGGGCTTTCTCTGGATCTCGTCGAGCACCACGAGGCCCTTCCGGCTCCCGAGGGCCAGAAGCGGGTCCGACAGCCGCGCGAGATCCTCCGGGCTCTCGAGATCGAAGAAGGTCGCGGCGCCGGCTCGCGACCGAGCGAACGCGCGGGCCAACGTAGTCTTTCCCACCTGTCGCGCTCCCAGGATCGCCACCACGCGGTTGCGGGCGAGCAGCCGGCGGAGCGTGGCGAGCTGTCGCGTGCGCGCGATCATCGAACCCAGGATAGCTTGAAAATTCGATCTTGCATCTCGGATTTTCAAGGTTCGTCTTCAGGATCCGTGAGCTCCGTCGCCACGCCCCCACAACACCGACGCTCGATGCAACGGCTGCCGAAGCCCTGGACGCCCCCGTTCACGACGGCAACGTTCTCGAGGGAGGCGACGGCTCGAATTCCCTCGCGGGCACCCGCCGTACAGGTAATCTGCTGCGCCGCGCCCGGCGTCGAGCAGGTGACGAGCCCCCGAACCGTGAACCCGTTCAGGTCGATCGTGACATCGCTCGCGGTGACCTCGATCCCCCTCGCCGACGCGCTGGACATGACCAGGTCGGAGGTGAGCACACAGCTTCCCGGCGAGTCGAGAGTGACCGGGAACAACGCTGCATCTCCCAGCGTCACGCCTCCCGCCAGCGCCTTCGCCTGGTCGATCTCGATCCGCCCGTTGCCGGCCCAGGCTCCGTCCGCGAGCAGCCGCACAAAGAGCCCGGCGAGCAGCCATCCAGACTCCGGCCGTCGATGCGTCCTATCGGTCTCCCTTCCTGGGCAAGCGCTGAAGGTCCGATTCCGCGCCTACTCCTGGACGGATCCGACGGGCCATGACGGGGCTCATACGGCCGACTGGACGGCAGCCCTCCGTGGGGCCGACTCTCCCTCATCCGGGGGGCACGCTTCACGACCCCCGCAGGGTCGCCGCGGGAGGAGTCGTGGGGCGGGGCTCCAAGAGCTTACACTCTGCAGATCGGAGGTGCGCATGAGCACGGTCTTGATCTGCCGGGATGCGCTCGAGGACTCGGTCCTGGGGAACCTCGCGCTGGCCCGCACGCTCGCCCGCCGGGGTGGCAGCGTCGCCGTGGTCTTCGCGGGGGAGGCTCTGAGGGCGCTGGTGGACGGCACGTTCCGCTGGTCTCCGAACTTCAAGACGCGGGAGGCGCAAGCGGAGATGATCGCAGCGGCCGAGAATGCCGGGCTCCCCATGGCACACCGCGACCTCGACCCGCGCTGGTCCGATGTGCGCGGGCTCGTTCGCTCCCTGGCGGCGGAGCCGGAGCTGCGGATGCTGGCCTGCCCCCTCTGGAGTCGCCTTCTCGGTCTCGAGGGCGACCCGGACTACCTGGAGAAGATCGACGAGGAAGATCTGGCGGGTCTGCTGCACAAGGCAGACACGGTCATAGGGGGATACTGATGCCGGAGTGGGGAGAGTGGAAGGCCGTAGAGGGCTTCGAGAACGACGCGATCCTCTTCGAGAAGCGCTACCGAACGCGGGGCGGTGGGGTGGCGCGGTTGACCATCAACCGACCGGGGCGCATGAACGCACTCAACGGCGACGCCTTCTCGGGCCTCGTCGCTGGCCTGCGCCAGGCAGATCAAGACGCCAGCGTCGGTGTCATCGTCATCACCCATACGGGGCTCCACTTTGGCGTCGGAGGCGATCTGACGGGTGGTGTGAGCGGTGCCATGGTGCAGCTCGATCCGACGATCAAGAGCTGCAAGAAGCCGGTCATCGCCGCGGTGCGCGGCTACTGCATTGGGGCCAGCAACCACCTGGCCTACTCCAGTGATTTCACGATCGCCGGAGAGAGCGCCGTCTTCGGCCAGAACGGCCCCCGCATCGGGAGTCCGGCCTCCGGATACCTGGTGGCCAACTCTGCGCACATCGTGGGGATGAAGCGGGGGCGCGAGCTGTGGATGCGCTGTCGGCAGCTGAGCGCGCAGGAGGCGCTCTCGGCGGGGCTCTGCAACACCGTCGTCCAGGATCGACTGGTCGACGCCGAGGTCGAGCGCTGGTGCGACGAGCTGCTCGATCGGGTACCCACCTGCCTCGCCAACGTGAAGCAGAGCTTCGAGGCGGTCGACATGCCCCTCCACTACTCGGACAGATTTCTCGGGATGATGAACCGCGACCACTTCAAGTCGCCCGACGTGCGAGAGGGAATGCGCGCCTTCTTCGAGAAGAGAAAGCCCAACCACTGGACCGACGAGCTCATCGCCCACCGGAGCTAGTCGCCGCGCGCACCGTCGGCTTGGCCTGAGGCCGCGCGTACCAGAGCTCGCAGCCCTCTCGCCGCCGCAGGAGTCCGGGCACCAGGAGCGTGCGGAGCGACATCCGCAGCAGCTCGCCCGGCGTGTACCACTCCATCTTGCGGAGCGAGGTCGCGATGGGCACATCGAGGATGGCAAAGCCCAGACCGCGGGCGCGTCCCCAGCGCTTGAGGGCGCGGGAGAAGTGGATCTCTTCGGAGGCGTAGTAGCGCTCGTCGAAACCTCCCGTGTCGAGGAAGGCCGATCGCAGGCAGAACACGTACGCGCCACAGGCCCAGCGCATGCGGCGCGACACGAAGGTCCAGATCGCGATCGTTCGCCGCACCCAGGTCGGTGCCTCGCGGTCGATCCCCACGACGGCGCCGCCGCCGCAGACGTCGCCCGTGGCCAGCGCCTCGAGCGTGGCTCGCAGCAGCCCGCCGGGGACCTGGGTGTCCGCGTCGACGAACACCAGGTAGCGGCCCTCCGCGTGGAGTCCGCCGACGTTCCGCGCCCGTGCGATCTGGCGGTGCTCCTCGAAGACGACGCGCGCCCCGGCATCGGCGGCAATCTCGGCGGTGCGGTCGCGCGAGTCGTTGTCGGTGACGATGATCTCTCCGCGGAGCCGCGGAACGGCCGCCATCGCCGTGCGCAGGGCGCCGAGCGTCGCGGGGAGCAGCTCCTCCTCGTCGAAGGCGGGGACCACGATCGAGTAGTCGAGGCGCATCTTCCCCCATCGGCGACCCCGGGTCCAAGCTTGGGCTGCCGGCAACCGCTGCGCGGGCAGAGTGCAGCTCGTGTGAGCTCCCGGGGGTCTTGGTTGCAGGGGCGGGGATCTCCATACGCCGCCTGAGAGCTCGAGGAGCGGGCCTCCCAGGAGAGCGGGTGCGCCACCGCCGTCTCTGGCATGGCTTTCATCAGAGCGGCGGTCCCCGCGGGTGGAGACCGCGTCCCGATCCGCCGTTCGCGTCGCGGCAAGTCGAGCGGGTGACCAGGAGGTCGGCGGCCCGCGCCACCGCGAGGCTGTCGAAGGGATGGAAGCCCGCGACGCCCAGCTCCTCTTCGCGAAGGGCCTCGCTGAGCGCTGCGGTGGCCGGGGTGTGGCTGCGTTCCGGTCACCCGCGCCGGGTCCAGACGCAGGATGCCGGTCGCCCCGCACGGGCTCCCCCCGTCGCAATCGAACCCGCCGACAGCGGGGATCTCAGCTTCCTTCTCGCTGCGTTCCCTTGGCAGGTTTGACAGGGGCCACCGGGCGCCAAGGAATCTTCTCCGCGTCGCGCGCGTCAACGCCGGTCATCGAGTGCCCGCCTGCGAAGGGCACCTCGCGCTCGGGGTCGAGCTCGGACGCCGGATCCTCGACGCACCAGAGCGGCGTCCAACATCCGTGCGCTTCGAGTCGAGCGCGGACCTCGTGTGGGTGCGGCTCAGACAGCTCGGCGAAGTGGCGCCGAAGCTCCTCCAGACACCACACGCGGTAGCGCGAGGTGCGAATGCGCCGATACGCTGCCCCCTCGATGTCGACGTCGTGGTGGCTCTGGCCTGCCTTCCACGCTTCGGCGTTGGCGCAAAGGGACGGAAGGTAGGCGGAGCCAATGGAGTCGAGGATCGGTCCCCAGTCGTCGGGGACATGGTCGAGGAACTCTCCGCCCGTCACGCTGGCGCGTGCGTTCCACATGCGGGAGGACCACTCGAGGACGGCTGGGGCGGTCTCGCGCATGATCCTCGCGCTCGTCGGATCCTGGGAGAAGTGACGGAACATGGGACCGAAGAAGCCGAAGTCGGCCAGACTCGGTCTGGAGCCGAGGAGGTAGGGGCGCGTCTCGAGGATCGCGCTGAGATGCGCCAGCGAGTCGTGATAGATCTTCTCGACGTGATTCCAGGTAGCGGGCGTGACCCCGTCTCCCCTGACGAAGATCGCACGCTGGCGGTTGACGACGAGGTATCGCATGACGAACTGCGGAATTCGAGATAGCCGAGCGTTCTCGGCGACGAGAACGCGGCTCAGGTGCTTGGCGCTCTCCGGATAGCTCCACCGGAAGTGCATCGCCGGGCGCCAAAGCCACTCGTCGGCGTAGTCTTCGAGCAGGCGGCTGAAGAAGGCGAGCACCGGATCACGCGGCGTCACGGCGAGCTCCGGATAGCGCTCGTCGAGCCATGCGATGATCGGTGTGGTGTCCGTGAGCCAGCGGCCATCGGCGAGCTGAAGCGCGGGCACCTGCGCCACGCCGGTCGCGCGCGCCGCATCGCTCGTGGGCCCCGCCCCCATGCGCCGGTAGGGCAGCTCCATGAAGCGAATCACTCCCTCGAGCTTGCCCGTGAAGTACGAGAACTCCGCGCCGTGCAGCGTGAGCGGTAGGATCGGATCGTCCTTCACCCCAGCGGCGACGGACAGGCGACCCGCCGCCGGTTGCCCGTGTGCCCGCTTCGCAAGTTCCCCCGTGCTTCTTGCCATTTCCGCCTCAGCTCCGCGTGTCGGATCGAACGGGAGTCGCCCCGATGAAGCCGATCGCCAAGCGTGAAAGTGTGGCACCCGCATCACCCTGAGGGAAGTGCCCAGCATTTTCGACGATCGCGCACTTCTGGTTCTCTGCCCCCGGCACGCTCCTGATGAAGCGCTCTTCTGCACCCCTCCAGCGCCGATCGGAGCCCTCCGCCGCAAGCTCGCGATCCACGAGATCCGGGGCGAGGCGGGCGCTTCGAGCGCGCTTCGTCGTCCACGCGTGCCGTCGACGAGACATCCCCTCGACCCGGGCCCCGCGCATGGCTCGGAAGGCGCGCTTGCGTCCGACTCTCTCCCCGTGCGCTACGAGCTCGGCGTAGGTGCGTGGCACAGCGGCTGCGACTCCG
>JBHHYV010000050.1:0-23463 GCA_046757685.1 Myxococcota bacterium
TCACGGTCGCCGTCGAGAGCGAGGATCACAAGCGCCGGATCCGCGAGTGGACCGGGGGTCGCGGTGCCGACGTCGTGATCGACGTCTCCGCCTATGCCACCGGGCCCGTGGCGGGCGCGCTCGATTACGTGGCGGCGGGGGGCACGATCGTGCTCGCGGGTGTGAAGGGGATGAAGCCGGTCGACGGCTTCGTCTCGGACAAGATCGTCCTGAAGGAGGTCTCGATCCGCGGGGCCATGGGGGTGACCTACAGCGGCTACGACTCTGCGATCCGGCTGCTCGAGTCGCGGCGCACGCCGATCGCGCGCATGCATACCCACGAGTTCGGACTGCGCGACGCCGAGACTGCGATCCTCACGCTGGCGCGCGAGGTCCCGGGCGAGGAGTCGATCCACTCGTGCCTGATGCCGGGGAAGGGGGGGTGAGGATGGAGGGGATTCGCAGCTGGCTCGAGGGGTCGCCCTACGGCGAGGCGTTGGGGGTCGAGCTCGATCGGCTCGACGCCGAGGGAGTGCGTCTCGTACTGCCCTACCGGGACGAGAACTCGAACCCCGGCAAGGCGCTGCACGGCGGTGTCGCGGCCTCGATGATCCAGCTGGCGGCGCAGGCCGTCGCGCGAGCGGCGCTGGGAGCAGAGGCCGCGCCGTGGCATACGTCCGCGCTGCAGGTCGCGTACCTATCCGCCGCGATCGGAGAGCCCATCGTGGCCGAGGGAGCGCTGCTGCGGCGCGGCAAGGAGCTCTGCTTCGTCGACGTGGCGGTCTCCACCGAGGCGGGCAAGCCGGTGGCGCGGGGGCTGGCGACGGTGCGGGGCCGCTTCGGTGCCCGGGACGCGACGCGGCCGGTCGCGGTGGGCGACGACGGCGCCTGCGATCCCGGACCCATGGGGCCGCACATCGGGCGGGTTCCCTTCATCGGGGCGCTCGGTCTGCGCGTCGAGCACATGACCGGCGGCCGCTCGCGCATCGTCCTGCCGTGGCGGGAGCGCAACGCCGACGCCGACGGGGGCGTTCACGAAGGCGCACTGCTCGCGCTCCTCGACACGACCGGAGCCATGGCGGGCTGGGCCGAGACCGGACCGGGCCGCTACAAGGCGTCCACTCCCGGGATCCAGGCGAGAGTCCTGGCGCCTCCGCCGTGCGCAGACCTGGTGGGCTACGGACGCATGGTCCATCGCGACGCCGAGATCCTCTTCTGCGAGGTCGACGTGGCCGATCTGCCGGAGGGCCGCCTGGTCGCGCGGGGGGCGGTGAACTACCGGATCGTCGTGCCGGCGGACGCGGGGTGATCGCGTGAGCTCGAAGCGCAACGGGGCGTCCGTCGAGGGCGAGCTGGCTCGCGTCGCACGGCGGATTCGCAGCTGGCGCGTCGCCGAGGGATATACTCTCCAGGAGCTGGCGCGTCGCTCCGGGGTGGCAACCAGCACCATCCAGAAGGTCGAGACCTTCCAGATGGTGCCGACGGTGACGGTGCTGCTGAAGATCGCACACGGCCTGGGTCGCAGCGCGAGCGAGTTCGTCAGCTCGGGCCCCCCGGCGACCGAGGCGGTGCACCGGACGCGCCGGGAGCGTCAGGCGGTGGGCAGCCCGAGTCGCATGGTGGTGGAGCGGCTCTCGGCGGATCTGGCAGAGGGCGAGCTCGAGCTCTGGCGGGTCGAGGTCCAGCCCGGCTACGGAAGCGGCCGCGGGGTCCTGGCCTACCGCGGCGAGGCGCTGGTGCTCTGCGAGCGGGGAGAGGTGACCTTCCGGGTGGGGGATCGGCAGCATCGGCTGCGTCTCGGCGACACGCTGCACTTCAAGGCCACGATTCCCCATGCCTGGTACAACGACGGTCCTCGGGCCGCGCGCTTCCTGATCCTGGGCACGGTGCCCACGGCACTGCAGGAGCGGCTGGGCCAGGGGGCGGATCCCCGGCCCGGCGGGCGCCGGGGCCCGACGCGGCCGAGCCGGGCGCGGGGGCCCGCCCGAGGTCGGGCCAGGTAGGAGCAGGCGCATGCGGGCCGCAGTGCTCTTCGAGACGAATCGACCGGTCGAGATCCGCGAGCTCGAGCTCCAGGGTCCCCAGCCGGGGGAGGCGCGAATCCGCGTCGCGGCGAGCGGGATCTGCCGCAGCGATCTCTCGGTGGCTCGGGCCACGCTGCGCTCGCCCCTTCCCGTCGTGCTGGGGCACGAGGCGGCGGGGATCGTCGAGGAGGTGGGTGAGGGGGTGCGCACCCCTCGACCCGGAGACCGCGTCGTGGTGTCGCTCTCTCCCGAGTGTGGCGAGTGCCTCTTCTGCCGCGAGGGTCGCCCCCAGTTCTGTGTCCAGATGATGCCGGGAATGCTGAACTCGACGATGCTCGACGGCACCACCCGGCTGCGCCTCGACGGCGAGCCGGTCTACCAGCTCTGCGGCGTCGCCTCCTTCGCGGAGCAGGCGGTCGTCTCGGCGCGTGCCTGCATCCCGGTCCCGGAGTCCGTACCTCTCTCGCGCGCCTGCCTGCTCGGCTGCGGGGTGATGACCGGGGTCGGCGCCGCGCTGAATACGGCGGGCCTCGAGGCGGGGATGAGCGTCGCGGTCATCGGCTGCGGGGGCGTGGGGCTGGCGGCGCTACAGGGCGCCCGCATCGGCGGCGCGACGACGCGGATCGCGATCGACATCGACCCGACCAAGCTCTCCCTCGCGCGAGAGCTCGGAGCCACCCATACCGTCGACGCGCGCGAGGACGTTCCGAAGCAGCTGCGCGCGATCGAGCGGCTCGGGGTTCACGTGGCGATCGAGGCCATCGGACGCACCGACACCATCGAGACGGCCTGGGCGATCCTGAGGCCCGGGGGGGTCGCCGTCGTGATCGGCATGCCCGCCGCGCGCGAGCGCGTGTCGCTCCGCGTCAGCGGCTTCTTCCAGGAGCGGCGCATCCGGGGCTGCGTCTACGGAAGCGCCCATCCCCACCGCGACATTCCCCGGCTCCTCGAGTGGGTCCAGAAGGGAGACCTGCGCCTGGACCCGCTGGTGAGCGAGGAGCTTCCGCTGGAACGCGCGGCCGCGGCCCTCGACGCGCTCGAGCGCGGGGTCGGGGTGCGCCACGTGATCGTGCAGCCCGGGATCGGCGGATGAGCTCCGGGCCGAGCACGCGGCTCGGGTAGACTGTCTTGCAGAGCATGCACCGGGGAGGGCGCGCGTCATGATGACGGGGGACGAGTACCGCAAGTCGCTGCTGGATGGTCGGGCCACCTACTTCGAGGGGCAGCGGATCGATGATCTTCCGGCGCATCCGATCCTGGGGCGCGCCGTCGACCAGGTCGCGGAGGGCTACGACTATCTCTACCGGCCCGAGCTCGGTGCGCGAAGTGCCCTGATG
Source organism: Myxococcota bacterium (assembly GCA_046757685.1). Taxonomy (GTDB): domain Bacteria; phylum Myxococcota_A; class UBA9160; order SZUA-336; family SZUA-336; genus JBHHYV01. The sequence goes on from JBHHYV010000050.1 coordinate 3,341, forward strand.
GAGATTCCCCGCTCGGCCCAGGAGCTGCGCGACCGGATTCCGCTCGTGCACCGCGCGGGAATGCTCGCCCACGTCACCTACACCTCGATCATGACGCTGACCACGGTGGCGGGTCGGCTCGCCGAGACGCATCCCGAGTACGTGGAGCGGATCCAGGCCTACGTCGAGGAGGTTCAGCGCCGCGACCTGCGCATTACGCAGTGCATCACCGACGCCAAGGGCGACCGCAGCAAGCCCCCCGGACTGCAGGACGACCCCGACGCCTACACGCGCGTGGTCGAGCGCAGCCCCGACGGGGTGGTGATCCGGGGCGCCAAGCTCCACATCACCGGCGCCTCGCTGGGCCACGAGCTGATGACGATTCCGACCAAGGCGATGAAGGCGGGCGAGGGCGACTACGCGATCGCCTGCGCGGTGCCCGTCAATGCCCCGGGCGTCAAGATCGTCAACACCAGCTATGCGCCGCGACACGCCGACGCGCGCGCGTTTCCGGTCTCGAGCCGGAGGCACTCGCCCGAAGGCTTCGTGATCTTCGAGGACGTCTTCGTCCCCAACGAGCGGATCTTCCTCGATGGCGAGACGGCTCATGCCGCGATCTTCGCGCATGCGCTGGGCCTCTGGGAGCGGCTCGGCGGGCTCTCGGGGATGGCCGACGAGGCGGACGTGCTGGTCGGGCTCGCCCAGCTGATCGCCGAGGCCAACGGCCTGGCCGGGGTGGCGCACATCAAGGAGAAGATCGCCGAGATGATCATCCACGCCACGCTGGTTCGCGCGGCGCTCGAGGCGGCGCTCAGTCACTGCAAGACCGGCGCGCATGGGGCGGCGTTTCCGGACGAGCTCTTCACGAACGCGGGCAAGTACCACGGCGCCGCAAACTACGGCCTGATGGTGCGCCACCTGCACGACATCGCAGGCGGCTCGGTGTTGACCGCGCCCGACGTCGCCGATCTCGAGAACCCGGACACCGGACCGCTGATCCGCAAGTACCTGGCCACCATGAACGGCGTCGATGGCGAGTATCGTGCCCGCCTCTTTCACACGATTCGCGACCTGACGGCCGACGCCTACGGCGGCTGGAAGCTCGTCACGAACATCCAGGCCGGCGGAGGTCTCTACGCTCAGCGCATCGTCACGCGCCGCCACTACGACCTCGAGCGCGCGAAACGCCACGCGCTCGAGGTCGCGGGTCTCGAGCCTCGCTCGAGCTGATCGCGGCCCGGCGCAGTCGCTCGTCCGCCCGCTGAGGGGCCTCGCCTCTACCCGGGCTCGGTCCGGAGCCAGGCTCGGAACTCGTCTCCGGTGATCGTCTCGCGGCGCAGGAGCTCTTCGGCCACCCGGTCCAGGACGGCGCGAGCTGCGGAGAGGATGCGCAGCGCATCCGCGTAGGCGTCCGCCAGGAGCTGGCGCACCTCGGCATCGATCGCCTTGGCGGTCTCCTCGCTGCAGTCCAGGGAGCCGGGACCCTCGATGGCCACGATTCGTTCCGAGACCGGCGCGGTCAGCTCCAGCCGCGTCCGCTCCAGCGTCCCGACCAGCTCGAGGGCGTCCGTCGATCGCTCGCAGCCTGCCCCGAGCCCAACGCATGCCGAGAGCAGCCCCGCGAGCACTCTCGAGGCGCGCGACACGGGCTGCCGCACCTGCGAGGGCCTCGTCCCGCGCCGGGCGCCGCTCGTCTGGTTCGCAAATCTCGTCACTGGCGCGTCGCTCCGGGCTGGATCTGGAGTCCAGGTCGGGGGTGCGGACCGAATCGGGATTGCTGGGTCCAAGTCCTCGCGCGTCCCAGCGGAGGGTCCGGGGCAGGCGATCGGCGCCTCCTTCCGCATCGAGGAGCCCGGCAGACCCCCAACCTTCCGGGCGCGTTCCGGGCGCGCGCCATCATCCGGCCGGGCGCCGCTCGCCGTCAACTCGCCGCGCGCTCGAGGCCGCGCCGAGGGATCCAGACGCCGGGCTCGCCCGCTAGCTTCTGGAGCATGGGTGATACGGCCGAGCCTCGCTCGCACGAGGGCGCTTCCGCCGAGATCGACTGGACCTCGCTGGCTCGACCCGAAGCGTACCCGGGTGATCCGAGCGCCCGCTTCGGGGTCGAGGAGATCCAGACCCATATCTCGCGCGTGTTCCTCACGCGCGAGCGCGTCTACAAGTTCCGCAAGCCCGTGGACCTGGACTTCGTCTGCTTTCGCTCTCGCGCGCAGCGCAATGCCGACTGCCTGCGCGAGGTGACGCTGAACCGGCGCCTGGCGCGCGACGTCTACCTGGGAGTCGCGCCCCTCGAGCACGGGGAGTCGGGGGCTCGAATCGGGCCGGTCGCGGAGACGCTCCCGGCCGGGCCCGGCCCAAGCCCGGCCGAGCACTGCGTGGTCATGCGCCGCCTGCCCGCGGGGTTCGACGCGCTGACGTTGCTCTCGAAGCGGCAGCTGGGTCGCGAGGCGATCGAGCGCACGGCCGAGCGGATCGCGCACTTTCACCGGGACCACGGCCTCGGCGTCCCAGCGCCCTTCACTCCCGAGGAGTGGCGAGAGGTGTGTGTCGAGCCGGTCGAGGCCAACTTTCGAGCGCTCGCCAGGGCGGATCTCGGTGCGCGCGAGGCGGGCCTCACGGAGCGCGCGCGGGCGCGCGTCCGCGAGGTCGCCGAGCGACTCGGCGACCGTTTCGAGCGCAGGCGGCGGGCGGGTCGCGCCGTCGACGGGCACGGCGACCTGCACCTCGAGCACGTGTGGTTCGGGCGGGATGGGGGAGGACCCTGGATCATCGACTGCCTGGAGTTCAGCGACGCGCTGCGGCGGATCGATGCAGCCTGCGACGTAGCGTTCCTGGCGATGGACCTGCACTACCGCGGGGCGCCCCAGCTCGCGGAGGGTCTGCTCCGTCGCTACGCGCGCGAGATGGACGACTTCGATCTCTACGGCGTCGTCGACTTCTTCGCGAGCTATCGGGCGGGCGTGCGCGCCAAGGTCGCGGCGATCGCCGCGCGCGATCCCGCGATCGAGCGAGACCAGGCGCGGCGCGCGGCGGGGAGCGTGCTCCGGCATCTCGAGCTCACGGAGCGACTGCTCCGGCCGCGCTCTTCGGGGCGTCTGGTGCTCGTCGGGGGCGTGATCGGTACCGGGAAGAGCCGCGTCGCCGAGGCGCTCGCCGAGGCGCACGGCGGAGTGGTGATCTCCTCCGATCGGGTCCGGAAGCGCCTGCTGGGAGTGGCCGCAACCGAGCGACTCCGAGCCGGATGGCGGCAGGACGCCTACGCCCCGGAGGTCACCGACCGGGTCTACGACGCCCTGCTCGAGCGCGCGCGTCCGGTCGTGGAGTCCGGTCGCACGGCCTTCCTGGACGCGACCTTTGCGCGCCGCGTGGACCGCGAGAAGGCCCGGCGCTGGGCCGCGGAGAACGGGATTCCCAGCTTCTTCGTAGAGGTACGCTGCGAGCGTGCGATCGTCCTGGCGCGGCTGGCTCGCAGGGCCGCGACCGGCGGCGATCCCTCCGACGCCGGGCCGGAGCTCTATCGCCAGAGTGCCGCGGCCTTCGAGCCCGTGGAGGAGTGGCCCCCCGAGAACCACGAGGTGCTTCGAACCGAGACTCGGAGCTGGCGCTCCCGGATCGCCGCGCTCGGCCTCGGGGCCCGAGCCCGGGCGCCTTCTCGCACCTGAGCGTCAAACGAGCTGCGAGCCGGGGTGAGGGCCGAAGAGGCGTCCCGAGCGCGCCCCCGCGCGGCGCGCGGAAGGCTAGAGTGTGGGCTCGACGCAGGCGCGGCCACGGGAGGAGGGCGATGGAGGTTCGACAGATTCTGGTTCCGATGGATTTCTCGTCCCACTCGTCGGTCGCGATGGACGCCGCGGTAGATCTCGCCAAGCGCTTTGGTGCGCAGATTCACCTCCTGCACGCCTACCACCTGCCGATCACGGTCGCGACTCCGGACCAGATGGTCCTCCCCGCCGGCTTCTGGTCGAGCGTGAAGGATGCGGCCCAGCAGCGGCTCGACGAAGCCGCGGAGCGGGTTCGGGAGGCCGGAGTTCCGGTCGAGATCCACCTGAGCGATCGGGTCGCGGCTCTCTCGATCATCGATCTCGCGGTGAAGCTCGGCGCGGACCTGATCGTGATGGGGACCCGGGGCAATACGGGGATCAAGCACGTCCTGCTCGGCAGCGTCGCCGAGCGGGTGATCCGGCTGGCGCACTGTCCGGTGCTGACCCTCAAGGCGACCGAGAGGGACTCGAGACGTTCGCCGGAGGCAGAGGGCTAGAAGCTCGAGGCTTCGGCGGCGTCCCAGAGAGCCTGGGAGTCGCGAGGAGCCTCCCCGCGGGCGAGGGAGCCCGGCTCCAGGCAGGGATAGAGATCGGCGAACGAGCGACTCTCTGCCGCGGACACCCGGCGGAAGATATGCGCCGGGCGCAGGTCCGACGGGCGGGCGAGCCCCGCCGCCCCGAGCAGGTCGCGCATGGCGGCGAGGGTCTTCGCATGAAAGTGGCACACGCGCTCGGCCTTGTCCTCGACGACGAGTCCGCGCGTCAGCCCCGCGTCCTGGGTCGCCACTCCGGTCGGGCACTGGTTGGTGTGACACTTCAGGGCCTGCACGCAGCCGAGTGCCAGCATCATCGCGCGCGCGGAGTTGCACAGGTCTGCACCCAGCGCCAGCAAGGTCAGGATGTGGAAGCCCGTCGTGATCTTTCCGGCGGCGATCAGCCGCACGCGCTCGCGCACGCCCGCTCCCGTGAGGGTGCTGTGGACGAACGAGAGACCGTCGCGGAGCGGCATGCCGACGGAGTTCGAGAACTCGAGCGGCGCGGCGCCGGTCCCCCCCTCGGCGCCGTCCACGGTGATGAAGTCGGGGTGGACCCCCGTCTCGACCATCGCCTTGCAGATCGCCAGGAACTGTCGCCGGTCTCCCACGCAGAGCTTGAAGCCGACCGGCTTGCCGCCCGAGAGCGAGCGCAGCTGGCCGATGAACTCCAAGAGCCCCCGCGGAGAACCGAAGGCGCTATGGGCGGGGGGGGAGATGACGGTCTCGCCGGCGGGGACACCGCGAATCGCTGCGATCTCCTCGCTCACCTTCTCGCCCGGCAGCACGCCCCCATGTCCGGGCTTCGCACCCTGCGAGAGCTTGATCTCGATCATCCGGACCGACGCATGGGCCGCGCGCTCGCGGAAGGTGTCGGGACAGAAGCTCCCGTCGGGCTTGCGGCAGCCGAAGTAGCCGGTCCCGATCTGCCAGACGAGGTCTCCGCCGGGTGCCAGGTGGTAGGAGCTGAGACCTCCCTCCCCGGTGTTGTGGTAGAAGCCGCCGCGCCGTGCCGCGTCGTTGAGGGCCAGGATGGCGTTGCGGCTGAGCGCCCCGAAGCTCATGGCCGAGATGTTGAGCAGCGAGGCGTCGTAGGGCGCGTCCGCACTCCCCTCGCCGATCCGCACCCGGATCTCGTCCCCGGACGGCTCGCACGGCGAGAGCGAGTGGTTGATCCACTCGTAGCCGATCCCGTAGACGTTGCGACGCGTTCCGAAGGGCATCGTGTCGAGCTCTTCCTTCGCGCGCTGGTACACGATCGAGCGCTTCTCGCGGCTGATCGGGTTCTCCTCGGAGTCGGACTCGACGAAGTACTGGCGAATCTCGGGTCGGATCATCTCGAGCAGGTATCGCAGATGGCCGATCACGGGAAAGTTGCGGCGGATGCTGTGCGACTTCTGGGCCATGTCCGCGAGCCCGATGAGGGTGAGGGGCACGAAGATCAGCCAGCTCCACAGGACCGCGGGCCAGGTGAGCGCGAGCGCACCCGTGACCGCGAACGCCATGGCCGCGGTGACACCGAAGGTCTTGCGGGTCCAGAGCTCGACGAACTCCGGGACTCGCGCCGGGTAGGCGGACTGGGGACGTCGGGCCGGGGCCATCGAGCCGAGATCCTAAGGCGTCGGCAGGCCGGCGCCCAGGTGCGGCGGGGCGGCGAGGGCCAGGGATCCCCACGAGCGCCGGCGGGATCCGACCCCCGCCACGGCCGGGTCGCAGTCCGTGGTGGGCTCCTATCCCGAGCGAGGGCTCGCGCGGCGTCGCGCGGTCAGGCGCTTCCAGATCACGGCGAAGGGACGCGCGAGGGCCCAGCCCATCAGCGAGGGGCGCAGCGCCAGGCGGAGCAGCTGCCCGACGTCGCCGTCCTCGATGAAGGTCTCGGACTCCCAGATCCCCATCTTGCCGACCATGACCACCGCTCCGTCGCGAACCTCGAGGCGCTCCACGCGGATCTCGAACTCTCCGGCCCCACTGACGACACGCACGGCGCGAGCCTCTCGCTCGCTCAGGCGGTCTCGCCCGCGTGCCAGAGTCGCATGTGGTCCCGCTGGGTCTCGGTGTAGGCACCTTCCTTGTAGAAGCGATCGTAGAACTCCAGGTCCAGGTGATGCGCCTGGACCCAGGTGCCCGAGGTCACGATCGGATCGACATGCGAGGGGAACCGGCCGTAGGTGTCATAGATGTAGTTGCAGATGTCCTTGACGCACTGCACGAGCGCATCGCTGTAGCGCGGCACCTCGGCGACGACCTCTCCGTGGTGCAGGAAGGGACCGCGGTCGGCGCCCTTCGGGTCGTAGAGCCCGCCCTCTCCGAACTTCCCCTCCACGACCGCATCGACGGCGGCGTCCATGTTGGGGTAGTAGGGGGGACAGTAGGGCTCGAGAACTCCGTCGAGCCCCACGGGTGCAGGCATCCCGGCGCTGGATCCCCCGGTTCCGGTCATGAAGCGGAAGCCGAGCCCCTTGGCCAGCGGCGTGCCTCCCAGCAGCACGGGCGCCACGGGGTGCGCGTGCGGCCAGCCTCCGAGACCCATCGCCTGGATCGCCAGCAGCAGGTTCTGGATGATGAAGCCCGACTCGATCAGGCTGACGTTTCCGAAGTAGCTGAGCGGCGCGGTGTTCAGGCGATCGAGCAGGCCCTCGCGGATCCAGCGCTCGCAGCCCGCGGGCCGGTTGCCGTTCTCGGGATCGACGACGGTGACGCCGCCGTCGGGCCACCCGCACATGAGCAGCAGGACGTTGATCAGCTCGAAGGTCGTGTCGGCGATCGGCAGGAAGATCGTCGAGCCCGGAACGTCCGAGGTGGGAATGTTGAAGGGCAGCATCGTCGGATAGGTGTGGGGATACTGGGGCCGTCCATCGAAGAGCTTGACGGCGTGCTTGCGATGCAGGCTGAGGATCCGGGAGCGATCGTCGGCCGACGCGAACTCCTGCATGCGCTCGGGGAGCACGTCGTGGAGCTTCATGACGTAGGTCCCATCGTCGTTCCAGAAGAAGAGCTCCGTGTCGTGCGAGCCGCAGGGGCTCGCCCAGCTCCGCCCCGAGAACTGGATCATGGTGTTTCCGCCGGCGTCTCGTCCCTCGCCGTCGCAGAAGGGCAGGTCGCTCAGGTTGAAGCCGGTGAGCCCGGTCGCGGCCTGCACCAGGATCGCCTCCTCGAGCTCCCCGAGAGGTACGGGCGGCGAGCTGGAGCGGTAGGCGGTGGGTCCGCCCGGAACCTCGGTTCCCAGGGCCACCCGCCGAGTGCGCCGCTTGAAGAGCGCCTCGACCAGCGGATAGCGCCAGAGGGAGTCGAGACCGGGGGACGGGGTCGAGGGATCGATCGGAGCTTCGAGGGCCATGGCTACCTCCCGGGAGGAGACTCTCCTTGGAGCGTCCTCCCGGCGGGGGCGCCCGCGCCATGACCGCGGTCATACCGGGCAGGCCGGTCCCTTCGGCACATAGAGGGCAACCACACGGGGGAGCTCCGCATGTCGCTCGTTCAAGGGGCCTGGGCAGACCGCTACCGCCGACGCTGGACCTGGGACCGGGTCACCTGGGGCAGCCACTCCGTGGACTGCTACCCGGGAGGGTGTCCCTGGCGGGTGTTCTCGAAGGACGGAAAGGTCGTGCGCGAGGAGCAGTCGGGGACGCTCTCCCCGGTCGAGGCGGGCATCCCCGACATGAACCCGATGGGCTGCCAGAAGGGCGCCTGCTGGAGTCGCGGTCTCTATGCCGAAGACCGCGTGACGCAGCCGCTCAAGCGCGTGGGCGAGCGCGGCGAGGGCCGCTTCGAGCCGGTCTCCTGGGACCAGGCGCTCGGGGAGATCGCCGACGCCATCCTGGACGCGCTCCAGGATCCCGGTCCCGAGTCGATTCTCAGCCTCTTCACGCCCGAGCCCGGGGCCGCGCCGGCGCGCCTCTTCTCGGATGCGCTGGGCCTGCCCACGACCGATGGCAACGCGGAGTTCCAGGACTTCAGCCCCGGCTGGCACCTGACCTGGGGCCTCTACAACCCCGTGTCGACCATGGACGACTGGTTCCTGGCCGACCTGACCCTGATCTGGCACGCGAATCCCATCTACACCAACATCCACTGGGTCCACTACCTCGCCGAGTCCCGCTACAACGGCGGCGAGATCGTCACGATCGCGCCCGACTTCAGCCCCTCCGCCGTGCACGCGGACTACCACCAGCCGATCCGGATCGCCACCGATGCCGCCCTCGCGCTGTCGATGTGCAAGGTGATCCTCGACGCGGGGCTCATCGACCGGACCTTCGTGCAGGAGCAGACCGATCTTCCGCTCCTGATTCGTCGCGACAACCAGCGCTTCCTGCGCGAGAGCGAGGTGCTCGCCGGGGGTCTGGACGACCAGTTCTTCTGGTGGGATACGTGCACCGGTACGCTGGCCCGCGCTCCGCGGGGGACACTGGCGCTCGCGGGCGTGGATCCCGCACTGGAGGGCAGCTACCGGGTCACGCTCGAGGACGGATCGAGCGTGGAGGTGGAGCCCGTGATGGCCAAGCTGCGCCGGCACCTGGAGGCCTACACGCCCGAGCGCGCCGGAGAGATCTGCGAGATCCACCCCGACAACATCCGCAAGCTGGCGCGCAAGGTGGCGACCCGCAAGACCAAGATCTTCATCGGCTGGAACTCCGGGAAGTACTACCACGGGGACCTGATGGAGCGCGCGATGGCGCTCCTGCTCGGGCTCACCGGGAACTGGGGCAAGAGGGGAACCGGCACCCGCTCGTGGGCCGTCATGGGGTATGACGGTGAGGCCTTCATGGGCCAGAAGGAGGGCCCGGGTCAGGAGGCCGCGCAGAAGCTGATCGCCGGCATGATCGCGATGCGCCAGCTCATGGCCCGAGACGATCCGACGCTGACGGCGGAGATGGCCGAGAACCGGCTGGCACGCGTCGCGGCCGAGCTCGGCGGCATGGGCTTTCCGATGCCGCCCGCCTTCGCCTGGTACTACCAGTTCGGCTACCGCGATCGCTGGAACGACCCCGAGAACAACGATCCCAGCATGAAGCAGAGCCTGGGCGAGTACATCGAGGAGGCGATCGAGAAGGGCTGGTGGGATCCCCGCTACTCGTCGGCCTACCGGGACATCGAGCCGAAGGTGCTCTTCGAGTCCGGCGGGAACATCCTGCGGCGCCAGCGCGGGGGACAGAAGCTGCTCCTCGAGCACCTGTGGCCGAAGCTCGAGATGATCGTCTCCGTCGATTACCGGATCACGACGACCGGCCTCTACTCGGACTACATCCTGCCCGCCGCGCAGCACTACGAGAAGCTCGGCGTGAGCATGCCCTCGGTCCATCACTTGAACTACGTGCTCTGCGATCGTGCCACCGAGCCCCTGGGCGACTCCCTCCCCGACGCCGAGATCGGTCTGCGGCTGCTCGAGAAGATCGAGGAGCGGGCCGCGGCACGGGGCATGACCTCGTTCGAGCAGAACGGCAAGCAGGTCCCCCTGCAGGGAGTCGTCGACCAGCTCACCTTCAAGGGGGCGCTTCGCGACGAGGAGAAGCGTTTCGACGAGGCGGTCCGCGACACCGCCGTCTACGGGGTGCTGCCGAAGGGCACCACCCTGGAGACGCTGCGCCAGAAGGGCGCCGTGCGCTACACGGGCTGGGGCATGGTCGGGCACGGCGAGTCCCAGGCCTCGACGATCCTCCCCGACGAGGTGCACAACCCCCTGCGCTGGCACACGGAGGACAAGCTTCCCTACGACACCCTGGTGCGGCGGGCCCAGTACTACATCGACCACGACTGGTTCCTCGAAGCGGGAGAGGAGCTGCCCACTCACAAGGAGCCCCCACCCCATGGCGGTCGGGGCCGCCGCTTCCAGATGACGAGCGGGCACAACCGCTGGAGCATCCACTCGATGAACATGGGGAGCGACCTGCTCCTCAACACCCATCGCGGCGAGCCCTTCGCGTTCTTGAACGACCGCGATGCGAGCGAGCTGGGAATCGAGAACGGGGAGCAGGTCCGCCTCGTGAGCAACCAGGGCTCCTGCCTGATCAAGGCCAAGATCACGCCGAGCTGCAGGCCCGGCCAGGTGATCGTCTACAACGGGTTCGAGCCCTACATGCACGAGGGATGGTACGGGCAGGCCGATCTCGAGGCGGGCCACGTCAAGCACCTGGGCTTCGCTGCGGGCTATGGCCACCTGAACTACCGGCCGCTCTCGTGGCAGCCGATCCCCGCGGACCGGGGGGTGCGAATCGACGTCGAGAAGGTCGGCTGAGCTCGGGTCCTAGCGGCTCGAGCGGGCGGGAGCGACTGCGGCCGACGCCGTCCGGCGCGCGTCGAGCTGGGCTCGAATCCGGGCGTGTACCTCGGGGGTGATCGGAAAGCGCTGGAAGATCAGCAGTGCGACGATGTGGAACGCCGCCGGGAGCACGCAGTAGAGCAGCTTCATTCCCATGATCACTGTCGGGGTCTGCTCGACGTTGGGGCGGTAGCCGATCGCTTCGAGACCCTGCAGGCCCAGGAAGACCGCGAGCCCGATCGCCGCCTTGTCGATGAAGGACCAGACCCCGACGAACGCCCCCTCCCGGCGGTGGCCCGTCTCGAGCTCGTCAGAGTCGATCACGTCTGCGGACAGCGCCGGTCCGAGCATCTGCGTGCAGCCCGACGCGGCTCCGACCACCACCGCCAGGACGATCCAGCGCACCCAGGTGCCCTCGTGGTAGCTGTAGGAGAGGGTGTATCCGACGATCGCCAAGAGCAGCGCCGCGGTCCACGTCCGGTTCTTGCCGATTCGCTTGGAGAGTCGCATCCAGAGCGGAATCGAGACCAGTGATCCCGCCAGGTAGGCCAGCAGCACGTACTCCATCACCCACTCGGCTCGGATCACGTACTTTGCCATGTAGAGCGAGAGGGGCGCGATGAAGCTCGCGCCCACCAGGCTGAAGAGGTAGACGAAGAGCAGCACCACGAAGGAGCGGTTGCGGAACGTGACCCGCAGCCCCTCGAAGAAGCCCAGAGACTGGCTGCGGACGAGCCCGGGACGCTCCCGGATGCGCACGAAGGCGACTCCGATCAGGATGGCGGCCAACCCGCCGACCACCAGGGCCATCCGCGGATAGCCGACCTGCTTGCCGCCGAACGCGCGCGCGAAGAAGGTCGGAGCCATCATCCCGAGCGCCGTTCCCGCGATGAAGAACGCCTGCCGTCCGCCGAAGAGTCGGGTCCGTTCGTGGTAGGCGGGTGTCAGCTCCATGCCGAGCGAGAGGTAGGGGATCGAGAAGATCGTCCACGCCGTGTAGAGGGCCAGGTAGCAGACCAGCAGGTGGACGAAGGTGGCGGTCTGCGAGAGCGAGGGGCTGGGCGACCAGATCAGGTAGAACACCGCCCAGATGGGCAGGGCGCTCAGCAGGAAGTAGGGACGCCGGCGTCCGAAGCGCGAGTGGGTGTGATCCGAGAGATGGCCCATGATCGGATCGGTCACGGCATCCCACACGCGGCCGAGCAGGAACACCCAGCTCAGCATCCCGGCGGTCACCCCCAGCTCGTCGGTGTAGAAGTTGGGCAGGTAGATGGCGACGCTGACCAGGACCAGGGGCATGCCGAGCGCGGGCAGGGAGTAGCTGAGGATCTGCTCGACGGAGAGCCGCTCGTCGGACGCACCAGCCGGCTGCGAGCCGGGTACGGCCCCGGGGATGCCGGCCGCCCCGGCCACTCAGACCCTTGCGAAATCGACCGTCTGGGCGCGGGGGCTGTGGCCCGGAGCCAGGTAGATCGGCTTGTAGTGGATCTGCCCGTAGCCCGCGGCGAGATGCAGCGCCTTCCAGGGCGCGGGAACCGGCTCCTGCTGTCCCCTGGACCCCGCGAACTGGTAGGGCTCCCAGGCGTGGTAGATGATGGCCTGCCCCGGCTGGACGCCGGGAGCGACCTTGGCGATCGCCTCGAACGAGCCGACGTCGTTGAAGATCCGGATGCGGTCGCCATCGCTCACCCGACGCTTTCGGGCGTCGACCGTGGAGACCCAGACGCTCGGCTCGCCGCGCTGCAGGCGCAGCATGGTCTCCGAGTCCCGCCAGGTCGCGTGGATCGACCAGCGCGTATGGCCCCCCGTCAGGCGGAGCGGGTAGGGCCCCCCGGCCCGGGGCGGGGCCTTCCACAGCGGGAGCGTCTCACCGACCTCCTCGAACCAGGGATGCTCGATCAGGAACTGCTGGCGCCCCGAGAACGTGGGCCAGGCCTCCTTGCCCTCGACGAAGCGTGCGTGGGGGTAGAGCGTCTTTCCCGGCTGGAAGTCGGTCGCGACCGCGTAGAGCCCGTCGGGACCTCCGTCGGATACGAGGACGGGGAGCATTCCGGTCTTCAGCCCCTCTTCCCAGCCTTTCTTACCCGTCGTGAGTGTGTTCTTCAGGATGTAGTCGAGGGCGGGCTTCGAATCATTCTCGTGGAACTTCCGGCCGTGGCTCCAGCGCTCGTAGATCTGCGACAGGTCGACCTTGCGCCCGTGGGAGTCCTGGACGCTGCTGATCCCCCGCTCCTTGGCGCGTTCCTGGAGCCTGCGCGCGAGCAGGCCGAAGATTTCCCACTCGGGCTTCGACTCCCCGAGCGGTTCGATCGCCTTCTCGCAGAGCACCAGGTAGGGAATGTAGGCCTGGGAGTACTTGATCGAGTCGCGCTCGTAGTAGCCCGAGGTCGGCAGGATCAGGTCCGCGTTGAGGCCCGAGGTCCCGAACTTGAAGTTCACGTCGACGATCATCCGGAGCTTGGGCCACAGGACCTTCTTGGCGATCTGGGGTGCGGGCCAGCGGCGCAGCGGGTTGGAGCCCGTGAACACGAACACCCTGGGCTCGTGGCCGGGTCGCGGGCGGATCGGGATCCAGCCCTTGTCCACCGCCTCCCTCATGTACTCGGCGGTGGCTCTCGGCACGGCGGGGTCCTGGAACTCGGGTCGGTCCCAGACCTCGGCGTAGCCGGCATGGGCATAGAGGAAGGGCATCAGCGGGGTGAGGTTCAGCTCGCTGAGCAGATCCTGCGAGATCTTCGCCATGCCGCGCCAGCCCAGGCCGGTGACGTAGCGGCGCCACAGCATCTTGGCCTGGACCGAGAGGGGGAAGTCGCGCGCACCCCGCCCGAACTCGTGGAAGCCCTCGACCCGCCACCACGATGCGACTCGCAGGCCCCCGCCGCTCTTGCCCTGGTTGCCGGTCAGCGCCATCAGCAGGATCTCGGCCCGCTGGTTCAGGTCGCTGTGGTAGTGCTTGCACGAGCCCCACGACGAGAAGATCATGGCGCTGCCCGCCGCGGCGAGCTCGCGCGCGATGCGCCGGATCGTGCCGGCGCCGATTCCGGTGACCTGCGACGCGCGCTCGGGCGTGTAGCGGGTGTCGAGGTGCTCGCGCAGGACCTCGAGCAGCGGCCGTACCGCGATCTCGTTCCCGTCCAGCCCCGTCACCCGGTAGTGGCCCTCGAGCGCGGGTCGGATCGCGCCCAGCGCGAGGGAGTCCGAGCCTTCGCCCTCGCACCCGGGCACCTCGGCGAGGGCGTTCGTGGCAGAGTCCCAGAAGTAGAGGTCCTTCTCGCCGCCGAAGCGGTGCAGGTCCGCCGCGCGCAGGTAGCGGCCCGTATCTTCGCGGACCAGGATCGGCAGGTCGGTCTGCTCTCGCACGTAGTCGGCCTGGTACAGGTTCTCCGACAGGATCACCTGTGCCATGGCCAGCGCGAGCGCCGCATCGCTTCCGATCCTGGGATTGAGCCAGTAGTCGGCGTGTGGGGCGCTGGGGTTGTAGTCGGGGGCGATCACCACGAGCTTCGCCCCGCGGTAGCGGGCCTCGTGCATGAAGTGGACGTCGGGGATCCGTGTGTAGGCCGGGTTCCCGACCCAGACGATGATGAAGTCCGACTTGAACCAGTCGTCCGACGTGCCCTCGACGTTGTACATTCCCCACGTCTGGGCCGCACCCGCCGGCATGTCGCCGACCCCGGCCCACGAGTCGATGCTGGTGGAGTTGAGCGCCTGGAAGAAGCGCATCTCGCTGGCGGTGTCCGCTCCGAAGTCGATGTTCGTGGTCCCGTGGTCGTAGACGACCGAGTCGGTCCCCTCCTGCGTTGCGGCGTCGAGGATTGCGTCGGAGAGCTCGGTCAGCGCCTGGTCCCACGAGATCCGCCGCCAGCGCCTCGATCCCCTCTCGCCGATCCGCTTGAGCGGGTGCAGGATTCGCGACGGCTCGTACATCAGGCTGGTGAAGCAGCCGCCCTTCTGGCAGCCCCGCGGGTTGAAGTCGGGAACTCCGGGCTCGGAGGCGTCATAGATCGCGTTCTGCTCCTCGCGCCAGGCGATCCCGTCCTTCACGAATACGTTCCACGAGCACGCCGAGATGCAGTTCGCCCGCGCGTGGGAGGTGTGGACCACACGGTCCCACTTCCAGCGGTCGCGGTAGACGTCCTGCCACGAGTGGTATGCATCGGCGGCGGTCGCGGCCTGCGCGCTCCGGGCGGGGAGCAGCCGGAGCAGGCTGAGTGAGAGGAGCAGTCCTCCGCTCTGCTTCAGGAACGCTCGCCGGTCGAGCGCGAAGAGGGGCTCGGGATCAGTCGTCATAAGGGGGTCTCCCCTTCGGCCAGTCGGTCTCGACCTCGCGGGCGTAGATATCGTGCAGCACGTTTACGAGATCGGCGTGGCGGATCAGCACCCGCATGTCTCCCGTGATGCGGATCGTTCCCCGGAGCCCCGCTTCGATCGGGTCGACCTGCGCCGCCGCGACTCCCTCGAAGACGGAGGCCGGAAACTCGAAGATGAAGTCGAAGTCCTTGCGGGGGGGCGCCTCGCTGAGCTCGTCGTAGCGGGTGCAGCGCCCGTCCTCGAGCTCGACGGCGAAGAACAGGCGCGTACCGTCGGGAACATAGGGAGAGCTCCCGTCCCCGCGAATCTCGGCCAGCATCCGGTAGCATCCTGCGGGCGCGTTCTTGGCGACCTCGGGGTTGCCGTTCAGGAGCTCCTGCAGCGCGTCGTACCAGGCTGGGGTGTAGATGTCCGGCATCCGAGATCCGTCCTCAGTAGATCCGATCCTCGCGCTCCCAGACCTTTGGAAGCCCGCGATCCTCGGCGATCCTCTTGAACACGGAGTACCCGGGAGCGGCGCTGGCGCCATTCCCGGCGCAGGTGTAGAGGCCCTCGAGCTCGCTGCGGCCGATCGCGCTCGGCGTCTCGCCCATGGCGAGCGCGGTCATCTGCTTGGGCCGTCCGTGGCCGAAGTCGCCCTCGGGCATTCCCATCTCGCGTTCGATGTCGAGCGGTGTGTAGAGCGCATCGGCGATCACGTTCGCGCGCGTCATGTTGGGCGCGTAGCGCTCCCAGAGCCGCAGGAAGCGCTCGTTGTAGCCGCTGCGGACGTCGTCCCACTCCGCCTCCGACAGGTCGGAGGCGCGCGGAAAGAAGAACCAGCCGTTCATGGCGTGCCGACCGTCGGGCGCCTGGCTGGGATCCCACAGCGTGTTGACCCAGGTTCCCGCCGCGGGAAGGCTGGGGGGCCGTCCCCCGAAGGCCTCGAGGATGTAGTCCGAGACCTGCTGTGCGTTCTCGTAGCCGACGATCGTGTAGAAGCATCGGTCCAGGTCCGGCTCATGGCGCGCCGACCGGTAGTGGGGGGCTTCTCGAAGCGCGAAGGAGGGCGTGCCCAGGCAGTGCTCGGGACCGAAGCGCCAGCCGTCGACGAGCGCGAGCATGCCCGGCGTGCACTGGTCGCGACCCACCAGGTCGAGGAAGGTCGTCCGGATGTCGAGGTTCGAGACCACGATCTCGGCTTCGACCCGGCTGCCGTCCGCAAGCTCGATGCCGTGGACCCGGTCCGGGCGCGTGAGGATGCGGCGGACCCGGCGGTTGTAGCGCAGGTCGACGCCCTCGTGGAGGCACGCGCCCGCCATCGCATGGCCCAGCATGTGCGTGCCTCCCACCGCCAGGTAGTGGATGCCGCAGAGCCAGATCACGCTGATCACGAACGCGAGTCCGGTCGCAGTGTGAGGGTCGGCTCCCCACTCCAGGCACTGCCGGTAGAGCACGGTCCGCAGCTCGTCGGACTCGAAGCAGGCGTCGATCAGCTCCTTGGGCGTCTTCCCGAGATCCTCGGACGAGAATCCGAGGTCCGTCCACAGGTCGAGCAGGTCCTGGCGCACGCGGTCGGCGTCCCTGGGTGTATAGAGGAGGGCGGCGATCTGCCGGTCCCGGGCCATGACCTTGCGGCGGATCTCGTTGAAGAGGTCCGCATCGGTCTTGGAGTAGCGCGCGATCGTCCGGTGGGTGCGGGCCTCGAGCTCGGGGGTGTAGATCAGGATCGGAGGCCGGCCATCCTCGAAGGCGATCCCCACCTGGCACTCCGGCTTGATCATGCGCGCCCCGAAGCTCTCGAGATCGAAGTCGTGGTAGAAGGGCATGTAGTCGATGAACTCCATGTACTGGGCATGGAGGTTGTGCCAGAAGCCCGGGACCGTGGCCTCCGAGCTGTGGACGGCGCCGGCCTCTTCGTGGCGGCTCTCGAAGACGCCCACCCTCTGTCCGGCACGCGCGAGGTAGGCCGCGGCGCACAGGCCGTTGTGGCCACCCCCGACGATCACCGCGTCATAGCGAGCGTCGGGCATGATCCTCCTCCCCGGCGAGCTTCATGAGTCGATGAAGTCGCAATGGCAAGAGCAGCCGCCGCGGTCGCGAGCGAACGCGCAGGCGGCCGCGCAGGTGTTCGACGAGCGGGTTCGCCCGGCCCTGGATCAGGCGCAGGAGCGAGCGGTAGGGTCCGGCGATCGAGGCGTCGATCGGCGCGGACTCGCCGTCGAAGATGACGATCTCGTCTCCACGGAAGTCGAGCGTGATGCGGACTTCCTGGTCGCAGGCGATCATCGCGACCCGGCCCAGCAGGCGCGCGGCACGCTTGCGCTTGCTCTCCAGCTCGGCCTGGTCCTGCTCCAGGTACTGCTGGACGATCCGTGCCAGGCCGCTCGTGGCCCGATCGCCCAGGCGTACGGGAACCGGCTCCGTCCGCATCGGTCTACATCCACCATCGCTCGAGACCATGGTCCTCGGCGATGATCGCGAGCGCATTGTAGGCGGGCGCGAAGGTGACGAAGCCATGCGGATGCTGGGTCGCGCCGCACATATAGAGGTTCTGGACGGGTGTGCGGTACTGGGCGAGGGCGGGGGTGGGACGTCGATCGAGCATGTTGTCGAGATCGATCAGGCCGCCCATCCAGTCGCCGCGGACCATGTTGGGAATCCTGCGCTCGATGTCGAGGGGCGTATAGGTCGCCCATCCCAGGATCGCGTCCTCGGTCAGGTTGGGCGCGGCCTCGCGCCAGCGCTCGATGCAGCGGCGCCCGTAGTCTCGCGCGTTCCGGTCCCAGGCCGCGGCTCCACCCTCGGCCAGCGCGTAGGGCGCGAACTGCCGGATCAGCCCGGTGTAGCCGCCCGCCGGCGCATCGGTGGGATCGTAGAGCGAGTTCACGGCACAGTTGGGGCGGGGATCGGGCAGCTGACCGGCGCGCACCTCCTGCCAGTGACGGTCCAGGTCGGCGGGGCTCTCGTAGCCGACGTTCACGACCCAGGCGCGGTTCACGTCGGGGTCGAAGTCCGCCGCGGCGTACTCCGGCGGGCGGTCCAGGGCCAGGTGGACGCTGAAGTAGGACCAGTCCATGTGGGGGGAGCGCTCGACCTCGGCTCCGAAGCCGGCCGGCAGGTCGCTCGGCCGCAGCAGCTTGCCGAAGGTCTGCTCGAGGTTGATCGAGCTCGCAATCAGCCGCCGGGCGCGCACGACGCTGCCATCGTCGAGCTCCACTCCCGCCGCCTGGCCGTCGCGGGTCAGGATTCGCCGCACGCCGTGCTTGAGGAAGACGCGACCGCCCGCCTGGCCGAAGGCCTCCCAGAGGCAGTGCGCGAGGGCGTGCGATCCCCCCACGCACACGTGCCAGTTGTCGATCTTGCCCACGAGCAGGGGGAACGACACGGCCAGGCCCTTGCGGTCGGTTGCGTAGCCCGCCACCGCGGCATGAAACGCCAGGTGGGCCTTGACCCGCGGGTTCTCGAAGTGCTGGTCCAGGAACTGGTCGATGCTGATGCGCCGCAGGTGCACGCTCAGGAACTCCGCCTTCTTCTCGACCCCCCAGGCGACGAGGGCCCGGGTGATGTCCTTCATCGAGATCGGCGGCGAGTACATGAGGGTGCGCAGGATCATGTCGAGGTAGCCCTTGGTCTCCTCGTAGAGACGGCGGAAGGTATCGGCGTCCTTGCGCGAGAAGCGCTCGATC
This sequence comes from Myxococcota bacterium, assembly GCA_046757685.1. Lineage (GTDB taxonomy): Bacteria > Myxococcota_A > UBA9160 > SZUA-336 > SZUA-336 > JBHHYV01. The sequence goes on from JBHHYV010000050.1 coordinate 21,846, forward strand.
GAGGCACAGGTGCGGTCGAGGTCGGTGTGCACCGTCAGCGCCGTGCCATCCCCGAAGACGGAGGCCATCTGCACCTCGGGTCGCACGTAGCGCAGCCCGTGCTTCTCGAGCTCCAGGTCGTCGTACACCGGGCACACCCCCACCAGCGTGTGGTAGTTGCAGTGCACGTTGTGCAGGAAGCCCGGCCGCGTGAGCTCTTCGGTGCACAGGCCTCCCCCCTCCTCGGCCCGCTGTTCGAAGATCGCGACCTCCCATCCCGACCGCGCGAGATAGCTCCCCAGCGCGAGCCCGTTGTGACCCGCCCCGATGATCACGGCGTCGTAGGTCGCATCGCCCATACCGCTCCTCGCGTGAACTCCCCGTGGAGCCTACGAGTCCGGAGGGCGCGGGCGTATGACCGGCGTCATGCACACCCCCCGGATGGAGGGGCTCCCGGAGGTCGGTCGCGGCCGCACCAAGGCGGCGGAGAGGGCTCGCGGCGTTAGGCCTGGCGGGCGGTCCTCGCGTCGCGGCGGCGGCGCAGGGCCGACAGGCCCGCGAGCCCACCGAGCAGGAGCACGGCGGACGTCGGCTCGGGGACGATCGTGAAGCCGTGCGCGTCTCTCAGGATGTCGAGATCGACGTCCGTGATCAGCCGGCGCTCTCCGAATCCAGTCCCCTTGTTCATCAGGTCCTCGGGAAAGAAGGCCGCGAAGAGTCCGGGGCCGCCGACGTCGTCGAGGTGCGAGGGCAGGCCGCCGACCTTGTGGGCTTCCTCCTCGAGCGAGGGGTCGATCAGATAGACCGCTCCATTCGAGAAGGTGGCCGAAGGGCTATAGCTCCCGAGGGTCGGTGCGGAGCTGAACGCATACACGTCGCGGAGGGTCTCAGGCGCGGGAGGCTGGGTGACGTTCGCGCAGAAGCTCGCGTAGTTGCAGGTGAAGCCCAGGATGTGGCCCACCTCGTGAAGCGCGACCGTCAGCAGGTCGAAGGCGCCCGCCGCCGGGCCGGAGGGCTGCGCCTGCAGGAACGTCGGGGTGACGGCGTTGAACTCGCTCGAGTCGCCCGGGGTCGGATCGACGAAGAACGCGATCGATGACTCGAACTCGACGGTTCCCCCCACGGGCAGTCCATTCCCGCCCACGGTGAACCCGCTCGCCAGGCCCAGCAGGCCGCCCGTGAGGGTGGCCTTCCGGACCGTGATGCCGACGGGATCGGGGGAGCTGAGGACTGCTCCCCACGCGCTGGCCGCCTGGCTCCAGACCGCCTGCTCCGCCGACGAGATCGCCCCTCCGGACGGGTCGAAGGTGAGCGAGATCGGAAGCGCCCGCGCGGGCGCGGCGAGCCAAGCCGCGCTGAGTCCCCCAAGGAGAGCCCAGGCTCGGATCCGCCTTGCCGCCATGTTCCCCTCCAGCGAGGTGGGCACCCCCCACGACCTCCCTGAGCCCCGGCCCTCGACAGAAAGTATCTGCACCTATCCTACCGCCGTTCGGGGCGCGCGGGAAGGGAGATCTTCGTGTCCGGCCCCACTCTTCGCGGGGGCGGCCCCGAATCGGCTCCGCACAGGCCCCAGGCCCGCGGCGGACGGCGTGGATCAGGGCACCACCCGGTCGATCACGATCTCTACGTCGCGGCTGCC
>JBHHYV010000051.1:0-23383 GCA_046757685.1 Myxococcota bacterium
CGCGTCAGGTGATCCAGCAGCGGGGGGCCGAGACCTCCCGCCACGATGGCTCGCTCGAGCGCCGCCGAGAGCGCGGGATCGCCCGCCCGCGGCGTATGTCCGGGAACGCGGACGCCGCTCGACTCGGCCTCGAGAGCTCCGCCCGACACCGCCTGGTCGAGCGCCGCGCGGATCGTCTCGTCCGGGAGCCGTCCTCCGACGATGCGCGAGATCTGCGCCAGTCCCACCCAGGCGTCTTCGGGGTGGTCGCGGTGATGGACCTCGACGGCCCGCCGCACGTCGTCGACGATCTCGTCGAAGATCTCCCTGTCGAGCCACAGGTCCGAGCCGATGCGGACCCCGGGGATCGCCTCCAGCGTGCGAACGGAGCGCCGCAGGTCCCGCTCCCGGATGCCGGCGGGTCCCGCGCGCCGCAGCCGCACGGCCAGCGCCTCGACGGCCGAGCCCGACGCAATCTCGCCCAGGTCGCGGACCCGCTCTCCACGTCGCTGCCGGCGGTGCGGTGCGACGTCGAGGATCCGCCCCCCCCCGATGGTCCAGCCGGCATTCTCGAGCCGGCTGAAGCCGCGCACGATGAAGCGATCGCCCTCGACGGCCACGATCGGAATCTCGAAGCGCAGCTCGGCAAAGGCGCTCTCTCCGGGCTCGAGCCGGGGGCGATCGAGCAGGCGCACACGCCCCAGGCGCTCGGCAGTGCCGATGTGCACGGTCAGCGTCGCGCCCGAGGCGAGTGCGGGCGCCGCCGGCAGCAGCTGCAGCTCGACCTCGAGCCGCGGGCGGTAGCCCACGCGCCCGGGCTCCGCGAGCACACTGCCCCTCGGCACCTGCGACCGCTCGACCCCCTGCAGGTTGACGGCGCAGCGCGAGCCTGGACTCGCGCGCTTGGTCGCGGCCCCGTGCACCTGGAGCCCGCGGACGCGCGCCACGAGGGGATCGTGCGCCCGGTCGGGAAAGACCTCGAGGGTCTGTCCCTCTTCGAGGACGTTCCCGCGCAGCGTGCCCGTCACCACCGTACCGAAGCCGCGCATCGTGAAGACGCGATCAACGGGCAGCCACGCGGGGCCGTCGCGCAGCGTGCGGCCGGTGGCTCGCGCACTCGCCGAGTCGAGGGCGGTGCGCAGCCTCTCGATGCCCTCGCCCGTCTGCGCCGAGACCGGCACGATGGGCGACCCGGCGAGAACGGCCCGGGCGAGCTCCTCCTCGACCTCCAGGCGAGCCAGCTCGGCGAGCTCGGGATCGACGAGGTCGACCTTGGTCAGGGCGACCACGCCGCGATCGATCCCGAGCAGGTTGCAGATCGCCAGGTGCTCGCGGCTCTGCGGCATGATGCCCTCGTCTGCGGCGACGACGAAGAGCACCAGGTCGATTCCGCAGGCGCCGGCCACCATGGTCCGGACCAGCCGCTCGTGCCCGGGCACGTCGACGATGCCCAGCCTGCGCCCCGAGGGCAGGTCGAGCGGCGCGAAGCCCAGCTCGATGGTGATGCCGCGCTCCTTCTCCTCGGGCAGTCGATCGCAGTCGACCCCGGACAGGGCCCGAACCAATGTCGTCTTGCCGTGATCGATGTGGCCGGCCGTGCCGAGGATCAGGGGGGAGGCATCGGCGGTCCGCTCCGTCATCCGATCTGGTCGAACCCGGTGTAGGGCCGCAGCGCCTCGGGAATCCGGATCGAGTGGTCCGCCTGCTGGTGGTTCTCGAGCAGGGCGATCGGTGCGCGCGTCATGGCGATCGCGGTGCCGTTCAGCATGTGGACGAAGCGCGTGCGACCCGAATCGGGATCGCGAAAGCGCACTCCGAGCCGCCGGGCCTGGTAGTCGGTGCAGTTGCTGGCGCTCGTGACCTCGCCGTAGCTTCCGCCGACCCCTCGCCCGGGCATCCAGGCCTCGAGGTCATAGGAGCGCCACTTGGGAGCGCCCAGGTCGCCCGTGCAGATCTCCATGACGCGGGTCGGGAGCTCGAGCCCCCGGAAGAGCTCCTCCTCGATCTCGACCAGCTCCTCGAGCATGGCGTCGGAGGCGTCGGGATGGGTGAAGGCGAACATCTCGACCTTCGTGAACTGGTGCACGCGATACAGCCCCCGTCCCGCCCGGCCATGGGCTCCGGCCTCGGTGCGGTAGCAGTGCGAGAGGCCGCAGTAGCGCAGGGGGAGCGAGGTCGTGTCGAGGATCTGGTCCCGGTGCAGCCCGCCGAGGGTGATCTCGGCCGTTCCCACCAGCACCAGCGGCTCCCCCTCGATCGAGTAGATCTGCGTCTCTTCTCCCCGCGGCTGGAAGCCCATGCCCTCGGCGATCTCGGTGCGCGCCAGATCGGGAGTCTGGAAGAGCACGAAGCCCCGCGCGCGCAGTCGATCGAGCGCGTAGCGAATCAGCGCCTGCTCGAGCAGGACCATCTCGTTCTTGAGGTAGTAGAACTTCTGACCGACGACGCGCGCCCCCGCCTCGAAGTCGATCAGGTCGTGGAGCTCGGCCAGCTCGACGTGGTCGAGGGGATCGAAATCGAAGCGCGGGGGCTCCCCGTGTCGTCGACGCTCGACGTTGTCCTCTTCGCCGGCGCCGCTCGGGACCTCGGGGTGGGTCAGGTTGGGAAGCTGCGACCACAGCTCGTGCTGCTCCCGGGTCGCCGCCTGGAGCTGGCGGTCCAGCTCGCCCTCGCGCTCCTTGAGCTCGCGCCCCCGCTCGCGCTCCGCCTCTTCGGGCTTGCGGCGCTTGAGGGCGCGCGCGAGCGCGTTGCGCTGGCGGCGCACCTCGTCGAGCTCTCCCCGGAGCACCCGGCGTCGCTCGTCGAGCCCCGCGATCCGGTCCAGATCGACCGTGCAGTGGCGGCGCCGGCAGTTCTGCCGGACCGCCTCCAGGTCCTCGCGAATCAGCCTCGGATCGAGCACGCGCGCCATTCTAGGAGCTGCCGACAGACTGCGGAAGGGGATCAGGAGCGCGCGGCGACTCGATCGGAGGAGAGGTCCCGGTAGGAGAAGCGACGCTCGATCGTTCCCTTCCAGGGACGACCCCCCACCTCGACGTAGGGGTACACGAAGTAGTTGAGCGCGGGCCCCCTGTGGCTCCGACCCAGACGCAGGTCGCGGCCCGTCGTGAGCCGGATCCGGTCGGCGGCCTGGGCTCCGAAGTAGCTCTCGCGGAGCTCGGGATGCTTCGAGGCCTCGGAGGCGTCGATCGGCATCCAGCCCACGCCGGGGAGCCACAGCTGCACCCAGCAGTGGTAGCCACTCACCTCGCCGGACCTGCGGCCCTCGGGGACCGGGAAGCCGATGTCGAAGCGCGCGGGAATCCCGAGCGTCCGCGCGAGCGAGATGTAGAGCGCGTGGAAGTCTGTGCAGTTTCCGTAGCGCTCGTTGCACGCCCAGTAGGTGTCTCCGTTGCCCCAGCCGGTGCCCACCTTCTTGTACTCGACGTGGTCGACGACCCAGTCGTAGATTGCGCGGGCCCGGGCCGCCGCACTCGGGCTCCGGCTCGCGGCCTGGATCTCGTCCAGGATGGGCCGCAGGATCGGGGCGCCGACGGGAACGCGCCGGTTGGGCCCCAGAAAGCGCGCGAGCCTGCGTCGCTCCGAGCCGTCGAGCCGGGCGCTCGCCCGCTCGATGGCACCCGACTCGAAGCGCGAACGCACGATGACGTAGCGCACCCGGACGTCGATCGTGCGACCCGCCGCGTGTGCGAGGTGCGCGTGCCAGAAGCGATTGCCGTAGGTCTCCTCCCGCTCCTCCGTGCCCGGGAGGCTGGCCTGGATCTCGACCCGCTCGACCTGCTGCTGCGGATCGCTCGAGGCGATCGGCACGAAGACCTCGGCGGGAGCGTCTCCTGCGGGCAGCGGGCCGATCCGCACCGAGTAGAGGAACTCGAATCGCCGGCCGTCCGGCGCCGCCCTCCCCCGGGGCGCGAGGAGGGCGGCGAGCAGTCCGACCCCCACCAGCCCGATCGCCGCACCCAGGACCGGGCCCTGCAGCCGCGACCCCCTCGGCAGGGACGCGCGCGCGGGAAGGCGCGACGCACCGTCCTCGCGACTCGGCCTCTCCGCCACCGTCAGCTCTGCTTCCAGCCGTCCCAGTAGGTGATCTCGCGAGCCGGTCTGCGGGCTGCGACCTTGAACTCCGTGCCCACGGTGTAGGCGACCGGCAGCAGGCCCGCCTGCGTGACCGTATCGGGAATCCCGAGAAGCTCCGCCGCCTCGTCGGCTCGCCCCAGGTGAATCGTGGTGAGCGCGGATCCGAGGCCGCGGCTGCGGAGCGCCAGCTGGAAGCTCCAGACGGCCGGGAAGATCGAGCCCCAGAAGCCGGCTTGCATGCCCGCGGGCGCGTCGTCGGGGAGCCGGCCCAGCAGGCAGGGAATGACGTGGACGGGGACCTTCTCGAGGTTCTCTAGCAGGTAGAGGGCCGATCCGTAGACCCGTCGCGTCTGCGGGTCTGCCTGGTCGAGGTCGCGCGCGGCCTCTCGCAGGTACTCCTCGCCTACCGCGCGGTACAGGTCGGCCAGCTTCTTGCGTCGCGACGGGTCGCGCACGATCAGCCACCTCCAGCCCTGGTTGTTGGAGCCGGTCGGGGCCTGCTGCGAGAGCTGGATGCACTCCTCGAGCACCTCCCGTTCCACGGGGCGGTCGAGATCGAGCCGCTTGCGGACGGCGCGCGTGGTCGAGAGGAGGCGATCGGTCTCTTCGAGATCGAAGGGTGCAGTCATGGGGCTCTCCGGACTGGGTGGGAGGCCCGCGAGTCTACCTCAGGTCGCCCTCTTGCTGGCCCCCGGGGTCGATCTCGTCCACAATGCGTACCTTCACCTATGAGTCCGCGGAGGATCCCATGAGCTCGCCGTCCGTGACCGAGACCGGCCCCTTCCACCTGACCGGGAACTTTGCGCCCGTCTTCGAGGAGCGGACGGACGTGGACCTGGGGGTGACGGGCGCGATTCCGCCCGAGCTCTCCGGTCGCTTCTTCCGCAACGGCTCCAACCCCAGGACCGGCAGGTCCGAGCACTGGTTCCTCGGGAACGGGATGCTCCACGGGGTGGAGCTCTGCGGCGGTCGCGCAACCTGGTATCGCAACCGCTACGTGCGCACGCCCCTCTTCTTCGATCCCGAGGCGCCGCGCGTCGGTCCCGACGGTCGGCTGGATCGGTCGGTCTCGCTCGCGAACACGCACGTGGTCTGCCACGCGGGCCGGATCCTGGCGCTCGAGGAGGGCTCGTTCCCCTGGCTCGTCTCCCCCGAGCTCGAGACGCTCGGCGTCCATGACTTCGGAGGCAAGCTCTCGACCGCCATGACGGCGCACCCGAAGATCTGTCCCGAGACCGGGGAGCTCCTCTTCTTTGGCTACGGGATCCTGCCTCCCTACCTGGTCTATCACCGCGTGGGGCGCGATGGCGCCCTGGTGCAGAGCGAAGAGATCCAGGTCGTGGGACCGACGATGATGCACGACTTCAACGTGACCCGGAATCACGTCATCTTCATGGACCTGCCCCTGATCTTCGACCTCGAGCTTGCGGGGCGCGGCGGATTTCCGGTCCGCTGGAGCGACGACCACGGAGCGCGCCTGGGGGTGATGCCCCGGAACGGAACGAACGACGACGTGGTCTGGTACCCGATCGACCCGTGCTACGTCTTCCATCCGATGAACGCCTACGAGGAGGGCGATCGAATCGTGATCGACGTGGCGCGCTCCCAGAAGCTCGCATTTGGTCCCGACGACGCGGAGGGCGAGCCGCCCCTGCTGCACCGCTGGATCATCGACCGCGCCGCGGGCAAGGTGATCGAGCAGCCGATCGACGATCGGCCCGCCGAGTTCCCGCGCGTGGCTGACGACACGGTGGGTCGGGATCATCGCTTCGGCTACATGCTCTCCATCGGCGAGGAGACGCATGACGTCGGCCGGGAGCTCTTCAAGTACGACCGCCACGCGGACCGCTCCTGGACCTGCTCGTTCGGGCCGGGGTTCGCCGCGGCCGAGCCGGTGTTCGCGGCTGGTGCCTCGGACGGGGCCGAAGACGAGGGCTACATCCTCACCTTCGTCTACGACGCGGCTCGCGACCGGAGCGACCTGGTGATCGTCGACGCGACCGAGTTCGAGAAGGGCCCGGTGGCGCGGATCCACCTGCCGTGTCGCGTGCCCCACGGCTTCCACGGCAGCTGGATCCCCGATCCGCTCTGAGTCGCGCCGTCTCGGGCTCGCCGCGAGCCTGAGGCCGCGCCCGGTCAGTGGCTCGCGGGTTGCCTCGACACGCCAGCCTTGGTGTCGTGGGCGAGGAGCACTTCGACCACCTTCTCGATCTTCCGCGAATCGGCCCAAGTCGCTCGAAACACGATCCTTCCGCTGCGATCCACGACGTACGCCGAGTTCGGCACGTTTCCGTAGAGCCCCAGAGCCTTCTCGTCGATCGAATCCACGGCAACGGTCAGGTTCGTCAGGTCCGCCAGCATGCGCGCGTAGTCCATCTTCTCCTGGTCGGTCTGGGTGTAGTGGAAGTCCGGATACCCGGGCTCCCCGGGGTGGCGCTCCCGCGAGTAGATCAAGAAGAGCTTGACCTGGCTCGGGTCATACTTCTTCTGCAGCGCGTCCCAGCGCGGGACCTGCTCGCGGGCCGGCGGACACGTCATGGCCGCGAACATGAAGACCGCGATCCTTCCCCGCAGGTCTGCCAGGCGCAGCTCCTGGCCGTCGGTGGTCCGGAGGTCGAAGGCTGGAGCCTCGTCGCCTGCCGAGACGTCCCAGCGAAAGGTCAGGATGGAGAGGATCTCGCGGCGCTTCCGGGCATCGAGCACGAACTTGCTCTTGTCGATCTTGGCCTCCATCTCCGCGTTGATCTCTCGCGTGTAGATGTAGGCCGGTCGGATCGCCAGGTCCTCGTCGAACACGAGCGACCCGTTCACTTCTCTTGGAGTGGGGCTCCAGTCTGCACGCGCGGGCGGGGGCCCGATCAGCGCAAGCGCGACCATTCCGCCGATCGCTCCGAGGCTCCGAAGCGCTGCACGGAGGCCCTCGGGCGTGGCGGAATCCATTTCGCGCGCGAGAATAGGTCGCGCATGAGACTGCTGCCAGCGACGCAGGGATCGAATCCGAACGCGATGGATGATCCAGGACCTGGAGGACGCATGGAGCCCGTAGCAAGCGAGAGCACACAGTGCATCGGCCGGATCGCAGCGTGGGCCCAGCAGAGGCGCCATCGCGTCCGCGCGCGGGCCGGGAGCTTCGTCGTCGCGGCCCTCACGGGAATGTCGTTCGGCTGCACGATCTTTGGCGCGGATGCACCCCGTTGTCCCGACGTTCGCGAAGCCCTGGCCGAAGTGCAGAGCGTGGGCGCGGCACCGGCCGCGGATCCTGAACGCGGATACGCGCTCTTTGCAGAGCACTGCGCAACCTGCCACGCACCCGATCGCTCCGCGCGCTTCTTCCTGTTCCGCGGGGTCCCGCGACTCGACTGCCCGGCCTACGCGTCCGCCGTCTCTGGCGAGTATCTCTTTCGTGTGATTGCGGATGGAGGCAGATCGGTGGGGGAGAGCCGCTGGATGCCGGGCTTCGCGGACAAGCTCTCGAGCCACGACATCGCGAGCCTGGTCGCCTACATCCGCGCATCCGCAGGCTCCCCGCCGCCGGGATCCTGAGCCCTCCGCGGCTCCCGAACCGGCGCGCCTCTCGCGATCCCCGCGGTGGCCCCTGGCGCCGCTTCCCGCGGTCGCGGACATTCCGCCCGTACCGGCTACCCTCCCTGGGCGTCCCATCCACGGGTCGCACTCGATCGCGGGGCCGGCAGGGTCCTCGACGGCGGCCCGAGCCTGCGGCGTGGAGAGGTGGCCGAGTGGTCGAAGGCGGCGGTCTTGAAAACCGCAGACCCGCAAGGGTCCGGGGGTTCGAATCCCTCCCTCTCCGCCAGCTCCCCGGGCGCCGAGCACGGCGCTCTCGGAACCCGGAACGCAGGCCGACCATCGCCCGGTGTCTCCCCTTGTGCCGCGTCCGCGCGCCGGGCACCCTTGGAGCGGCTGCGGAGAGGTGACCGAGCGGCTGAAGGTGCTCGCCTGCTAAGCGAGTGTGCGGCTAATCCCTGCACCGAGGGTTCGAATCCCTCCCTCTCCGCCAGGTCCCCGGGCGCCGATCGGCTTGGCCCACGCCCGGGTCACCGAGGCGGAACGCGTTGATTCCGCTCCCGAAATCCGCGACTTTGAGGGGGCTGAGGACCGGCACCCCGGGCTCTGGAGGGCGTCGGCGTGCGTGCGGAGAGATGGCCGAGCGGCTGAAGGCGCACGGTTGGAAACCGTGTGTACCGTCAAGGTACCGTGGGTTCGAATCCCACTCTCTCCGCCAGCCAGTCGGCGGTTGCAGAGACCCCCCGCGTGCAGCCAGGCGGGGATGTCCCGCGCTTACGTGCGACGCCTCTGCAGGAATGCCATGCCCAGCAGACCCGTCACCAGGAGAAGACCTGGATCAGGCTCTGGGCACCAAGCCCACCGGGTTCGCCCCTGCATCCATGCACTTGAGAAGCGCCCCCGAGGATGTCTCGCTACTGCCGGGTACTACGAGCGGACCCGGGGGCACGACGACGAGCACTCGAGCTCCAAGACGATGTACTTCGTGCTCTTCGGGTCGCACGGGGGGACCGCCGGCGGCGAGGCCTTCATCGCCGCCCATCAGGACGACATCCTGCCCACCGCCTCGGCGTTCGGCGTGAACCGGATCGGGATGGGCCGGTTCCGCGATCCGCTCGGAATCGGATCTCCCGTGTTCACCGGCGAGCCCGAGAACCGGGCGGCCTTCGTCACCAATCCCACCCTCGGCCACGACATCGCCGCGGCATTCCGGCACCACCACATCCCCAACGCGATCTACCTGCCCGGGAGCGTGATGATGATCGGCGAGGGGCTCGATTTCATGGCCGCCTGCGTGCCGACGGTGCTGATTCGTGAGCTCAACATCGGCCTCGGCACATCCGCCGCGGACATCCACTCGACGGTGCTGCCGGACCTCGAGACTCCGAAGCGGCTGAAGCGGGACGTGGAGGCCTACCTCGACGTGATCGACGCGATGCGCTGGGCCGGCCCGGGCGAGCTCCGGGCCACCGACGCGAGCCCGGGCTGCAACCCGGGCGACCCCTCCGGCTTCATCGACCCGGTCGGGCTCGGCGAGGGCGAGGAGGGGCACGGCCCGCAGATCCCCGGAGGGGTCGTGGTGCTCCACGATCCGGGCAGGGTGAGCGTGCCGGCCCAGCGGAAGATCTTCCCGGTCTTCGCCTACCTGAACGACTTCGCGATCGACGACGAGGCGATCGTCATTCGGATGGACTGGGACTTCGGCGACGGCACGACGGTCGCGCACACCCCCGTCGGGGCCGCGCTCGTCGCGAGCCGCGCCCCCGGTGGGCCTTCGTCGGGTGCGGGGCTCGCGCCGTTCGTCGCCGTCCGGCTCCCACGGAGCCTGTTTCACGAAAGACCCGTACTCGAAGCCTGAAGGTCCCGCTTTCGCTGCCTATGCTCATCGGTCGACCGGAATCGATGGGGCTCTGGGCATCGATCGCGCCATCGAAGTGCGGATCGATTCAGCGGAACCAGTTCTCCAGCGTCAATCCGTGAAAGCGGCGGAAGTCCTTCAGATTCGCAGTCACGATGACCAGCTCGTTGACTCGGGCGATGGCGGCAATCTGGCCATCCGCTGCCGAAGGCGACCGGCCTCGCCTTCCCAGGCGCGCCCGCTCGCGTGCGTGCCAGGCTGCCGCCTCTTCATCGTAGGGGAGGATCGGCAAGGCGCTCCGTACGGCTTCTTCCAGGTACGCCTCGATCGCTCGTCGCTTCTTGGACGGACTCAGGCGGGCGGCGCCGTATTGGAGCTCGTGCCACACGATGGAACACGTCGCGAGTTCCCCATCGTGGTCGGAGAGTGCCTCCAGAACCCTCTCGTTCGGCTGAGACTTGATCGGCTCGGACAAGACGTTCGTGTCCAGCAGGTAGTGAACGCTCAGAACGAGACCTCGCGACCCGGAGAGTCGTCGCGGAGCCCCTCGAATTCCTCATCCCCGATCCCGAGCCGATCAACGCTGAGACGCTCTCGGACCAGGTCGACCGCCTCGAGGAATGAAGGCCGCTCACCCGTCAGAGCCAGGTAGCCGGATGACGATAGCAACACCGCCACCGGCTCTCCGCGACGAGTGATCTCGATGGTCTTGCCCCGCTGCGCCGTCCTGATCAACCGAGCGAAGTTCTGACGCGCTTCTGCAACGGAAACCCTAGTTGCCGCCATCCCTGCATCCCTTCTCTCTTGTACATCACAACGTACATATTAGCATCCCGATTGCCGTCGACCAGTATGACCCATCGGCATCGACGGAGAGTTCCGCCAGCGTCTCTTCCGGGTCTCCCAGAGGTTCGACGAGTACGAGAAAACCGGGACGGGGCTTGCGGTGCATGAACCCGTCGTCGACGCGGTTTACGTGGGCGTGACGGGGCCCTGGGAGCGCACCGCGGCAGCGACGCGCCTCTCCTATGATGCCCTGAGAGACCTGGTGACCCCGATTCGGGCACGCGAGATTTCTGTATTGCATCTACCCATGCTCGGCAGCCAGTTGGATGGCACCGACTGGATTATTGATCTCATGGGCGATGCCGGCTGCCAACCTCCGAGTCGTCGCGAGGCGCTCGGGGCGGCGGCGGTCACTCGAGCGTGCCCTTGCAGACGAGCTTGTGCACGAGCAGGTTCTTCTTCTGGCCGATGGGAAGGGCGCGATCGGTGGCCTGATTCTCGACCGCCGGGTTCCACCAGCGATCGGAGTGAACGACGTGGGAGGCGGCGGTGAGGTCGAGGCCCGTGCCGCCGGCCTTGAGCGAACGCACCATGAAGGGCGCCTCGTCGCTCTCTTGGAAGGTCCGGACGAGCGGGAAGCGGGCGCCCTGCCTCGGTCAGAGCCTCGAGCAAGCGGATCTGGCCACCCGGGGTGAGCGCGCAGAGGAGAGTCCGCCGGGCGAGAGGCGGGGAGTCGAGCAGCTTCCGCTGCCCGCCGCCCGAGCGAGGCGCGCTCGTGGGGCTCCCCCGTCACCCAGGTGTTGACGTCGTTTTCGTCCCCGCGGCGGGGACGACTCTCGCGCGGAGTCTACCTGGCCGGGTCAGGCGGGGTCGGTCGCCCGATATTCACGACTCGAAGAGACGGGGCTGGTGTGCCACGAAGCCCCGCTTGGCGCTCTCGGGCATATCCTCCGGGAGCGAAGAGATTTCGCGCGCGAGTGACCGGGCAGCGTCCAGGAGCTCCTCGGGCTCGACGATGCAATTCACGAGTCCGATCCGCAGAGCCTCCGGGGCAGCGTAGGTTCGACCCGTCAGGCACATCTCGCGGGCCACTCCGGTTCCCAGGACCGCCCGCATGAGATCGTAGGCCGCCGGGGCCCCGAAGCGCACTTGCGGCTGGCCGAAGGCGGCCGCGGTCGCAGCGAGCCGGACGTCGCACATCGCGGCCAGGTCGCAGCCGCCGCCGAGGGCGGGGCCGTTGACCGCAGCGATCAGGGGCTTCGAGAACGTATAGACGCGGCGGTGGTACTCCGTCGCTTCCGCGAAGATCCCCTCCATCCCGCCTTCCGCGAACTCGGAGCGGTCGAAGCCTGCGCAGAAGACGTGTCCCGCACCGGTCAGCACGACCGCGCGAGTCCCATCGTTCGTCGCGAGCTTGTCCAGCCGCTCCACGATCTCCTCGCGGAGCGCGCGAGAGAGCGCGTTGCGCTTCTCGGGTCGGTTCAGGGTCAGTACGGCGACGCCGTCCGCCTCCTCCAGGATCGTCAGGGACTCACTCATGTGTCCACCTCCTTGTTGTGCGGTAGCTCCGCTCCCAAGTGCACTGGCGCCCGCGTGCGCGTCATACGGCCGGCTCCTGCGACGAGAGACGGAAGACAACCTCGATGCCGCTGTGGTCGGAGAGTGGGTCGGCCGGATCGTCGAATACGGACCGAGCTCCCTGCCGGACGAGACCGGCGCCCTTGCGAAGGTACACGGAGTCCAAGCGCTCGGGCACCGCCCCGCGGCCCGCGAGCGCGTTCCAGCCCCAGGTCGGCCCAAAATCAGGTCCGCAGCAGTCCTGCCACTCCTTCTCCAGACAGCTCGCAACCTCGGATCCAGGCGGAGCATTCATGTCGCCGAGCAGCAGGGCGGGGGAGTGCTCGGGCGACCCGCCCCGCAGCCAGCTCGAGAGCTCGAGCGCTTGCTGGGCGCGACCCTCGCCGGACCTTCCGGCCTCGAGGTGGGTCACCGCGACATCGACGGTGCGGTCGCCGAGCTCAGCGCGCGCTCTCAGGACGCCGTAGCGCACCCACCGGCTCCGCAGGTTCTTGCGGCTACAAAACGTGTGATGCCGATGCTCGAGAGTCCGACCGCGAATGGCCAGGGCAAGGCCGCCGGGACGTCGCCACGAGGTGGGTCCGCATGCGAGCCGGTAGCCGGCGGGCTCGAGGCAGCTCGCAAAGAGGGCTCGCTGGCCCGGCCAGAAGAGCTCCTGCACTCCGATGATGTCGGCGCCAGATCGAGCCAGGGCCAGGAAGAGCCGTCGCCAGCGCCGACGGTGCGCGCGAAATGCCAGCGCCGTACTCGGGCGAAGGTCGATGCCCATCACGTTCATCGAGATCGCATGCAGCTCGGTCACGATCCCTACTCGAACACGACCCGCGGTCGCACCGCACGCCCGCTGGCCAATGCGTCGAAGGCGTCGTTCGCCCGGTCGAGCGAGTAGTCCGGTCCCGCCATCTCTTCGAGTCGCAGCTCGCCCCGGGCCGCGAGTGCGAAGAGCTTGGGAAAGTCACGGCCGGGATCGGCGGATCCGTGGATCGAGCCGTGCAGCGACTTGTCGAGGAGGAGCGAGATCATCGGTATGCGAATCTCCTCGGTGTAGCTCGGGAGTCCAACCACCACGGCGCGGCCGCCCGGCGCCAGCGCATCGAACGCCTGCCGCGCCGCTTTACCGTTTCCGACGGCCTCGATCGCCAGGTCGACTCCCCCGTCGCTCCGCGCGTGGATCGCCGCTATGGGATCCCCGTCTTCGGGAGAGACGAGATCGGTCGCGCCGAGCTCCCCGGCCAAGCGCAGCCGCTGCCGGTTCGGGTCGACGGCGACGATCCGGACCGCCCCCGCGATGCGCGCGCCCTGGATCGCCGAGAGTCCCACGCCGCCACAGCCGAAGACGGCGACGCTCTGGCCCCAGCGCGCCGCACCGGTGATCACCGCGGCGCCGAAGCCAGTCGTCACGCCGCAGCCGACGGGACAGACGGACCGGAGCGAGAGACCCTCGGGCACGGGGATCACGGAACGCTCGCCGACGACGACGAGCTCCGAGAGCCCCGAGATGCTCATGTAGCGGCCGAGGGTCTTTCCGCCGAGCGAGAGGGAGCCATCATCGGCGTTGGTTCGCATGGCGGCGCAGAGGTGCGTCAGACCCGCGCGACAAGCGCGGCAGGTCCCGCAGCGGGGAATCCAGGCCAAGACGACTCCCTGCCCCTTCGAGACGTGGGTCACATCGGAACCGACCGCCTCGACGACACCTGAGGCCTCGTGGCCCAGAACTGCCGGAAACCCGATCCCTTCGCCCGTACGCCACACGTGGAGATCGCTGGCGCAGATCCCGCAAGCGGCGATACGCACGCGCACCTCGCGCGGACCTGGATCGCGCACCGTGATCTCCTCGATGCGGAGAGGTGCACCCTGCTCGAGGGCGACCGCGGCCCGAGCCCGGACGCCGCCACTCATGAGGACACTCCCGGAATGAGTGCGAGGCGCACGGGATCATTCCGGTGGCTCTCGAGGTCGTCAAGCGCCTCGGCGGCTCGATCGAGCGGATAGCGCGCCGTGATCGAGCCCGAGAGGTCGAGCTTGCCTGTGGCCGTGAGCTGAACGACCTGAGCGAGCTCGTCCCGCGTGTAGCCCATCGAACCCAGAACCCCGATCTCCCTTCCCACAAAGGATACGAGCGGCCCGAGTTCGGGCGACTCCGTTCCTACGCCACCCACGATCACGCGCCCTCCGCGCGCGACCGAGGCCAGCGCGAGCTCGACCGAGGTCTTCTTGCCGGCGTAGTCGATCACCCGCTCGGGTCCCCCGTCGCCCGCAGCCTTGCGAATGGCCTTGCGCGCGTTTGCTGCGCTCACATCCACCGTCGCGTCTGCGCCCGCCTCCTCGGCGCGACGTAGCGCCCCGGCACTCGCGTCGGCCGCCACGATCGTCTTTGCGCCGAGCAGTCGCGCGAGCAGGATGGCGTGGATGCCGACGCCACCGCAGCCGATCACGGCGATCCGCTCACCGCCCGTGATGCCGGCGCGCGTCGCGACGGCGTGGTAGGCCGTCGCCACCGCGTCCGCGAGGATCGCCCCGTGCTCGAACGCGATCCCCGCCGGAAGCGGGAGCACACACGATGCCGGGACTACGATCTTCTCGGCGAAGGTGCCGTCGCGGGCCATGCCGAGGATCCGTGCACCCGGGCACAGGCCCAAGTGCCCGGCCTCGCAAGCTGGGCAGCTACCACAGGTCTCGCTCGGGAGGAGCAGCACGCGCTCGCCCACTCGAAAGTCGCTCACGCCCTCCCCCAGCGCTTCCACGATGCCGGCCCCTTCGTGCCCCATGATCACCGGCAGCGTCGGAACGGGAAGACGACCGAGAGCGGCGTGCAGGTCGGTGCCACATACTCCAACGGCCTGGATCGCGACGCAGATCTGCCCCGGACCCACAGCGGGCTCCGGTACCTCCTCGACCCGCACCTCGGGACCCTCGTACAGTCGCACTGCCTTCATTCACTTCTCCTACTCGGCGCCATGGACGCCTCGCTGCTGACCCTTCCACCACGGCTCACGCAGCGCGCGACGCAGGATCTTGCCGACGCCGCTCTTCGGGAGCTCCGGGAGCACGTCGATGGCCTTGGGTACCTTGAAGCGCGCCAGGTGCTTCTTGCAGAATGCGATCAGCTCATCCGGATCGGCAGCGCGGCCCGCGCGCAGTGTGACGGCAGCTCTCACCGCCTCGCCCCACTTCGGGTCTGGAATCGAGAACACCGCGCACTCCGCCACGGCGGGGTGCTCGGCGAGCGTCCCCTCGATCTCGGCGGGATAGACGTTGAATCCGCCCGTGATGATCTTGTCCTCCTTGCGGTCCGCGAGGAAGACGTAGCCCTCCGCGTCCATGCGACCGAGATCTCCCGTGCGGAGCCAGCCGTCCCGCAGCCGCTCGCCGTCGAGGTCGGGGCGTTTCCAGAAGCGGGGAGTCGTCCACGGTGCGCACACACAGATCTCGCCTACCTCCCCCATCGGCACCTCGCTCCCGTCCTCGGCGCAGATGCGCACCTGCACAAAGCCCGCTCGCTCGCGCCCCACGGAGCTGAGTCTCTCCCCCCCGGCCTCGAGTGCGGCGATATGCTCGTCCGGACCCATCCAGGTATTGAGCGCGTAGGCCTCCGTCTGGCCGAAGCCGGTGTAGAGGACTGGGCCAAGGCGCTCGAGGGAGCGCCGGACCAGCGCCGGAGCCGCAGGTGCAGCCGCGTAGAGGACGACTCGCAGGCTCGAGAGGTCTGCATCCGCGGCATCTGGGTGATCGAGAAGCATCCGCAGCAGCGTCGGGATGATCAGGATCATCGTCACGCCGTGCTCGGTAATGGTACGGAGCATGACCTTCGGATCCGCTGTCGGAAGAATCACGAGCGTCGCCCCCGCGACCCAGCAGGTATCCATCGCCCGGCCCCCGAAGTGGCTGAGAGCGAGCTGGCCGAGTAGCCGGTCTTCGGGGCCGACTGCGAATGAGGTCGCCCATGCTCCCATGGCCGCAGCGACGCTCGCGTAGCTGTGCGTCACCCCCTTGGGATGGCCGGTGGTTCCCGACGTGTAGAGAATCTGGGCGAGCGAGGAGGGAAGACGATCGATCGCGACGGGCTCCGCAGATTCGGCTTCCGCGAGAGAAGCGAGATCCGTCGCACCCTCGCCAGGGGTCAACGCCAGAACCCTCGCATGCTCACCGGCCGCCTCCTTGGCGCGCGGGATCGCGTCGGCCCCCAGCGCCACGACGAAGCGGGCCTCGGCGTCGCGAGCCATGAAGGCATGCTCTGCTCCGGTGAGAGCGCCGAGCAGGGGCACCGCCGCGCCTCCGGCGCGCGCGATGGCGATCACCATCTCGACATACTCGATCCGATTCTCCTGGACGACCGCCACGCGCTCTCCAGGCTCTAGACCGAGGCCAAGCAGAGCACGCGCCAGACGCGTCGAGCGCAGGTCTAGCTCGCGGTAGCTGCGTCGGCGTTCGCCGTCTACAAGGGCAACTCGATCCGGCCAGCGGCGGGCAGCGCGCGCCGGGTAGTGTGAGTAGGGGTGAATCACTTGGAACCCTTGCGCCGATCCGCCGGCAGATGCCGCTCTGCGGGCCCCGCATAGTGCGCGCCCAGCGCGTCGGGGATGATCCGGAGCGGCACCCCCTCGCGGACCTCCTCGACAATGTGTGCGAGCAGAGCCATGCCATAGCCGAGCGCCCCGATCCCACCGATCGCGAGCGGATCGAAGCCGAGGTCCGCCAGCACGGCACCGAGCGCTCCCGCGAGATTGATCGGAATGGGGCGACCTTTGCGGCGCTCGAGCTCACTCTCGATCGCGTCGAGCAGCCGTCCGTGCGCGCGCCACCCTTCGCGTTCGATCGCGAGCCGGCGCAGAGTCACCGCGCGCGGCTCGGCCTGCTTGTGCATCGGGTGACCCAGACCCGGGACGGCTCCGCGTCGTTCGAGCCAGGTGTCGAGGGCACGAGACGCAGCTGCCCCGTCGCCGAGCCTCCACCCGACTGCCTCGATCAGCATCTCGGCGGGCTCCTGGGGCGAGCCGGTCACGGACCCACTTGCAAGGAGGCCGCTCGCGAGTGCGGGTATGGGGGAGTCGGGGAAGGCCGAGGCCGTGTAGCGGGCGGCGCAAGCGGCCGAGTTGATGAATTGCTGGTCCATGCCGCTGCGGAGCACCAGGTCGAAGAGCGCGGTCTCCCGCTCGTCGGGAAGCTCTCCGCGCAGCAGCAGGAAGGCGGCCTCGATGTAGCTCAGGTGCTCGATCAGCTCCTCGATCGGGTAGCCGCGTACGTGGATCCTCCCCCGCTCGGCGCGGCTGATGCGCGTGGTCCAGTACTCACTCCAATCTCCGGAGGCGACGTACTGACCGATGTGGCGACGCGGGGGAGGGGCCATCAGACTATCTCCCCTTGAACTCGGGCTTGCGCTTCTCGAGGAACGCTCTCGGGCCCTCCTGCGCGTCCTCGCTCTGACGGACGAGCTCGGCGAGCAGCTGCTCCAGGCGCAGGCCCTCCTCGAGCGGGACATCGAGACCCCGCCACACGGCGGCCTTCGCGGCCCGCACCGCCAGTGGACCGTTCTCGGCGATTGCGCTCGCCACCGCACGCGCCTCGTCGCGCAGGGCGTCCAGGGGCACCACGCGCGTGACCAGACCGATGCGCTCCGCCTCGCGTGCATCGATGCGCCGGCCGGTCAGAATCATGTCGAGGGCACGCTCGGGCCCGACGAGCCGCGGCAGGCGCTGCGTTCCGCCGGCCCCGGGAATGATGCCGCGCGTGACCTCCGGCAGGCCGAAGCTCGCGTTCTCGGAGGCGATGCGCAGGTCGCACGCGAGCGCGATCTCGAGGCCTCCCGCCAGGCAGTAGCCGTTCACTGCGGCGAGGATCGGCTTGTCGATCGCGACATTCTTGGTGATGCCGCCGAGGCCGGGTAGCTGCTCCGAGCGCCGCAGGCGCTGCACTGATGTCAGGTTCTTGTAGAAGTCGCCGACGCCGCGTAGGTCGGCGCCGGCACAGAAGGCCCGCTCGCCCGCGCCGGTCAGGATCGCGACGCGCAGAGCGTCGTCGTCTCGGAAGCGCATCCAGGCGTCCACCAGCGCATCGCTCGTCTTAGAGTCGAGCGCGTTGTGCACCTTTGGGCGATCGATCGTCAGGACTGCCACGGCCCCATCGCGCTCGAAGCGGATACTCACGAGTGCCCTTCCCCAGCGCCCAGCGGTGCAAAACGGGGAACTGTGAGGTCGCCCACGGTCTCAAAGCGGACCTCGACCGGCATATCGATGTCGACCTCCTCCGGCGCACAGCCGACGATGTTCGAGATCAGGCGCGGTCCACAGTCGAGCTCGACGAGTGCGACCACGTAGGGCGCCGGCATCCCCGGGTGGTAGGTCCGGCGATAGACGGCAAAGCTGAATACGCGCCCGCGCCCGGAGACCACGTGCGGCGCGAGCTGCCCGGACCAGCAGCGGGGACAGCACGGCCCAGGTGGAAGAAAGCGATGCCCGCAGTCCGCGCACGTCGAGACCTGGAGCACTCCGCGCCGGCAAGCCTCCCAGAAGGGCGCGGTCAGGGCGTCCGGATGCGGAAGCGGCGGATGCGGATCGGACATGGCGTCAGCTTCCGAGCACGAGGGTCGCGTGGGTGTTCATGCCGAGGCCGTGTCCCGAGACGAGTGCGGTCGCGGCGTCCGGCACCTGGCGCAGGCCGGCCTCGCCGCGCAGCTGGCGCACGGCCTCGATCACGTGGAGCATCCCGCCGCCATAGCCCTCGGCTAGCAGTCCGCCGCTCGGGTTCACGGGCAGACTGCCGCCGGGCCCGATGCGCCCTCCCTCGACGAAGGGCCCCGACTCCCCCTTCTTGCAGAAGCCGTAGTCCTCGAGCTGGAGCAAGACGACGATGGTGAAGCAGTCGTAGAGAAGGGCCACGTCGACGTCGGCGGGTGTCCGTCCGGCCCGACCGAACGCCTTCGGCCCCGAGCGCACGGCGGGTAGCGTGTCGAAGTGATCCGGCGAGGCGTAGGTGGACAGACTGTGGGCCTGCGCGTGTCCGAGGATCCGGATGCCCGGAGACCGGAGACCCGCGGCGCGCTCCTCGGTCGTGACGAGCACGGCGGCCGCTCCGTCCGAGACGAGGCAGCAGTCGAGCTTGCGCAGCGGGTCGACCAGCGGATCGGAGGCCAGGTAGTCCTGCATCGAGATGGGCCGACGCTTCTGGGCGTGGGGAGTGCGTGCCGCATGAGCCCTCGCCGCGATGGCCACCTCGCCCAGGTGTTCGGAGCGAGTCCCATAGAGGTGCATGTGACGTCGCGCGGCCAGCGCGTGCAGGCCCACGGCGCCGAAGAAGCCGAAGGCCGCCTCATCGCCTCGCCCATACTGAAAGGCGCCGGCACTCGAGAGCGGGCTGTCGCCGTAGACGCAGAGACACAAGTCACACAGGCCCGCCTCGACGGCGAGCGCGGCGCGCTCCACGATGGCGACGCTCCCGGCACCCCCCAGGATCTCCGATCCGGTGTAGTCGGGATCGAGCCCCAGCTGTGCGCCGAGCCGCAGGAAGTGCGGCGTGATGCCCTCGAGAATCCCCTGCGTAGGCCCGGGATCGGTCAGCAGCCCATCCACGTCCGAAGGTGAGAGCCCCGCATCCGCCACCGCGGCTGCGGCGGCCTCCGCCTCCAACTGCCATGCGCTGCGCCCCTCGAGCTTTCCAAACTCGGTGTGACCGACGCCCGCGATGATGGCCTGACGTGTCATGCGGGACCCACGGGCATGCGGCGCTTGGAGATGATCTCGCGCATGATCTCGCTGGTACCCGCGCCGATTCCCCAGTTCTGCACGCCGCGCGAGCAGCGCGCCACGTAGTTCTCCTCCATGAAGCCGTAGCCGCCGAAGGCTTGTGCGCAGTCGAGGATGAGCCCACGGATCAGCTCGGATCCATAGAGCTTGGACATGCTGACGGTCAGCTCCCCCTCGCGATCCCCGGAGGCGAGCTGCTCCGCAGCGCGGTAGGTCAGCGCACGGGAGGCTTCGAGCCGCGTCATCCAGTCCGCCATGCGGTGGCGCCAGGCCTGCATCGAGGCGATCGGCCGCCCGAACGCCTTGCGCTCGGCCAGGTAGGCGAGCGTCTCGCCGAGCACGTCGTCGCAGAGCGCGTTCATCATCACCGAGAGCACCAGGCGCTCGCCCTGGAACGCGCCCATGATGTAGCGGAAGCCGCGGCCCTCCTCGCCGATCAGGAAGCGGCGCGGAATCCGCACGTCATCGAAGAAGAGCTCGGCCGTATCGCTCGAGTGGAGATCCACCTTCTGGAGACGCCGACTCACCTGAAAGCCCGGCGCATCGGTGGGGCAGACGACCAGGCTCACGCCATCGGGTCCCGGTCCACCCGTGCGGACGGCGAGGGTCACGAAGTCCGCCCGCGCACCGTTCGAGATGAAGATCTTCGAGCCGTTGATGACATAGTCGTCGCCGTCAACCTTCGCGGTTGTCTGAAGGGACGCCACGTCGGAGCCACCGCCGGGCTCCGTCACGCCGAGCGCCGCGATGCGCTCGCCCGCGATCGCCGGAACCAGCCACTCCTTTCGAAGCGCATCGTTCCCGTGAGCGTGGATCACGCCCGTGGCCATCTCGCACTGCACCAATAGGCCGACCACGCAGCCGAGGTCGCGGCCGCGCACGAGCTCCTCGACCAGGATCACCGTGTACCAGTAGTCCAGCCCGCTCCCGCCCCAGTTCGGGTCGAAACGCACGCCCAAGAGGCCGATCTCGCCCGCCTTGCGGAAGAGGGCATCGGGAAACCAGCCCTCCGCCTGCCATTTCTCGGCAAAGGGACGGATCTCCTTCTCCGTGAAGCGGCGCACGCTCTCGCGGAAGGCCTCGTGCTCCTCGGTCCAGCGCGGAAACGCCATCGTGGCCTCCTAAGCACCTCTCTTGCGTCGCTCTGCTCGCGGCTTCGCGATTCCGCGGGCGAAGACCTGGTCCATGAGCGCGACGATCTCATCGAAGGGGTAGTCGCCGATTCCGGCCGTCTCGCGCTCGACCAGGAAGCGCCCGAGGTGGAACATCAGGTAGGCGACTCGCTCGGTGTCGTTCGGCCGGAGTGATCCCTCTTCCACCCCCTCCTCGAGCACCTGGCGCAGCAGGGCCAGGATCCGCCGTTCCTGCTCGCGGGTGAAAGCGTGCGCGACCGGCTCGAGGCTCATCTCGGCGTCGCCGGCCAGCGCGAGGCGCATCACGTGGTTGCGCGCGTAGGTGCGCCGCGTGATTTCGACGATGCGGCGAATCTTCTTGCCCGCACTCGCCTCGGTCACGAGCACCCCCGCCGCCTCCTGGATGAACGCCTCCGCGTCCGCCTCGAGCAGGCTCGCGTAGAGGTCCTCCTTGTTGCGGAAGTGCGCGTAGAGGGTGGTCCGGGAGCAGCCGGCCTCGCGGGCGACCTCATCGAGGGTGGTCTTCCGGACCCCAAAGCGCAGGAATCGCCGCCGAGCGGCTTCGAGAATGGCCTCGCGGGCCGAATCCGCCGGTCTGGCCGGGAGCGTCTCGAGCTCGCTCGTCATGGTTGTAATGTTAACATTTGATGTATTTTCGTCAAGATGTTACGGTTCGAGTGTGCAATGGCGTGAGGGGCTCAGGCCCCGCGGGAAGAGGAGACCGCCATGACCGAGACCGTCGGAGCCATAGACGCCTGGGCCACGCTGGTGCAGCCCGGCACCATCGATCGCTGGCCACCCGAGTTCATCAGCATCTTCAAGCGCTACGGCTCGCTTCCACTCTTCGAGCGCGGCATGACCGTCCCGGAGATCATCGACAACATGGACGCCGCTGGCGTCGACCGGCTGATGCTCTCCGCCTTCGGCTACGGCGACTACCACATCATCCGCAACGAGGAGGTCGCCGAGATCTGCGCCAAGCATCCCGACCGCTTCACCGGCGTGGGGACGGTCGATCCGCGTGGCAAGCCGATGGACGTGGTCCGCGAGATCGAGCGGATGTCCCGGGAGCTCGGGCTCCGGGGCCTGCGCCTCGAGCCCTACGCCTATGGAGACGGAACGGTGGGGGCGGCGCCCAACCAGAAGATGTACTGGCCCGTCTACGCCAAGTGCGTGGAGCTCTCGCTGCCTGTCGCAATCCAGGTCGGGCACACCGGCCCGTTGATGCCCTCGGAGGCGGGACGCCCGATCCATCTGGACGAGGTGGCGCTCGCCTTCCCTGAGCTTGTGATCATCGGTTGTCACATCGGCCAGCCGTGGCACGAGGAGATGATGATCCTGGCCTGGAAGCACCCGAACGTCTACGTCGAGACGAGCGCGCGCACGCCCAAGCACTGGCCCGAGTCCTTCACGAAGTTCGCAAGCGGCTACGGTCAGGACAAGGTGCTCTGGGCGACCGACTACCCGCTGCTCACCTTCGACCGAACATTGAAGGAGCTGCGGGAGCTCAGTGTCTCCGAGACCGCCTACCGAAAGATCGTGCGCGACAACACGATTCGCGCCTTCGGCCTGGAGGGCTGACGTGGACTGCGCCTTCCGAACCCTGGAGAGAACATGACGGCACCGCTGCGACTCGAGAGCAAGGACCGCATCGCCACCCTGACCCTGGCCCAGCCCGACCGGATGAACGCCCTCAGCTTGAAGATGCTCGACGCGCTGGTCGAGGCGTTGGATGCAGTCGGGCACAGCGACGATCGTGTGCTCGTTCTCGCCGCAGAGGGCCGGGCCTTCTGCGCCGGCGCCGATCGCGCCGAGATGATCGAGCGAAAGCCCATCGAGTGGCCGCCGATCGTCGACCACTACCTGGATCCCGTGCGCCGTATCGCGGACCTCGACATCCCGGTGATCGCGAAGCTCCAGGGCGACACCGTGGGCGGCGGCTTCGGGCTCGCAATCGCATCTGACTTCCGCATCGCTGCCGCCGGCATCCGACTCGGTGCGCCCTTCGTGCGGATCGGGCTGGCCGGCTGCGACATGTCGGCCGGCTACTACCTGCCCCGGCTCATCCCCCTCGGCGCGGCGACCGAGATGATGATGACCGGCAAGCTCGTCCGCGCCGAAGAGGCGCTCGCGCTCGGACTCGTCCACCGGGTCGTCACGGCCGACGATCTCGACGACGAGGTCGGAAAGCTGGCCGAGCAGCTGCGCAACGGACCGCCGATCGCGCTGGCCTTCACCAAGCGCGCCATTCGCCGCTCCCTCGATCTGGACCGGAACGCCGAGTTCGACTACGAGATCTTCGCCCAGGTGAACTGCATCCAGACCGAGGACCACCGCGAGGGAGTCCGGGCGTTCTTCGACGAGAAGCGCGCGCCGGTCTTCAAGGGGCACTGAGGGATGGCCGAGCCCGACTTCTATCTCTCCGACGAGCAGCGAGAGCTGCAACGGACCCTCCGGGAGCTCGTCGCCAAGGAGATCGCGCCGATCGCCGCTGCCTGCGACGCGGAGGAGCGCTATCCGGTGGAGCTCTTCCCAAGGCTCGGGCAGCTCGGGTACCTGGGCTTACGCTTCCCCGACGAGGTGGGCGGATCGGGGGGCAGCAACCTGGACTACGCGATCCTGTGCGAGGAGCTGGCCTACGGCTCCGCCGGCATCGCGCTCGGGATCTACGTGCACATGGCGCTCGCCTGTGCGGCGCTCGAGGCCTTCGG
>JBHHYV010000052.1:0-23259 GCA_046757685.1 Myxococcota bacterium
TTCCCCACTGCTGCCTCCCGTAGGAGTCTGGACCGTATCTCAGTTCCAGTGTGGCTGATCATCCTCTCAGACCAGCTACCCATCACAGCCTTGGTGAGCCGTTACCTCACCAACAAGCTAATGGGCCGCGGGCCCATCCACGAGCGATAGCTTCCAAGGAGAGGCCATCTTTCTCGAGGAGGTCCGAAGACCTCCCCGCCGTATCCGGTATTAGCCCGGGTTTCCCCGGGTTGTCCCAGACTCGAGGGCAGGTTACCCACGTGTTACTCACCCGTCCGCCACTTTACTCACTCCCCGAAGGGAGCTTTCTCGTTCGACTTGCATGTGTTAGGCACGCCGCCAGCGTTCGTTCTGAGCCAGGATCAAACTCTCCAGTTCGAAAACCAGAGACCCGAGCCGAAGCCCGGGATTGAGCGGAGTATCAGGAGCCCGACTCCGCAGCCCCACGCGCCTGGCCCAGGGCCCGACGTGCGGGGACAATCGATCCACGTACTATTCGCTTTTCAAAGACCGAGCAATCCTACGCCACCGGGGGGCGGCACGGACGCTCCGGCCCGGAGGGGCCGGAAGACGGTGGACTGTAGTGGCCAGGAGGGCCCGTGTCAACGTCGTCTCGCTGGCCGCGGAGATCGCACATTTTTCAACGAATCCGGTAGCTTAGGATGGCCGCTCGCGCAGTCGGACCCGCGCGAAGCGGCGCTTGCCCGCCTGGACCAGGTACTCCCCGGGCGCCAGGCGCCGGGCCGCGTCGGTCTGGCGCTCCCGATCGATCCGGACGCCACCCTGGGCGACCAGGCGGCGGGCCTCGGAGCGGCTGGCTGCGAAGCCCAGGCCCAGGAGCACCTCTGCGATCGAGGCGCCCCCGGGGCCTTCGGCCTCGATCTCGCGGATCTCGAGGTCCTCGGGCGCTTCCTTTCGCCGAAACAGCCGCTCGAAGTGCTCCTCGGCGGAGCGAGCCGCCTCGGTCCCGTGAAAGCGCTCCACCAGCCTCCGGGCGAGTGCGGCCTTGATATCGCGGGGGTTCCCTCCCTGGGGAGCCGCCAGGTCGGCCCCGACCTCGGGAAGCTCCGTCCAGTCGGGCTGACGGAGCAGGCGGAGCCAGCGCCACAGGCCCGCGTCGGGGACCGACATGACCCGGCCATAGATCTCGTCCGGGGGATCGCGAAACCCCACTGCGTTCCCGAGCGACTTGGACATCTTCTCCACCCCGTCGGTCCCCTCCAGCAGGGGCAGGGTCAGCACGATCTGCGGCTCCTGACCATAGGCACGCTGGATGTCCCGCCCGAGCAGCAGATTGAAGAGCTGATCGGTGCCGCCGATCTCGACGTCGGCCTGCAGGGCGACCGAGTCGTAGGCCTGCACCAGCGGATAGAGCAGCTCGTGGATGGCGATCGTCTCGCCCGCGCGGAAACGGCGCTTGAAGTCGTCGCGCTCGAGCATTCGAGCCACGGGCTGGCGCGCCGCCAGCCGGACGAAGTCGGCGGAAGAGAGGGCGTCCATCCACTCGCTGTTGAAGCGGAGCTCGATCGTACGGGGATCGAGAATCGCGGAGACCTGCTCGCGGTAGGTGACGGCGTTGCGGTCGATCTCGGCGCGCGCGAGCGCCGGCCGCGTGCGTCTGCGGCCGGTCGGATCGCCGATCATCGCCGTGAAGTCCCCGACCAGGAAGATGATCCGGTGTCCCCACTGCGCCAGCGCCCGCAGCTTGTCGAGCGGGATCGAGTGACCGATGTGCAGGTCGGGAGCCGAGGGATCGCAGCCGAACTTCACGCGCAGCGGGACGCCCCGTGCGAGCCGACGCTCGAGCTCCTCTTCGTCGACGAGGTCGACCGCGAGGTGACGGAAGACCTCCATCTGCTCTCGAATCGACGCGCGGACCTTCAATCGCCGGGCCCCCCGGACGGGATCACCGCATCGTCGGTCACGATGCAGTCGACTCGGCGATCCCACGGTGCTCTCGGCAATCGCTCCACGACGCGGTCGGCGTAACACAATCCGACGCTGTACGCACGAGAGAGCCGCGGCAGCAGCCGGTCGTAGTGCCCGGCACCCCTTCCCAGTCGGGTGCCCACCCGATCGAAGAGCAGTCCGGGCACCAGGCAGACGTCGATCGCTCCCGGGTCCAGGAGCGGGGCTCCACCGGGGGGCTCGAGAATGCCGCGAAATCCCGGGGACAGCTCCGCGAGACTGCGAACCCGGTAGAGCTCGATCTCCTCGCCCTCGACGCGCGGGAAGCCGACCTCCACGCCACGCGCGGCGAGGGCTGCCGCCACGGCGTCGGTGCGGACCTCGCTCCCGATCGCCGAGTAGAGAGCGACGCTCCGGGCGCTCTCGATCTGCGGGAGCGCGAGCACGCGGCGACACGCGCGAGCGCCGCGCTCCGCCGCGTCGGGGGGCGGCCGCTGGCGGCGGGCCCGTGCGCGAAGCCGGCGCTTGGCGTCGGCCGCCTCGCAGGTCAGGCCGATTCGACCTGCTCGATCATCGCCTCGATCCGGGAGCGGGGCACCACCTCGTGCGCGGTGCGAATCCGCAGCAGCTCACTCGCGATGTTCAGCGCGGCCAGGATGGCAGCGTCCTGGGTGTCGGGCGTGGTGCGATGCACGTCCCGCAGCACGCTGTCGACGTAGCTCGCGACCTGCTGTAGGTGATCTCCCTCGATGTCGCTCCGGACCCGGTACTCGTGGCCCAGAATCTCGATCCGCGCGGGGTCTGGATGAGCCGCGTCGCTCATGCCTCGGCCGCTCCGCGCCGCTCCAGCTGCTCCACCGCCGAGATCACCCCTTCGAGCCGCTTGAGCGCGACCCCACGAGTCTTCGAGAGGGCATAGACGCGTTCGTTCAGCTCGGCGATCCGTCGGTCGCGCTCCCCCACCTGCACCTGGAGCTGCTGTACGGTCTGCCGCGCGTCGCGGTAGCGCTCGACCAGTCGAGTCACGCTCGACTCCAGGCGACTCATCGGATCTTCTCGCTGCTCCATCGCGGCCGCGCGGGCCTGCGATGCACCCAACTGCTCGCTCATCTGCTCGGACAACCCATCTGGGGCCAGGAACTGGGAAGGCTCCACGTTCCCCCATCCCCGCGGAGCCGACGGGGCGACGCACCGATGGTTCAACGCGGGCGCCGCGGAGTCAAGCCGCGACGCCGAGATGGCGCGCTTTCCGCAGGCGATGGACGAATTCTCGAGCGACGCAGATTGCGTCATTGACACCCCCGCTCGGCCTCAGCTAGCCTTGCGCTTCCGGATTTCCCGATCAGCGGCAAGGAGTTGGGCGGTCGAAGCTGCGTTTCGCAGCACACCCCCCGGCCTCGCGGGGGCCCGAAGGGCCCGATGCGGCCGCCCGAGCTGTCCTCGGGGAGAATACCCGGGGAGGTCCTCGCCGCCGCCACGCCGGGGACGATCCCCCGGGGATGCGACACGGAGCAGCCCGATGAGACACCCCCGCACCCACGCCCGAGCTCCCGAGAGGCAGGGTCTCTACGACCCGAGCCTGGAGCACGACGCGTGCGGGGTCGGGTTCGTGTGTCAGATGCGCGGCGAGCGATCGCACGACATCATCGACCGCGGGCTCGAGATCCTGGTGAACCTGACCCATCGAGGAGCGACGGGCTCCGACGCCAACACGGGAGACGGCGCTGGAATCCTGACGCAGCTGCCCGACAGTTTCCTGCGGCGCGCCTGCCGGGACGAGGGCATCGCGCTTCCCGAGGCGGGTACCTACGCGGCCGCCATGGTCTTCCTGCCGCAGGCTCGGGCGGACCAGGAGCGCTGCGAAGAGGTCTTCGAGCAGATGATCCGAGACGAGGGGCAGCGGCTGCTCGGCTGGCGCGACGTGCCGGTTCGCCCCGAGGTGCTGGGCGAGACGGCCCGGCGGGCCCAGCCCGTGATCCGGCAGTGCTTCGTGGAGCGCGTGGGCGTCGAGGCGGGAGACGCCTTCGAGCGCAAGCTCTACGTGATTCGCAAGCGGATCCAGAACGTGCTGTGGGCGGAGGGCCAGCACGACTTCTACGTTCCGAGCTTCTCGGCCCGCACGCTGGTCTACAAGGGCCTGCTCCTCGCGCCGCAGATCCAGCGCTTCTATCCCGACCTGGCTGCTCCCGACTTCGTGAGCGCCCTCGCGATCGTCCACCAGCGCTACAGCACCAACACCTGGCCCACCTGGGACCTCGCCCAGCCCTTCCGCACGCTTTGCCACAACGGCGAGATCAACACGCTCCGCGGCAACGCCAACTGGATGCGCGCGCGCGAGGCCATCATGGAGTCCCCACTCTTCGGAGACGACCTCGCCAAGCTCTTTCCGATCGTGCGGGTCGGGGCGTCGGACTCTGCATGCCTGGACAATGCCCTCGAGTTCCTGCTGCTCTCGGGGCGCACCCTGCCCCACGCGATGATGCTGCTGATCCCCGAGGCGTGGGACAAGGACCCGCTGATGTCGGACGCCAAGAAGGCGTTCTACGAGTACAACGCCTGCGTGCAGGAGCCCTGGGACGGGCCCGCGTCGATTCCCTTCACCGATGGAACCCGCATCGGCGCCGTGCTCGACCGCAACGGGCTGCGGCCCTCGCGCTACGTGGTCACGCGCAACGGTCTGGTCGTGATGGCCTCGGAGGTCGGCGTCCTGCCGATCGATCCCGCCGAGATCGTCAGCAAGGGACGCCTGCGCCCCGGTCGGATGTTCATGGTCGACACCGAAGAGGGTCGCATCATCGATGACGCCGAGCTGAAGCACGCGTATGCCACCCGCCGGCCCTACCGGCGCTGGCTCGAGGAGCACCGCGTCACCCTCGATGACCTTCCCAAGGCGAGCTCGAGCTTCGTCTCGACGCCCGAGGGCCGCCGCACCCGCGAGCTGATGTTCGGCTACACGCTCGAGGACCTGCGGCTGCTCCTGGCGCCCATGATCTCGCGCGCACGCGAGGCGGACGGGTCGATGGGCAACGACGCGCCGATCGCGGCGCTCTCGGACCAGCCGTCGCTGCTCTTCAGCTACTTCAAGCAGGTCTTCGCGCAGGTCACGAACCCGGCCATCGACTCGGTGCGCGAGGACCTGGTGATGTCGCTCACGAGCACGCTCGGCGAGGAGGGCAACCCCCTCGACGAAGCGCCCGAGCACACCCGCCTGCTGCGACTCTCCCAGCCGATTCTCGATGACGAGGAGCTGGAGCGCATTCGCGGCATCGAGCGTCCGGGCTTTGCGGCTGCCACGCTCTCGATGACGTTCAAGAGCAACGGCGACCTCGAGCTGCAGCTCTCGAGCGCACTGGAGCGCCTGCGCCACGAGGCCGCCGAGGCGGTTCGCTCCGGGGTCAACCTGCTGATCCTCTCGGACCGCGAAGCCGGGCCCGATCTCATCCCCATGCCGAGCCTGCTGGCGACGAGCGCCGTCCACCACCACCTGATCGCGCAGGGACTGCGGATGCACTGCGGCCTGATCATCGAGACGGGCGAGGCGAGAGAGGTCGCGCACTTCGCGCTCCTGATCGGGTACGGGGCCGCCGCGATCAACCCCTATGTGGCCTTCGAGGCGATCGACGAGCTGGTCGAGGAAGGGGCCTTCGTTCCCGCGGACCTCGACCGGATCCACGCCCGCCGCAACTACGTCAAGGCTGCCGGCAAGGGTCTGCTCAAGATCTTCGCCAAGATGGGAATCTCGACCCTCCACAGCTACTGCGGGGCCCAGCTCTTCGAGGCGGTCGGCCTCTCGCTCGACGTGATCGATAGCTACTTCCCGGGCACGCACTCGCGGGTCGGCGGAGTCACCCTGGGCGTCCTCGCGCGCGAAGCGTTGCTGCGCCATCGCCGGGCCTTTCCGAGCCGCATCGGGGCGAACGGCGAGCTTCCGGCCGGGGGGGAGTACCAGTGGCGGCTGGACGGCGAGCGCCACCTCTTCAACCCCGAGACCGTTCACCTGCTCCAGCGCGCGAGCCGGACCGGCGAGTACGAGATCTACCGGAACTTCGCGCAGCGAATCGACGACCAGGCGCGAGAGCAGTACACGATCCGCGGGCTCTTGGGCTTCAAATCCGACCGGGCCCCGATCCCCCTCGACGAGGTCGAGCCAGAAGAGGCGATCCTGAGGCGCTTCTGCACCGGCGCAATGTCGTTCGGCTCGATCAGCCGCGAGGCGCACGAGACCCTGGCGATCGCGATGAACCGGATCGGAGGCAAGAGCAACAGCGGAGAAGGCGGGGAGGATCCCGCGCGCTACACCCCGGACCCGAACGGGGACTGGCGGCGCAGCGCGATCAAGCAGGTCGCGAGCGGACGCTTCGGTGTCACGAGCTGGTACCTGACGAACGCGGACGAGCTGCAGATCAAGATCGCCCAGGGAGCCAAGCCGGGTGAGGGCGGCCAGCTCCCCGGGCACAAGGTCAACCGGGCCATCGCGCGGGTCCGTCACTCGACCCCCGGCGTCGGGCTGATCTCACCCCCGCCGCATCACGACATCTACTCGATCGAGGATCTCGCCCAGCTCATCCACGACCTGAAGAACGCGAACCCGAGCGCCGACGTCAGCGTCAAGCTGGTCTCGGTGACGGGCGTGGGCACGATCGCGGCGGGCGTCTCGAAGGGCCACGCCGAGACCGTGTTGGTGGTCGGACACGATGGGGGCACGGGAGCCTCGCCCCAGACCTCGATCAAGCACGCCGGCGTCCCCTGGGAGATCGGCCTCTCCGAGACCCAGCAGGCCCTCGTGCTGAACGACCTGCGCGGACGCATCCGGGTGCACGTGGATGGCCAGCTTCGGACCGGCCGCGACGTATTGATCGGCGCAATGCTGGGCGCCGACGAGTTCGGGTTCGGGACCGTCGCCCTCGTCACCCTGGGCTGCATCATGATGCGGGTCTGCCACCTGAACACCTGCCCCGTCGGCGTCGCCACCCAGAACGAGAAGCTGCGCGAGAAGTTCTCGGGCCGGCCCGAGCCGGCCGTGAACTACTGTCGCGTCGTCGCGCGCGACGTGCGAGAGCGCATGGCGGAGCTGGGTTACCGGCGGCTCGACGAGCTGATCGGGAGGGTGGACCTGCTGGAGGCCAACCCGGAGATCCGAACCTGGAAGCTGCCCCATGGCCTCGACTTCTCGGCGATCCTCCACCGACCTGCCCTGCCCCATCCGGGGGTCGCGATTCACCACGTCACGACCCAGGAGCACGACCTGGACGGGGCCCTCGATCACGAGCTGATTCGCCGCTGTGCTCCAGCGCTGGACCGCGGCGAGCGGGTCGAGTTCGAGATCGGGATCCGCAACGTGAACCGCACGGTGGGCAGCATGCTGGGCCACGAGGTCTCGAAACGCTACGGCGAGAAGGGGCTGCCCGAAGACACGATCCAGATTCGCCTGACCGGCTCGGCGGGACAGAGCTTCGGAGCTTTCGTACCGAGAGGGATCACCCTCTCCGTCACCGGAGATGCGAACGACTACATCGGCAAGGGCCTGTCGGGCGGCAAGCTGATCGTCACTCCTCCGCCGCAGTCGACCTTCGACCCCGGCGAGAACATCGTGATCGGCAACGTGGCTCTCTATGGCGCCACCGCCGGAGAGGCGTACTTCTGTGGGGTCGCCGGCGAACGCTTCTGCGTGCGCAACAGCGGAGCCCTCGCGGTGGTCGAGGGTGTCGGCGATCACGGGTGCGAGTACATGACGGGGGGGCGGGCGGTCATCCTGGGCGACACCGGCGCCAACTTCGCCGCCGGCATGAGCGGCGGCATCGCCTGGGTGTGGGACCCCGAGGACCGACTCCCGGTCCGCGCCAACGAAGAGCTCGTGGACCTCGAGCGGGTCGACGACGCCGAGCACGCCGCGGAGCTGCGCCGGCTGGTCGAGCTCCACGCCCACTACACCGGCAGCGATCGGGCGAAGAGGCTGCTCGCCCGCTGGGACTCCGCCCTCTCCGAGTTCGTCCAGGTCTTCCCGCGCGACTACAGGCGGGCGCTCGCAGGAATCGAGTTCTCCGAGAACGAGTACTGATGGGCAGGGTCACGGGGTTCATGGAGCTCGGCCGCGAGCTGCCGACCAGGCGACCGGTCGCCGAACGGATCCTCGACTTTCGCGAGGTCTACCTGCCGCTGCCCGAGGAGCGGCTTCGCGACCAGGCGGCGCGCTGCATGGACTGCGGGGTGCCCTTCTGCCACCAGGGCTGCCCTCTCGGCAACATCATTCCGGACTTCAACGATCTGGTCTATCGCGACCAGTGGCGAGCGGCGCTCGAACGCCTCCACCGAACGAACAACTTTCCCGAGTTCACCGGACGCATCTGCCCCGCTCCCTGCGAATCGGCTTGCGTGCTCGGAATCCACGAGGATCCCGTGACGATCGAGTTCGTCGAGAAGCGGATCGTGGAGCGGGGGTTCGAGGAGGGCTGGATCGAGCCCCAGCCTCCCCCCTGCAGGACGGGCAAGCGGGTCGCGGTCGTGGGCTCGGGACCCGCGGGGCTGGCCGCGGCGCAGCAGCTGAACCGCGCGGGCCACTCCGTCACGGTCTTCGAGAAGAGCGACCGGGTGGGCGGACTGCTCCGCTACGGGATCCCGGACTTCAAGCTCGAGAAGTGGGTCCTCGACCGACGCGTCGACATCCTCTGTGCCGAAGGCATCGAGATCCGCACGGGCGTCCACGTCGGCCGGACCCTGTCCGTCGAAGAGCTGCAGCGTGAGTTCGACGCGATCCTGCTCTGTGGCGGAGCCGAGCAACCGCGCGATCTCGTGGTGCCGGGACGGGAGCTGGCGGGCGTTCACTTCGCGATGGACTTCCTGACCCAGTCCAACCGCCGCGTCCAGGGCGACCCGATCGACGAGGACGGAGCCATCCTGGCCACCGGAAGGCGCGTCGTCGTCCTGGGGGGCGGCGATACCGGCTCGGACTGCGTCGGTACGAGCCACCGGCAGGGCTGCAAGCACCTCTACAACTTCGAGCTGCTCGAGAAGCCCCCCGCGGGGCGCACCGCCGAGATCCCCTGGCCGCTGCATCCCCTGCCCTCCCAGATCCTGCGCATCTCGACCTCGCACGAAGAGGGCGGAGAGCGCGACTGGGGAATCTCGACGACGCACCTGAGTGGCTCCAACGGGCGGGTCGAGAAGCTCCACGCCGTTCGCGTCCGCTTCGGTCCCCCGGATCCCGCCACCGGACGGCGAGCGATGGAGCCGATCCCGGGAAGTGAGCACAGCTACGACGTGGACCTGGTGCTCCTGGCGCTGGGCTTCAGCGGTCCGGTGCGCGAGGGGCTGCTCGAGGCACTCGACCTCGAGCTGACGGAGCGGGGAAACGTCGCCACCCCCCCCGAGAGCTACGCGACGAGTGTGCCCGGCGTGTTCGCGGCGGGAGACATGCGACGGGGCCAGTCCCTCGTGGTCTGGGCCATCCAGGAAGGCCGCCAGGCCGCCGCCGAGATCGATCGCTACCTGACTCGGACGGATCCCGCCGCAGACTGAGGGGACCCCCGGGGGGCCTTCCCCGGGAGGGCGCCTGCAGGGCTTTCGAGCAGCTCGGAGACGTGCTCGGCGACTCCGGCCTCGAAGTGCTCGGGACCGAATCGCTCCGCGTTTGCGCGAATGCTCCCGGGGTCCAGATCGGGCTCGAGCTCGCGAAAGCGGTCCAGAGCCCGCCGCAGCGAGTCGGGGGTCGCCTCGTCGAAGAAGAGGCCCGTCGCGGCACGCTCCCCGCCCGGAGCGACGACCGTCTCGAGCGCTCCCCCGCGACCGAGTGCGATCACCGGGGTTCCCGCCGCCTGCGCCTCGACGGGAGCGATCCCGAACTCATCCTCGGTCGGAAACACGGCGGCGCGCGCGCGCCCGAACAGCGCCGGCAGCGCCTCGTCCTCGACCCAGCCCAGGAGGCGCACGTTGGGTGGCGCCTTGCGCGCGAGTCTCTCGTAGAGCGGACCGCTTCCCGCGATGCGCAGCTCCTCGCGCCTGCCGCGAAACGCCTCGATCGCAAGGTCGACCCGCTTGTAGGGCACCAGCGCCGAGACGAGCACAAAGTAGTCCTCGCGCTTGCGCAGCGGGGTGAAGCGCGCCACGTCGACGGGGGGAGGCAAGACCGGAGCCTCGATGCCCCAGGCCCGACGGATCCGTCGGCGCACGAACTCGGAGATCGCCACGATGCGATCCGCACGCGCCGCCCGCGCCCGGTCCCAGCGGCGTAGCGGCGGGGCGAGGACCCGATGGAGACCGCGCAGCCCTCCGCGTCCCAGGTAGGCCGCCTCCATTCCCCAGAGGTAGCGCATGGGCGTGAAGCAGAGGCACAGGTGACGGGCTCCCACCGGCGCCCGCACCGCGTGAGCGATGCAGTGACTGGTGCTGACGACCAGGTCACAAGGATCTACGCGCAGCGTCTCGGCCGCAGCTGGCAGCAGGGGCAGCGCCATGCGATGCCAGCGGTGGACGCCGGGCAGTCGGTCGATCCATGAGGGGTGGATCTGGTGCGCCTCGATCCCCCGCGTGACGGCCCCGGGACGCCAGAAGAACGTGTGCACCGGGGCTTGCGGAAACATCCGACACAGGGACTCGAGGACGCGCTCCCCTCCCCGCATTCCGAGCAGCCAGTCGTGTACGAGCGCTACGCGCACGAGCGCCGCCCATCGCCTGCCCGTTCCATCGACCCCGCAAGCTACCACGACTTTGACCCTCGGACGCCGAGCGTGTAGCTTCGCCCATGGGACGCGCCCTTCGCTCCCAGGGCGCGTCGGAGGGGGGGAGCGTTGCTTCGCAGGTACGGAGAGGTCTTCCGGACCCTGCACGCATTGACGGACCTGGGGGTCGTCGCTACGGCGTGGGGGCTGGCATACACACTGCGTTTCCAGCTCGGCTGGGGGCCGCCCCCGCCCGGGCCGCCCGACCCCGGTCCCTACCTGGTCATGGGCGTCGCGATGCTGCCGGTCTGGCACCTGCTGCTCCGCGAGCGAGGTCTCTACCGGCCACGCCGCTGGAGATCCCGCCTCGAGGAGGCGCGCTGGACGTTGGAGGTCTCTGCCCTCGGCACCCTGGCCGTCGCGACGGCCGCCTTCCTGTGGCACGGCGAGCCCTTCTCGCGCGGAGTGCTACTGACCTTCGGCGGGCTCGTCGCGATCGGGCTGGTCTCGCTGCGGCTCGGGCTCCGGGTCACGCTGGCGATGCTGCGACGGCGGGGGTTCAACCTGCGCCGCGTTCTGATCGTCGGAACGGGCCCGCTCGGCCTCGCCACCTACCGGCGGATGCGGCGCAGAAAGGACACGGGGCTCGAGGTCATCGGCTTCGTCGGCAGCGGCGTCGGGACCGCGCATCGCGACGCGTCCCTGCCCCCACTGCTGGGAGACGTGTCGAGCCTACCTCGGGTGGCGCGGGATCGCGAGGTGGACCAGGTGGTGATCGCGCTCGACCGCGACGACCCGCTCGACCCGGCCAAGGTGGTCGCGGAGCTCGCCGAGTCCACGGCGACCGTGCGCATCGTCCTCGACCTGGGAGGCTTCCGCACGATCCGCGCGGGTCTCGAAGACCTCGACGGTCTGCCCACGCTGCGCCTGATCGAGTCCCCGCTGATCGGCTGGAACGCCGTCGTCAAGCGCAGCTTCGACCTGGTCGCCTCGGCGCTCGGGCTGGTGCTCACGGCTCCCCTGCTCGGAGCCCTGGCGATCGCGATCAAGCTCGATGACCCGGACGGACCCGTCCTCTTTCGTCAGCAGCGCGTGGGGCTGGATGGACGTCCCTTCACGATCTTGAAGCTCCGCACCATGGTTCCCGACGCCGAGGCCGAGACGGGAGCGCGCTGGGCCACGCGCGACGACCCTCGTCGAACCCGGATCGGCGCCTGGCTGCGGCACCTCAACCTGGACGAGCTCCCCCAGCTCTGGAACGTCGTCCGGGGCGACATGAGCCTGGTGGGCCCGCGCCCCGAGCGCCCGGAGTTCACCCAGGTCTTCGGATCCCGGCTTCCCGGCTACATGATCCGTCACAAGGTTCGCTCGGGGATCACCGGCTGGGCCCAGGTCCGCGGGCTCCGGGGCCGAACGTCGATCGAGCGGCGACTCGAGGCCGACATCGAGTACCTGCGACGCTGGTCTCTCGGCTTCGACCTGAAGATCCTGGCGCTCACGGTGGTGCGCGCCTTTCGCGACCCGAACGCCTACTGATCGCTCGGTCCGAGCAGCCGACGCAGGCGCGCAGGCTCGTTGGTGAAGATTCCGTCTACCCCGAGATCGACGAGCCGCTGCTGATCGGCGGGGCGATCGACCGTGTACACGTGCACGCGATACCCGGCGCCCTGCCACGTGGCGAGGGCATCGCCGGTGACGAGCCCGAGCTCGGGGTGGATCGACTCCGCGCGCAGCCGTGCCGCTCGCTCGAGCGCCTGACCCGGAGCGCGCGCCGAGAGCAGCAGACCGATCCGGGCGCGAGCCTCGAGGTGGCGCAGCCGGGAAAGCGGACCGTCGTAGAAGGACGAGAAGAGCGTCGCCGAGAGCAGGCCATGCCGGTTCACCGCCGCGAGCACCCGCTCCTCGAGCCCCGGGTAGTCCCGGTCCGGCGCGCGCTTGAGCTCCAGGTTGAGCTCGATCCGCCCCGCCGCCAGCTCCAGCAGCTCGTCGAGGGTGGGCAGGTCGGGCTTCAGGTCCCGCAGCTGGTCGAGCGTCGCCTCGCCGACCCGTACGCCCCCGATCTCGGCGTCGTGAAAGAGCGGAATCGCCCGATCACGCGAAAGATGGAGATCGGTCTCGATCATGTCGGCGCCCTGCTCGATGGCCAGCGCGAACGCCGCGAGCGTATTCTCGGGCGCGGCGTGGGAGGCGCCGCGATGGGCGATGTCCAGAACCCGGGTCAATCCTCGTCCCAGGCGCGGGCTCGCTCCACGGCCCGCAGCCAGCCCGCATAGAGGGCCTCTCGCTTGGCCTCCCCCATCGCCGGCTCGAAGCGCCGGCCCTCGAGCCACTGGGCCGCGATCTCGTCGCGGTCCTTCCAGAAGCCGACCGCGAGCCCCGCCAGGTAGGCGGCACCGAGCGCCGTGGTCTCGAGCACCGCCGGGCGCCGCACCGGGATGCCGATCAGGTCGGCCTGGAACTGCATCAGGAAGTCGTTGGCGGCGGCCCCACCGTCGACCTGCAGCGCCTCGGGGCGCAGGCCCGCATCGCGCTCGAAGCACTGGAGCACGTCGCGGCTCTGGTAGGCGATCGACTCGAGCGCGGCACGCACCAGGTGAGCCCGGCTCGAGCCGCGGGTGAGCCCCACGAGCGCACCGCGCGCGTGGGGATCCCAGTAGGGGGCCCCCAGCCCCGTGAATGCGGGCACCAGGTACACACCGCCCGTGTCTTCGATGCTGCGCGCGAGCGTCTCGCTCTCGGCGGCCTCGGAGATCAGCCGCAGCTGGTCGCGCAGCCACTGGATCGCGGCGCCGGCGATGAAGATCGACCCCTCCAGGGCGTACTCGATCCTTCCCCCGATCCCCCAGGCGATGGTCGTCAGCAACCCGGTCTCGGAGCGGCGCGGCTCGTCGCCCGTGTTCATCAGCATGAAGCAGCCGGTCCCGTAGGTGTTCTTCGCCGCCCCCGGCGAAAAGCAGGCCTGTCCGAAGAGCGCGGCCTGCTGGTCTCCGGCAACCCCGGCGATCGGGATCGGCACGCCCCCGGTCAGGCTCGGGAGGGTGTGACCAAAGTCCCCGCTCGAGTCTCGGACCTCGGGGAGCAGGGACTCGGGCACATCCAGCGCCTCGAGCAGCTCCGGGTGGAACCGGCGCTCGCGCAGGTCGAAGAGGAGGGTCCGCGAGGCGTTCGAGTAGTCGGTCGCATGCACCGTCCCACCGGTCAGCCGGTGGATCAGCCAGCTGTCGATCGTCCCGAACGCCAGCTCCCCCCGCTGCGCCCGCGCCTGCGCTCCCGGGACGGCATCGAGCAGCCAGCGGATCTTGGTCCCCGAGAAGTAGGCGTCGAGTACCAGCCCCGTGCGCTCGCGGAATCGGGGCTCGAGGCCACGGCTGCGAAGGCGATCGCAGATCGGAACCGTCTGCCGGGATTGCCAGACGATCGCGCGGTGGATTGGCGAGCCTGTGGCTCGATCCCAAAGGAGCGTGGTCTCGCGCTGGTTGGTGATCCCGATCGCGGCGATCTCGGCCCAGGGGATCCGCGCTTCGCCGACCACGTCCTCCATCGCGCGGCGCTGGCTCGCCCAGATCTCTTCGGCATCGTGCTCTACCCAGCCGGGCTCCGGAAAGTGCTGGGGAAACTCGTGCGCCGCGCTCGCGACCACGGCACCGGAGCGATCGAAGAGGATGGCGCGAGAGCTGGTCGTGCCCTGATCGAGAGCGAGAACGTAGTGCGGCATCGCGCGAGCAATATCAGCCGCTTGCGGTCGGTGCAAGCCGGGGGCACGGGCGAGCTGGATTTGCCGCGCCTCGGTCTTCGGGAGGTCCATACTCCCGGGCCTGCCGCAGGGTCGGCCGAGACGCGAGGAGAGCACGAATGGACGGCACCAGGCTCTGGTACGTGAACGTCTACGTGAGGGATCTCGAGAAGGCCGTGGGCTTCTTCCGCGACACGCTCGGCTTGCCACTCCGCTTCTGGGACGAGGCCTTCGGCTACGCATCCTTCGATGCCGGGGGCGTGGGGCTCGCGCTCGCCCGGATCGAGGGCGACGACACGCAAGGTCTGGTCGGCCGCCACACGGGGATCGGCATCGGGGTGGGAGACCTCGCGAGCGCTCACCGGGACCTCGAGCGGAAGGGCGTGCGATTCACCCTTCCCCCCACCCGGCAGCCCTGGGGCGGGACGCTGGCGATGTTCGAAGACCCGGACGCCAACGTCTTCTTCCTGGACCAGCTACGCGAGGAGTAGCCCGGAGCGCCTCAGCCGGTCAACCGGTCCGTCACCCGGGTGAGACGCTCGGCCAGGATCCGGTTCAGGTTGTGGTGGACCCGCGCGGCGATGCGCGGGGAGCGCCGGCGGAGCCGCTCGAGCCCCTCCGGGGTCAAGCGCAGCAGGCGGGAGTCGCGCGTGGCATCGACGTCGGCCGTTCGGATGGCCCGCAGCAGCCCGACCTCGCCGATCACGTCTCCCCGGCCATGCACCGCGAGCTGGATCGGTCCGTGGCGACCCGGAACCGACGCCCGCAGCTCGCCGTCGACGACGACGAAGAGCGCTTCGCCCTTCTCTCCCCGATGAATCAGCCGCGTGCCGGCAGGGACGCGGACGACCTCGCTCATCAGCGCGACGATCCGCGCCTGCGGACTGGACAGGCCCGCGAGCAGGGGAATCGCTCGCTGGGGCTGATCGCCCAGGTCCAGGCTGAGAACGTCCCAGAGCGTGGCGACGCGCAGGCCGGCACAGATCGCGGGCGTGAGCAGCATGTCGGCGAGCCACGCGAAGGCGAGCGCAAAGGCTCCGAGCAGGCCCACCTCGACCTGGGTGCGCAGCTCGCTGATCGCGAGCACGCAGAACCCGGCGACCAGGCCGAGCGAGGTGAAGGTGACCGGCCGCCCCACGTCGATGAGCGCCTGGCGAACGGCGAGGCGATCGTCGGCGAGGCGACGCGCCTCGCGGTTGAAGCGCGCGAAGTAGTGGATGGTGTCATCGACCGCCACGCCGATGACGAGGGGCGCGACCAGGGTGGTGGCAGGCTTGAGGGGAACGCCCGCGAGCCCCAGCACGCCAAAGTAGACCCCCACCGGGAGCAGGTTCGGGATCAGCGCCAGTGCCCCCGTTCGCAGCGACGTGAACATCAGCGAGAGCAGCAGCCAGATGACCCCGAGTGCCGCGGCCAGGCTGGCCACCTGGCCGCGCATCACCGTCGCGATCATCGCATCGAGCACCACGGGATTGCCCGTGAGGGTGCCGTGAAGAGACGGGGGCAGCTGCGCCAGGCGCGCCTGGATCCGCTCGCTGAGGGGCCGCAGCGCCACCGAGTCCACGACCCGTGAGCGCACGACGATCGAGGTGATCTGGTGGCGCGCATCCACGAATCGCTCCAGCTCGTCGTTGCCTCCGAAGAAGAGGAGCTGGCTCGCCAGACGCCGCGAGGAGGGCAGCTGCAGCGCCGCGGGATCGTTGTCGTGGAAGCCACGGTTCAGCAGCTTCAGGTAGTCGACGAGCGAGGTCGTTCCCCCGACCTCGGGCTGCGCCTCGAGCCACTCCTGGAGCGCCTCGATCCGGCGCAGGTTTCCCGGCTCGACGAAGGCGCCGGCGGCCGCCGCCTCGACGACGACATAGATCAGGTTGGCTCCCTCGAGGTGCTCGTTCACCTTCTCGAAGTCGACCCGCACCGGCTCGTCCGCCGGAAACTTGCGGATCTGGTCCGTACCCACCGTCACCCGGCTCGCCCCCGCGATCGCCACCAGCGCAATCGCGCCCGATACGACGAAGATCGCGCGCCGGTGGCGCAGGTCGAAGTCCGCGACCGCACCCGAGAACCGGGCAAACGAGCCCGGGCGCGAGGACGCCGCGCGCGGGTGCCTGGGCCCCAGGAACCGCAGGAGGGCGGGCGCAACCCCGAGCGCCGAGAGCACGCTTGCGGCGACTCCGATCATCGAGAGCGTCCCGAACTCCCGGATCGCAGCGATCGGACTCAGCCACATCGAGAGGAAGCCCACCGCGGTCGTCAGACCCGTGAGGAGCACCGGACCCGCCACACCCGCCAGCGCGCGCGCCGCGCGCTCGCCCCGCGGGCAACGGGGATCGGCCGCACCGAGGGCGTCGAACTCGGTCACCACGTGGACCGAGTAGGTGATCCCGAGCGTCGCCAGGAGCGGGGGCACGAGCACGCTGATCGCGTTCAGCGCATAGCCGAGCCCGGCCGCCAGCCCCAGCGTCCAGACCATCGCGAAGCCGAGCGAGAGCATCGGCACGACCACGCCGTGCAGGCTGCGCAGCGTGACGACCAGCACCGCCGCCAGGACTCCGGCGATGAGCGGGATCTTCTGCGCCAGCTCTCGCACCAGGAGCCTCGAGACGAACGCCTTGATTCGTGGCAGGCCCGAGACCCAGACCTGGGCGTCGCCTCGCTCCTCCTCGGCGATGCGCACGATCTGGAGGTCGATCGCGCGGCGTGAGAACTCCCGGTCCGAGAAGTCGAGAAAGTACACGAGCAGCGCGGTCGCGGTGCGGTCGCGGGTGACCAGGTTCCCCGCATACACGGGATTCGACATCACCGCGCGCTCGAGCGCGGCGATCTCGGAGGCGCTCTCCGGCACACGTGCCAGGAAGGGCGCGATCTCCATCTCGCCATCGGCGCTGCGAATGTCGAGCGCGTTCGCGAGCGAGACCACGTGGTGCACCCCCTCCAGCGCCTCGATCCGGCGCGTCAGTCGCACCACGCGTTCGAGGTTCTCGCGCGTGAAGACGTCGGCGGCGGCCAGAGCCACGACCAGCGACTCGTCACTTCCGAAGATTCGTCGCACGCGCTGGTAGTAGAGCCGAGCGGGATCGTCCTCGGGCAGCAGCCGGCTCTGGGAGGGATCGACCTCGAGGTGCCACTCCCCGGTCGAGAGATCGACGATGGCGTTGGCGCCGATCCCCGTCGCGACTCCGGCAGCCAGCAGGAGGGCTGGCGCGGCCGCGACCCCCGCGCGGATCCAGCGCACCGGACGCATCTACGGCGCTCGGCCCCGCCCCAGCCGATCGAGCCTGAAGGATCGGTCGGGGAGCGCCACTCCCCGCTCGAAGCGGAGCAGACGGAGCCGCGTCCGCGTCTCGTCGCGCAGGTCTCGCATCTCGAGCTCGCGGGGGAACCAAGCCCCTCCCTCGCGACGGACCTGGCCCGGGTCCACCACCAGCCGCTTGCGCAGCCGTCCCCCGCGCTCGTAGAGCTCGGTTCGCAGAGGGATGCAGGTCTCGCGGTCGATCCAGGAGACGACGCGCGTGTAGGCCGAGCCCTCCTCCGGAGGCGGTCGGGCCTCGATCACCACCGCGGGACGACCGTCCACCTCGGCATCGGGGAGCTGCCGTCGCGGCTCGCCCTTCGCGAGCCCCTGAAGGCGCTCGAAGTCCTCGTAGCTGAAGTCGGTTCCATAGAGCGACCCGCGCAGGCTCTGGGTCGTGATCCGCCGGGTCTTCCGCAGCTCGGGCAGGTAGAGGAACATGTCCGCCCTCCGCTCGGTCTCGATCAGCAGGAACGCCGCACCCGCAATGTCGTCGGGCGCGGTGAAGCGCACGAGGACGCGCGAGTAGCCGTCGTCGAAGCGCTTCCAGAGGATGTGCGCGCCGATCGTCCGCTCCGATCCGAGCCGGTCCTGGGAGACCATCTCCACGTCCTGCACCGCGGTGGTGCGGGGGAGGTTGGCGCGGATGCAACGCTCGACACTCTGGGGAGTGGCGTCGGTTCCGAGAGCCTGCGCCCAAA
Organism: Myxococcota bacterium; assembly: GCA_046757685.1. Taxonomy (GTDB): domain Bacteria; phylum Myxococcota_A; class UBA9160; order SZUA-336; family SZUA-336; genus JBHHYV01. The sequence goes on from JBHHYV010000052.1 coordinate 18,286, forward strand.
GGGCCCACAGACCGCCGACGAGAGCCCCGGCGATCCCCGAGACGGCCCGCCCGGGGCGCGCTCCAGGTCTCCCTTGCGGGTGCCCAGCCATCGCCCGCATCCTACCCGGCCCCGCCCCGAAGCGGTGTCGCGATCTGGGCTCGAAAGCTCGGCGCTACGCCGGCGAGAAGAGCGCGCGAACGAACCTCTCGGGGTCGAAGTCGATCAGGTCCTCGAGGTCCTCACCCACGCCGACGAAGCGGACCGGGATCCCGGTCTCCTCGGCGATGCCCAGTACGACTCCCCCCTTGGCCGTACCGTCGAGCTTGGTGAGCGCGATCTCCGAGACCGGGACCGTGCGCGAGAACTCCTGTGCCTGACGGATCCCGTTCTGTCCGACGTTGGCGTCGATCACGAGCAGCACCTCGTGCGGCGCGCCGGGGAGCTCCTTCCCGACCACGCGCGAGATCTTCGCGAGCTCGTCCATCAGGCCCGAGTCCGTCTGCAGGCGGCCCGCGGTGTCGATCAACACCACATCCAGGTTGCGCGCGGAGGCCCGGCGCACCGCATCGAAGGCGACCGCCGCTGGATCGCCGCCCGGCTCGCCGCGCATGAGCTCGGCGCCCGCACGCTCGGCCCAGATCTCGAGCTGGTCGATCGCCGCCGCTCGATAGGTATCGGCCGCCGCCACGACCACGCGCTGGCCCGCGCGCGCCCAGCGCGCGGCGAGCTTGCCGATCGTCGTCGTCTTGCCCGAGCCGTTGACACCCACCACGAGCACCACCCGGGGGCGGCCCCCGGCCGCGGGCTCCTCGGGCCGCCTCGCCGCCAGGAGCAGCTCGAGGGCCCGTGCCTCGAGGCTCGCGCGGACGCGCTCGGGCGAGCCGGCCCGGCGTGCCGCCTCGAGCAGGTGATCCGCGGTGGCCACACCCAGGTCCGCGCCGAAGAGCAGCGACTCGAGCGCATCCAGCGTGGCCGGGTCGAGCTCTGCCCGGCCTCGGAGAAGCTCCTCGACGCGACCGACGAGGGCCCTTCGCGTGCGCGCCAGCCGGGACGACAGGTCCGGCGCGGGCGCGGCCTCTGCGACCGGCTCCGCGGGCACGGCTTCGACGGGCGGTGCCTCGAGAACCTCTCGCGCGCGGCGCGCCGCGCGCGGAAGCCCGATCGCGAAGCACGCGCCCAGGACCGCGAGAAGAAGCGCGATTCCACCCCCGACGAGAGCTTCGGCCGACATGGCGCGCGAGTGTAGCCGGAGCGGTCGAGACCGACGAGTCGGGCGCCCCGATCCGTCCCCCCCTCGGCGGTTGCAGCCTAGCTCAGCTCGACCGTGACCAGCTTGCTCTCGCCCGGGGTCTCCATCGTCACGCCGTAGAGGCTGCGGGCGATCTCGATGGTGCTCTTGTTGTGGGTGATCAGGAGGAACTGCGAGCTCGAGGCCATCTCGAGGACCAGGTCGTTGAAGCGCCCGACGTTGGCCTCGTCGAGGGCGGCATCGACCTCGTCGAGCAGGAAGAAGGGGGAGGGCTTGACGCGGAAGACCGCGAAGAGGAGCGCGATGGCAGCCAGCGACTTCTCGCCTCCCGAGAGCAGGTTCACGTTCTGCAGCCTCTTGCCCGGCGGCTGCGCCTGGATCTCGATCCCGGCGTCGAGCACGTCCTCGGCCGGGGTCAGCGAGAGCTGCGCGCGACCGCCCTGGAAGAGCACCGGGAACAGCGTCTTGAACTCCGCGTTCACCGCCTCGAACGTCTCGCGGAAGCGGGCGCGACTGGTGCGGTTGATGCGGGCGATCGCGTTTCGGAGCCTCTCCACCGAGACCTCGAGGTCCTCCTTCTGCTCACTCAGATAGCGGAAGCGCTCCGAGACCTCCTCGTACTCCTCGATCGCGCCGACATGCACGTCGCCGAGCGCGCGCAGCCGCTGCTGCAGGACCTGCAGCTGCTCGCGCTGGGCCTCGACCGGTTCCGCGCGGCGTGCCTCGGGGATCACCCACTGCGCGAGATCGACATCGAAGCGCTCGCGGATCCGTTCGAGCAACGTGTCGCGATGCAGCCGAAGATCGTGGGTCTGGATCTCGCGGGCCTGCAGGCGCTCGCGGGCCGTGTCGCGCGCGCGCGAGGCCGCACCGGACTCGCCGTCCGCCTCCTCGAGCTCTCGCGCCTGGGCCTGATAGGTCTCGCGCAGCGTTTCCTGGCGGACGCGCTGCGTCTCCTCTCTGGCGATCTGCGCGGACAGCGCGCTCTCGGCCACGCGGACGGACTCCGAGAGCGACGCCGCACGCTCGCGCGCACTCGTCACCTCTGCCCGAAGCCTCTCGAGACGCTCGCGATCCTCCCGGAGCGACGCCTCGACGTCGGAGTGACGGGCCGCGATCCGGTCGCGCCGCTCCGTGAGCTGGGCCAGGTCGATTCGCTGCTGGACGAGACTCTCCTCGGCCCGCTCCCGCTCGCGCGAGAGCTCGGCGAGGCGTCGCTCGAGCGCCTCCCGCTCACGCTCGAGCTGCGAGCGCCGCCCGCCCTTCTCGTCGATCGCGCGCCCGATCCGCTCGCGCTCCTCGCCCCCCAGCTCCAGGTCCCTCGCCAGGACGGCGCGTCCGCCCCGCTGCTCCTCGGCCTGCTCGATCGCCTGCTTGCCGCGTTCGCGCAGCCGCTCGAGGTCCTTCTCGACGTGGAGGAGCGCAAGCTCCGCGGTGTGACGGCGATTGCGAGCGTTCTCGACCTCGATCGCGAGCTCCGAGAGCCGCCTCTCGGAGGCTTCGCGCGCCGCCTCGAGCGCGGTCGCTCGCTCCACCAGCTCCCGGACCCGCCCCTCGAGGCGGCGAATCTCGCCCGCGCGGTGAATGGCTCCGGGTGCCGCGTGGGCCCCGCCGGTGAGTGCACCCGAGCGATCGAGGATCTCGCCCTCACGGGTCACGAAGACCGCGGGCGGCGCCTCGAGCCCATAGCGCTCCACCGCCTCGGCGATGTCCTCGACCAGGTAGACCTGGTCGAGCAGGCGCCGCACGAGCGACTCGAACGGAGGCTTGGCCGTGACCGCGTCAAGGAGCGGCCGGCCGAGCGGCACGAGCCCCTCGCCCGAGAGCGATCCCGCGCTCTCCGCGACCAGGACCGTCGTCCGCGCGTCGCCCTCGCCGCGCATCCAGCGCACGAGGGCGAGTGCGGCTGCGGCATCGTGGACGAGCAGCGCGTCGAGACGGTCGCCGAGCGCCGTCTCCAGGGCTCGCTCCAACCCGTCGTCGACCGCGACCGCCTCGGAGAGCCGGCCTCGCACGGTTCGACGCAGCGCCTCCGGAAGTCGCTCGAGCGCCTGGGCGCCTCGCGCCGCGGCCTCGCGCTCGCTCTCGCGCAGCGAGTCGAGCCGGGCGGAGGCGCGCTCCAGCTCCTGCTGGGCAGAAGCCGTCTCCGCGCGCTCCCGCTCCAGCGTCGCGAGCGACCGCTGCTGCTCTCCGAGCAGCTCGGCCAAGCGGCGGCCCAGGTCGTCGCGCTCCGAGAGGGTCTCGCGCAGGCGCACCTCGAGAGCTCCCTCGTCGTGACGCAGCGCTTCCAGCTCGACGGAGCCCTGCTCGAGCAGCTCGTCCTGCTGGCGCAGGCGGACCTCGAGCTCCTCCCTGCGCTCGTCGAGCAGGGCTGCCCGGCCTTCCAGCGCGGCGACCTCGGCCCCGAGCTCCGCGCCCTCGGCCCGGGCAGCCTCGCGACGGCCCGACAGGTCCGAGAGCGCACGGGTCCGCTCGCGGAGCTCCGCGTCGGCGCGTTCGAGCTCGCGACGCTGCTGCTCGAGGCGCTCGTCGGCGAAGGCGAGCTCTCGGATCGCCGTCTGGAGCTGCTGCTCGCGCTCCCTCGCGCGCTCCGCCAGAGCCTCCGCCTCGGACGCGCGCACCTCGGCGAGCTCCTCGAGCGCGCGGGCCTCGCGCTCCTCGTACTCGATCCGGCTCTCCAGGTCGCGAATCTCACCCCGCAGCTCGAAGAGCGCCTCGTTCGCCGCCTCGAGCTCGCGCTCGCGGTCGAGATGGGTGCGTCGCAGCGTCTCGAGCCGCGCGTGGCTGCGGCCGACGCGGGCCTCGAGTGCGGCCACCTCGACCCGGGCCTCCTCCAGCTCCCGCTCGGCCGCGGCCACGCGCTCGGCGTGGCCGTCGAGCTCTGCACGCGAGACGCAGAGCTCGACCTCGCGCGCCTCGGCCGAGAGCTTGCGGTACTGGGTCGCCTTGCGTGCCTGGCGATCGAGCGAGCCGATCTGACGCCGGAGCTCGCCGAGCACGTCCTGGATGCGGACCAGGTTCTGGGTCGTGGAGCGCAGCTTCGACTCGGTCTCGCGGCGCCGCTGGCGATACTTGCCGATGCCCGCAGCCTCCTCGAAGATGGCCCGGCGCTCCTCGGGTCGCGTGGACACGATCGTCGCGATCTGGCCCTGCTCCACGATCGTGTAGCCGCGCGTGCCGATGCCCGTGTCGAGGAAGAAGTCCGTCACGTCGCGGCGGCGGACCGGGACTCGATTGATCAGGTACTCGCTCTCTCCCGAGCGATAGAGGCGCCGCGAGATCTGGATCTCGGGGAACGCGGCGTAGTCGGCCGGGGCTCGCCCGTCCGAAGCGTCGAGCTTGAGCACGACCTCGGCCATGCCGACGGCCGGACGCGCTTCGGAGCCCGCGAAGATCAGGTCGTCCATCTCGCGGCCGCGCAGCTGACGGGGGTTGTGCTCCCCCATGACCCAGCGGATGGCGTCCACCACGTTGGACTTGCCGCAGCCGTTGGGCCCCACGATGGCGGAGACCCCGGGCTCGAACGCCAGCACCACGCGCTGGGCAAACGACTTGAATCCCGAGATCTCGAGCGACCGGATCCTCAAAAGTCCCCGCTCCGTCCTACCGCGCCGCCTCGAGCAGCAGCGCATCCGCGTCCAGGCCTTGGCTATGGAGGGGGGGACCTGGCCGTGGCTGATCGCGCGTCAGAGTTTGCGGTACGGCCCCGGCCACTGCAAGCGCGCGTGTCCGTCGCGCACGGC
>JBHHYV010000053.1:0-23001 GCA_046757685.1 Myxococcota bacterium
ACGCGATCATCGACGACTTCGCGCTGCCTGGATGCCGCCTCGCCGTCGAGGACTATCGCCGGGAACATCAGATCGTCGAGCCAATCCGAGACATCGACGGAAACGGGGCATTCTGGCAGCGCGACCACGCGTGAGAGATCACGATCGAGCCCCCTGGGGTCGGCAGGTACCGCGGGAGGGCGCGACCCTCGAGCGATCCCCCTCACCTGCCGGTGCACAAGAACCTGCGGAGCGGGAGCCCCAGCGAAGCGGCCGTTCTCAGCAGCCGGCGGGACGCCAGGGCCGGCGTACCGTCGACCCGCCAGATCTCGACGAAGCGACTGAAGCGCCGCTGGCGTCTGCGGCGAATCGCCCGCGGCGTGGCCAGCGCGCCAAGACGGGCGCCGCGCATCTGGAGCGCCGCCAGGTCGCGAGGGCCTCCGGGCGCGAACCAGTGGACCTCGCCCCCTTCGGCGAGCACCCGATCGATCTCGCCCCGCAGCTCGGGATGGAGCGCCGAGAGCCTCGCCTCGCGGCTGGCGAGCGCGACCTTGCGCAGCGCTCCCGGCCAGCGCGCGTGGTAGATCTCGCGGTTCCGGGCGAGAAGCTCTCGAAACTGCGAGACCCCGGCAAACGAGCCGTGGATCTCGTGGTAGAGAGACGCCTCCGGGCAGATTCCGAGCCGCCAGCCGGCGCGGATCCATCGCCGGGAGAGGTCCGCGTCCTCGTAGAAGCCGAGGCCGAACGCGGGGTCGAAGCCACCGACCTCGTCGAACGCGCTCCGGCGCACGAGGAAGGCGTAGGCCGGCAGGCTGTAGGTGGAAATCCAGCCCCCGTGGCTCTCGTAGCGCGAGAGGTCGTAGTGGCGAAAGGTGTTGCCCGCCGGAACCACGGCGGCGAGCTTCGGGCTATTTCGAAGGGCCTCGAGCAGGGGGGAGACGAAGTCCCCGCGCGCCTCCACGTCGGAGTTGAGGACCAGCACCCGATCGCTGCGGGTGCGTCCGATGCCCTGGTTCACGGCATCTCCGAAGCCGGTGTTGGAGGCCGCATGGTGCACCTCGAGTCGGGGACTCCGGAACGAGTCGAGCATGCGGGCCGTCTCCTCGCCGGAGGCATTGTCGTGGACATGGATCCGACCGAGCGCGGGGCTCGGGCAGGCGAGCAGCGAGCGAAGACAGCGCCGCGTGAGCTCGCAGGCGTTGTAGACCGGGATCACGACGTCGACGCGGTCGTTCGAGACCTCCAACGATCGCGACACGACCCCCGGTCCGTCAGACACGGGGCGGCCGGCTCGTCGAGAGGCCGGGACGCTCGGCGTAGAACAGACCGAGGTTCTCGCGGCGCCGGTGGCGATCCAGCTCGACTGTGAAGCCCAGACCCTCCAGGAACTTCACGAAGGAGCCGATTCGAGTGCGGGGATCGTCGCGAGCGACATCGTGGTACTCGCCGTGGATGCGATGCACCCGCTCGAGCGTGGCGGACGACGCCGCGTGCAGGATCTCGTACTCCGCTCCCTCGACGTCGATCTTGAGGAGGTCGCAGACCTCGATCCCATGGCTCTCGAAGAGCTGATCGAGCGTCTCCGCCCGAACCTCCTCGAAGCGCGAGGAGAGGTGGCGACCCTCCTCCCGGTACGCCGAGTAGATGCCACTCAGGCCTTCATGCTCCGGATGGTGGAGGCGTAGCGTTCCCGCGGTGCCCGCGACCGCCGCCTGCACCCGAACGACGTTCGGTCGGCCCGCGAGGTTGCGCTCGAGGCAGGCGAAGTTTCCGGCGTGGGGCTCGTAGGCGATGACGCGCTGCGCGAGCGGGGCCGCCCGCGCCGAGAACAGGCCCACGTTCGCACCCAGGTCGACGACGCACGACCAGGCTCCCACAGCGACTGCGTCGAGACGGTACTCATCGCGCAGGAAGATCCGGTGGAAGATGTGGAAGTCGGTATGCCCGCCCCGAAGGTAGAGCGGGCCCCCTTCGCGCATGCGCACCGTCAGGGTCTGGCCCGGACGGCGAGTGGTCCGGAATCGCAGCACCTCCCAAGGATTGTCCACCAGCCGGCGAAGCGTCCGGTAGTTGCGAAGATCCTCGGGTCTCACGATCGCGCGGCCGACGAGACCCGCAGGACCGTGTGCGAGCTCAGCCCGATGCGTGCGCGCACCCGCTGCTTGCCCGCCTCGTAGAGTCCCGGCGGGGGATCGTCTCGACCGCGACCCCAGGGACGATCCCAGGCGATGTGACACACGCGCGCCACGTGCCAGAGGCTACGGCCGCGCGCGCCAGCGTTGCGAAGGCGATTTCTCAGGTCGGAGTCCTCCTTGCCGTAGCCGCAGTAGGCCTCGTCGAAGCCGTCGACCTCGCGAAAGAGACCGGCGTCGATGGCGAAGTTGCCTCCCTTGAAGCGAGGTCTCGACAGCCGTCCACCGGAGTGGAGCCGGTTCTTCAGGTGCACGCTCCACAGGCGCAGCGCCTCCCGACGCCGGAGACCGGACTCGTGCTCGCCCGCCCACACGCGCTCGGGGGTCAGGCGTCGCGTCTGCTCTCGATCGAGGTAGGTGACGGCGCCCGGATAGAAGTCGCGGCCGACGGCTCGCTGGCGATAGGCCGCGATGCAGTCGCGGAAGGGAATGCAGTCTCCATCGAGGAAGACGAGCAACGAGGCCGGGGTCTCGAGGGCCGCCCGGTTCTGGATCCGCGCCTTGCGAAAGCCCTGATCCGGCTGCGAGAGCACGCGCACACGGAAGGGAAGCTCGCCCGAGAGGCGCTCGACCCGCCCGGCGACGGGGGGCGTGGAGCCATCATCAGCCACGATCACGTCGAAGTCCGGATCGGTCTGGGCCGCGAGGCCCGCGAGGCAGAGCTCGAGCACCTCGGGCTGGTTGTAGGTGGCCACGATCACCGTCGTGGTGGGGCGCGGGACCCCCGGGGCTAGTGCCACGCGCGCACCCTCCTGCGAAAGCGTGCGAGCGTGGTAGTCCGACTCACGTTCTGGCGCCGCAGCGCGAGGAGCGACTGCCCGCGACGATTGATTCCCGGGCGCGTCGTGCAGGCACTACGATAGCCTGCCTTGCGAACGGCGGACCGGGCCGCGGGAGTGCAGGCGCCAAAGGGATAGGCGAAGTGGTCGCAGCCACCGAGGCGCCCGATCAGCTCCTCGCGGCTGCGGCCGAGCTCCGACTCGGCCTCGGCGGGCGAGAGCCCTGGAATCGCCCGGTGCTCGACGCCGTGCGAGCCGATCTCGAAGCCCAGCCGAAGGGCTCGCTCCAGGTCGTCCCAGCCCGCGTGCTCGAGGCGGCGGCCGCCCTTGTGGACGTACCAGTCGCTCGTCGCACCGACCCGGCCCGTCACGACGAAGAGCGTCGCCGTGAGCCCGGCCTCCACAAGAACCGGGAGTGCGTGCTCGATCACCGAGCGGTAGCCATCATCGAAGGTCAGGACGACGGGGCGACGCACTGGAGCGCCGCGACCCTCGAGCAGGTCGAGGGCCCGGTCCAGCGCAAGGGCCCTGTAGCCCCGGCTGCAGAGCCACTCGACCTGCTCCCGAAAGCGCGCCAGCGGGACCACCCCACGGACCTGTTCGCCCTCTTCGAGGGGCAGGACCGCATGCAGGGTGAGGATGGGCACGCGCATGGCGCCCATCCTACCGGGGGCAAGGGGTGCCGCAACTCGGGTCCGCCACGCCTCAGATGCCCGCGACCTCGCGGTAGAGGGCACGCAGCCGGCTCGCAGAGCGCTCCCAGGTCATCTCGCGGGCCCTGGCGAAGCCCCTCTCGCGAAGCCCGGTGGCGAGCGGGTCGTCGTCGAGCACCCGACGCAGCGCCGAGGCGATCGCGTCGACATCTTCGGCATCGACCAGGAGTGCAGCACCGCCTGCGGCCTCGGGCAGGGCGGAGCTCTCGGAGCAGACGACGGGTGTTCCACAGGCCATCGCCTCGAGCACCGACAGGCCGAAGCCCTCGTACAGACTCGGCACCGCGCAGACTCGAGCCGCCCCCAGGAGCCCCACCAGCTGGGGCTCAGGGATTCGCGCCAGACGTTCCAGCCGCTCGCCGATTCCGGAGCGCTCGATCGCGGCCTGCACCTCGGCCTCGCCGTCGGATGCCCGACCCACCAGGACCAGCCTCAAGCCGTCGGTGCGTGCGACGGCCTCGATCAGGCGCGGCAGGTTCTTGCGGGGCGTGGCCAGCGCGACGCTGATCACGAAGTCCCCGTAACGCTGGCGCAGGCTGCGAACGACCTCGGGCGCGCTGGGCCGGAAGCGACGCAGGTCGACGCCGAGGGGAATGCTCCGAACCCGCGAGTCCGCCACACCGAGCTCCTCGATGACCTCGGCCCGGATCGCCTCACTGGTGGTGACGACCCAGTCGGCGCGCGAGATGGCCTGGCGGATTCGCCGAGTGCGCTTTCGGTGCCACTCCGGCCTCACCCAGTCCAGGTTCCGGACCGCATTCAGGTCGTAGAGGGTGACGATCCTGGGGATCCGCGGCGTCTCGGGCAGGTAGGTCGACATCGAGTGCAGCAGCCGGGCGCCCCGGATCAGGAGTGCGTTCCAGGGATCCTGGAGGACACGCACGCGCACGTTGCCTGCGCGCGGCCGGAAGAGCGAGCCCTTGCGCCAGCGAGAGAGGCGGTAGCAGAGCGCGTAGCGCGTCTCGGGATCCGCCTCGAGCAGCGCGGCGACGAGCGATCGGATCGAGCCTCCGATGCCACCATGGGGAGGGCGACCCGCCGCGGAGCTGACCTCGAGGGCGATCACCGCGCGGAGGGTAGCAGCCGGCCGGCCTCGAACCGGTCCTCGGCCGGATTGCCGCAGACCCACCCCCCGCCTATGCTCGCGCCGATGGGCCCTCCCCCGCGTCCCGCTCGCGCTCCCGGGTGAAGAAGGCTGGCGGCGCCGTAGCGGCGAGCCTGGCGCTCTCGGGGCTCTCGCGCTCCAACCTCGCAGAGCGCACGATCCGGGTGCTTCATCGCGGACGCACCGGCAACCCCGACGTGCTGCTCGTGCGCGCGGGGGACCACCCCGTCGTCGTCAAGGACTTCGCGTCCCGACCCCCCTGGATGCGGCTCGCGGGACGGATCCTCGTGGCGCGCGAGATCCGAGCGTGGCGCGCGCTCGAGGGACTCGCCCACGTGCCGCGCCTGCTGGGTCGACTGGATGCTCTCGCCTTCTGCCTCGAGTACCGTCCAGGCACGCGGCTCGCCGGCCACACCATGAAGGACCTGCCCGCCTCGTTTCCGCGCGACCTCGAGGCCGCGATTCGAGCGGTGCACTCCCGGGGCGTCGTCCATCTGGATCTCAGCCACCGCAGCAACGTGCAGGTCGACCGCGCGGGCCGCCCCGTGCTGATCGACTTCGGCGCGGCGTGGGTCCTTCGGCCGGGGGGACTCCCGGCACGCTGGCTGCTGCCGTGGCTGGCTCGAGTCGACCTGCGCGCGCTGCGAAAGTGGCAGCGCAAGTTCAGTCGCTACCGCTCCGAGCGCGCCACTCCTCGGGAGTGAAGGTTCGCAGCGCCAGCGCGTGCACCTCGCGACCCATCTCGCTCCCCAGCGCCTCGTAGCACAGGCGGTGCCGCTCCAGCCTCGAGCAGCCGGCAAAGCGGCGCGCGACGAGCGTCACCCGGAAGTGTCCGCCCCCCGAGGCGGCTCCCGGATGACCCCGGTGCCGCTCGCTCTCATCGACGACCTCCAGGTGCTCCGGCTCGAGGGCCGCGCGCAGACACCGGTCCAGCCGTTCCGCGCGCGGATTCCCACCGCTGTCTTCGCTTCGAGTGCTGGCCATGGCTCCCATCCAATCTGAGCGAGAAATCTGAGCGAGAAGTTCGAACGGGTCGATCTGAACGAGGCACCCCACCGAGCCGCGATCGACCCGGGCCGGGTAAGATGCCGGCCCACATGTCCCGACCCGAGCCGCAGGCCAACCCCGACCCTCCCACTCGCGACGGGACGGAAGGCTCGGCGATCGGCGGCCGCTACCCCTCGTACGTGCTGGGCGTGCTGGTGGTCGTCTACGTGTTCAACTTCATCGACCGCCAGATCCTCTCGATTCTGGCAGAGGAGATCAAGACGGACCTGGCCCTGTCGGACGCACAGATCGGGTTCCTCTACGGCACGGCCTTCGCGGTCTTCTACGCGATCTTCGGGATCCCACTCGGCAAGCTGGCGGACGTCTGGACCCGACGCTCGCTGATCTCGCTGGGGCTCACGTTCTGGAGCGGGATGACGGCGCTCTCGGGGCTGGCGCGTGGGTTCGGGATGCTGGCGACCTTTCGCATTGGAGTGGGGGTGGGCGAGGCGAGCGCCACTCCGGCCGCCTTCTCGCTGCTCTCCGACTACTTCCCTCCCGGGCGGCGCGCGACGGTGCTCTCGATCTACTCGAGCGGCGTCTACATCGGCGCGGGCCTCGGGATCTTCCTCGGCGGCTGGATCTCGCAGAGCTGGGATACGGCCTGGGCCGGAGCCGTGGCTCCCTTCGGGCTCAAGGGCTGGCACGTCGCCTTCTTTGCGGTGGGCCTGCCGGGCCTGGCGCTGGCGGGGTGGGTGCGCACCCTGCGGGAGCCGGTGCGCGGGATCAGCGAGGGACTCGCGGAGCGCTCGGCCCACCCCGCTCCCTTTCGAGCCTTCGCAACGGAGCTGGCCGCGGTTCTTCCCGGCCTGACGCTGCTGACGCTCTACCGCGCCGGAGGCACGCCCGTCGTCGCGCGCAACCTGCTGGTCCTGACGGTGATCGCCGCCGTCGCTCTCGGGCTCGAGGAGTGGCTGGGGGACCCCATCCAGTGGCTGGCGCTCGGAGTCGGGGTCTACGCGAGCATCTCCTGGATCCAGAGCCTGGCCCTGCGCGACCGGGCCTCGTTCACGATGATCTTTCAGAGCCGCGCCCTGCTCTACAGCGTCACGGGGTTCTCGTGCCTGGCCTTCGCGGGCTATGGGCTCGGCTTCTGGGGGGCGCCCTTCTTTCTTCGCGAGCACGGGGTCGATCGCGCCGAGGCCGGAACCGTCCTGGGGCTGACCGCCGCTGTGGCAGGCTGGGCCGGGGTGACCCTCGGGGGCGTGGTGTCCGACGCCCTGCGCCGACGCCACCCCAATGGCCGGCTCTGGGTCGGCCTCGCGACGGCGAGCCTGCCGGTTCCCTTCGTCGCAGCCATGCTCCTGGTCGAGAGCACCCGCACCGCCTACCTCCTGAACGTCTTCGCAGGGCTCTTCGCCGGCATGTGGATCGGTCCGGCCGCGTCGACCGTGAACGACCTGGTCATGCCGCGCATGCGCGCCGTCGCCTCGGCGAGCTACATCCTGGTGATCACCTTCGTCGGCCTGGCGCTGGGACCCTATTCGATCGGCCGCATCAGCCAGGCGCTGCACGACGACCTGCGAGCCGCCATGCTGATCTCGCTCGTCATCTACGTTCCCGGGATCGTGCTCCTGGCGCTCGCCATGCGGCACCTGCCCCGCGAGCAGGCCGGGCGACTGGATCGCGCGCGTGCCGCCGGAGAGCAGGACCTGTGAGCCTCACGACGTGGGGATGGAGTCGCTGCACCGCTTCGACGAAGAGGGGAGTCCCCGGTTCCGCGGGCCGGGAAGCGAGCCGACGTAGCGCGCGAGCGGGCGGATCAGCCGGCCGGTTCGGGCCTGCTCGTCGAAGTGCGCGAGCCAGCCAACGACGCGGGCGGCGGCGAACATGGGCGTGAGCGCCGGGCGCGGGAGCCCCACGGCCTCGAGCAGGACCGCGGTGTAGAACTCGACGTTCGCCTCGAGACGGCGGTCGGGATGACGCTCCCTCAGGAGCTCGAGCGCCATGCCCTCGACGTGACGGGCCAGCGCCAGGCGCTCGCCTCGCGTCCCCGACGCCTCGAGACGCCCGAGCGCCGCCTCGAGCACCGCCGCGCGCGGGTCCCGCACCCGGTAGACGCGGTGCCCCATGCCCATGATGCGCCGGCCTGCAGCGATCTCACGAGCGAGCCAGCTCTGCGCGCGCTGCGGTGTGCCGATCGCATCGAGCATGTCGAGCACCGGCCCGGGGACGCCCCCGTGCCGCGGCCCCTTCAGCGCCCCGATCGCGGCCACCACGGCCGAGACGCGATCCGAGCCCGTCGACGCGACGACGCGGGCGGTGAAGGTCGACGCATTCATGCCGTGGTCCACCACCGTGACCCAGTAGCACTCGAGTGCCTCGACGGCGGCGCGGTGCGCGGGGACCCCCGCGACCATGCGCAGGGTGTCGGCCGCGTGCCCGCGATCGGGGTCCGGTGGCACCGGGGCCAGGCCCCGGCGGAGACGACTCCAGGCAGCCGCGAACACGCCGACACTCGCGGTGATCTCGAGGGGGTCCTCGCACTCCAGGGACGCCAGCGCCATCCGCAGGGCGGCCATCCCGTCGCGCGAACCCAGCAGCGTCGGGCTCTGCTCGACGTGCTCGAAGGCCCGCACGCGACCCCGAGCCAGCGCCTCGCCCAGGGCGACCCGCTCGCTCGGCTCGGGAAGCGCCCCGTCCAGGAAGAGCCCGCACACGCCCTCGAAGGTCTCGACCCCCGCCAGCGCCTCGAGCGCGTGGCCTCGCAGGATCAGGCGACCCCGCTCGCCGTCGACACTCGAGAGAACCGTGTCGGCCGCGATCACGCCCTCGAGCCCACTCGCCACGCAGTTGCCCATCCTGCTCTCCCCCGTGCTCCATCCGCGACTTCCGCGCGCGGTTCGCCTGCGCCCGATCCCCGCCCCGGTCCAGTCCCTCGTCAGATTGACGAAACGCGATCCATTGATCAATCTTGATCCATGAATCAATCCAGTGGCGTCCAGTCCGGAGACCCCACCCTCGAGGGCGACGCGGCCTCCTCGGAGCCCTGGCTCGACGCATCGGCCGCCTCCCGCCTGCTGGGAGTCAAGCGACAGACGCTCTACGCCTACGCCAGCCGCGGGCTGGTGCGCAGCTCTCCCGGGCCGGGAGGCCGAGCCCGGCGCTACCGGCGCGCAGATCTCGAGAGGCTCCACGCGCGGAGCGCCGCGCGGCGTGGCGAGCGGGCGCTGGCCGCGAGCGCGCTGCGCTTCGGCGCACCCGTGCTCGACTCCCAGCTGACCGAGATCGGGCCGGGGGGACCCATCTATCGCGGGCGCTCCGCGCTGGATCTGGCCGCCGGAGACGTTCCCTTCGAGGCCGTCGCGGAGCTCCTGTGGACGGGCACCCTGCCCTCGCCACCGCCCGTCTTCGACCCCTGGCTGGGCGAGCCGCAGCTCTCTCGCACGCTGCGCCGTCTCGCGCGCTGGATCGCGCCCGGCACCTCGCCCCTCGAGACGCTCGCGATCGCCGTTCCGGCCCTGGCTCCGCTCGACCCGGGGCGCTTCGAGCGCGAGACCTCGGCCGTGCTCGCGCGCGCGCAGGCGCTGGTGGGAGTCCTGCCGGCCCTGCTCGGGCTGGGCGCGGAGCCGGCGAGGACGAGGCGGGCATTGGCCGAGCCGACCCTCGCCGCGCGCACGCTCGTGGCCCTGGGCCTCCGGCGCAGCCGCGCCCGCGAGCGCGCGGTCAACCGGGCCCTGGTGCTCGCGGCCGACCACGAGCTCAATGCGTCGACCTTCGCGGCGCGGATCGCGGCCTCGGCGGGGGCCGATCCCTATGCCGCGATCTCGGCCGCGCTCGCCGCGCTCTCGGGACCCCTCCACGGCGGAGCCGTCGAGCGCTGCGAGGTGATGATCCGCCAGACCGCTGCGCCCGAGCGTGCCGCGAGCGAGATCGCGGGCCGCATCCGCCGCGGCTCCCGGATCCCGGGCTTCGGGCACCCGCTCTACCCCGACGGCGATCCGCGCGCCCTCGCGCTGCTCGAGACCGCACAGCAGCTCGCGCCCCGCTCCCGGTCGGTGCAGATCGCGCGGGCCCTGGTCGACGCGGTGCGCGAGCTGCGCGGCGTGGAGCCGAACTTCGACCTGGGGCTCGCGGCGCTGGCGGGAGCCCTCGGGCTCGAGCCGGGCCGGGCGGTGGGTCTGTTCGCGCTGGGGCGAAGCGCCGGCTGGCTGGCGCACATCCTCGAGCAGTACCAGGCGGCCACCCTGCTGCGCCCGCGCGCCCACTACGTGGGCGTCGACCCTCGAGCCTGAGAGCGCGCCTGCTATCCTCGCGCGCCGTGAATCGCGCCTCCCTCGAGCCTGCCCCTTCCCTGGCGTCCACCCGCTTCGAGCGCGACACCGCGGTGCGGCGCATCGGACCCGGCGTCTACGAGGTATCGATCGATCGCGGCTGGTGGATCTCGCGCGGACCCAACGGCGGCTACGTGGCGGCGCTCGTGCTACGGGCGCTGACCGCACAGGTGGGCGACCCGGAGCGGGCGGTGCGCTCGCTCTCGGTGCACTTCCCCAGCGCCCCCGCAGAAGGCTGCGCGAGAATCGAGACCCGGACCGAGAGGAGCGGCCGCTCGCTCACGACCGTCTCGGCCACCCTCGTGCAGGAGGGCCGCACCTGCGCCCTGGCCCTCGCCGCCTTCTCGCGACCGAGAGCCGCGCCCGAGCTCCAGGCCGCAGAGCTCCCACGCGTGAGCCCTCCCGAGGCCTGCCCCGCGCCCGAGCCCGCCGCGATCCCGATCCCCCTGCGCGAGCGCTACGAGAGTCGCGTCGCCCTCGCTCCCGCCCTACCCGGCGAGGCGCCGATCGCGCGCGCGGGCGGCTGGATCCGGCTGTGCGAGCCACAGCCGGCAGACGCGTGCGTGATCGCCGCACTCTGCGACGCCTGGCCTCCGACCCTGATGGGCCACGCCTGGCCCGAGGGCTACCGCGCCCCGCTCGGCTTTCCCACGGTCGACCTGACCGTGCACTTCCGCTGTGCGCTCCCCCTCCCCCACCACGACCCCGCCGCCTACCACCTGGTGCAGTTCAGCACGCAGCTCGTGCGCGACGGCTTCGTGGACGAGGAAGGCGAGATCTGGACCCCGGACGGCCAGCTCATCGCCCAGTCGCGCCAGCTGGGAGTGCTGCTGTAGGCGGGAGGAGCTCGGGCGAGCCCCGGGCGCGAGGTCGCGCCGACCGGCTCCGCCAAGGCCCCGAGGCGCCCCGGGCGGGTCTCCTACAGCCCGCTCCGAGGAGCGGATGCCAGCAGCTTGCGCAGCAGGCGCGCAAGCGCCCGGCGCAGGACACGCTCCTGGTCCGGCCCGTAGCCGACCGACAGGTTCTCGATGTCCGCACCGGAGACCACGGCCAGGACGATGGCGGCATCGGTGGCCGGGTCGGTCGAGCCCGCGCGGCGCAGCCAGCGGGCGATCCGCCGGCGCATCCGGAGGCTCCAGGCCTGAGCCAGCGAGCGCAGCTCCTCGCGTCGAGCCGCCTCGAGGACCAGCTCGTACTCGGCCAGGAGGTCGGCGTGGCTGGGATAGAGCTGCGCCGAGAGAATGCGGGTCAGCGCCGCCGCGAGCCGTCCTGGTGTGGGCTCGGTCTGCTCGAGCTGGGCCTCGATCGCATCGAAGCGGGCCTCCATTCGCTGGGAGTGAAAGCGGCAGGCCTCGAGGAGCAGCTCGAGCTTGGTGGCGAAGTAGTAGGTCGTCGAGGCGAGGGGGACGTCCGCCTCGGCGGCGACGGCCCGGTGGGTGAGCCCGGCCACCCCGCCGCGTGCGATCACCCGAAGTGTCGCCTCGAGGATCTTCCGTCGGCGTCGCTCCCCCCGCTCGCGCCGAACGGGTTCGGGTCGGTCTGGCTGTTGCGTTCTGGGCTGCATGGAGCTCCCGCCGTCCCGAGAGTGTAGCGCGTCCCGGTCTTGTTATGGTACAAATGTACTAGAATCGACCGGACGAGGGTAGCCGGGCCCCCGAGCCCCCGACAGGAGATGGGATGCGAGTCGCGGTGATCGGATCGGGAATCGCGGGCCTCAGCGCAGCGTACGACCTGCACGAGGCCGGCTTCGAGGTCGTGGTGCTCGAGCGCGACGTCCGGGCCGGTGGCCGCATGGCGGAGACGAGGCTGGGCTCGCTGCACGTGAACACCGGCGCCACCATCCTCTTCAGCTTCTACGACGCGATGTTCGACCTGGTTCGCGCGCTGGGTCTGTCGGACCAGGTCTGCGCGACGCCGCACCTCGAGACGGGACTCGCGACCCACGGAGAGCTCGAGTACGACGTCGGCCGCGGCGGCATAGGGTCGCTGCTCCGGCATCCGGCTCTCGGCCTTCGCTCCAAGCTGCGTCTTCCCACCCTTCTGCCAGACATCTGGCGCGCGGGGCGCCGGACCGATCCCAACCTGGCCCACACGGCCGCCTACCTGGACGACGAGAGCCTCTCCGAGTACCTGCGCCGCCGGGTGGGGGAGGACTTCCTCGAGAACTACGTGGAGCCGGTGTTCCGCTCCGTGTGGTGCTGGGAGCCCGAGGTCATCTCGAAGGCGTACTTCCTGCCCACCTTTGCGCACACCGTGCGTCACCGGGCTTGCGCCTTCCGGGACGGAATCGGTCTGCTGACGCGCACGCTGGCGGCGCGGCTGGACGTACGCCTGCAGACCTCGGTGGAGAGCGTCCGCGCCGCTCCCGGCGGCGAGCGCTGCACGCTTCGTTACCGCGACCCCTCTGGAGCGGGAGAGATGACCGCCGACCTCGTGGTGTGTGCGGTGCCGGGGAGCCGAGTCCTCGGCCTGGTCGAGGACCTCGCGCCCGCGGAGCGCAGCTTCTTCGAGAGCGTCCGCTACACGACCTGCTGCGAGATCCACTACGTGCTCAAGAGCCCACCCCCCGCATGGGGCCGGGTCTACACCCGGCGCCATCCCAGCCCCTTCTCGAGCTACGAGCAGATTCCGGGCGATCGCGACAGGCCCGGCGACCCGCCGCGACTCTTCTGCTGCCTGTCTCCGCAGTCCGTCGAGGCGTACCGGGCCGCGAGTCCTTCCGAGGAGGTGTCCGAGTGGATCCGCCCGGCGGTGCGCCAGCTCTACCCTCGCCTCGACGAGGAGCTCTCCGAGGTGCACACCCAGTGGTGGGACGACATGCTCCCCGAGTTCTACCCGGGCTTCATCCGCGGGCTGGCGTCGTTCCTGCAGAGCCTGGAGCGCCGGCCGCCTCGCTCGCGCCGCATCTACTTCTGCGGCGACTCCCTCTCTCACGCTCACACCGGTGGGGCTTGCGCCAGCGGGCGTCGGACCGCCCGCAGCGTGCTCGAGCACTGGAGGGCGTGAGGATCGCCCAAGTGTCGTCGAAGGGCCTCACACGCAGGGATCTGCTCCGGCTCGCCGCGAGTGCCACCGCGACCGCAATTGCCTCCGCACCGCGGCCGAGTCGGGCCACGCCCTCGCACCCGGTGCGCGTGGTGGTCGTGGGCGCCGGCCTGGCGGGTCTCGTCACCGCCCGCGAGCTGGTCCGGGCGGGGGTCGACCCGGTGGTGGTGCTGGAGGCACGGGATCGGGTCGGAGGGCGAACGCTGAACCTTCCGCTGCCGGGGGGCGCCGTGGCCGAGGGAGGCGGCGAGTGGGTCGGGCCGACCCAGACCCACGTGACGGACCTGGCCCGCGACCTGGGGATCGCCACCTTCAAGAGCTACTACGAGGGCGACGCGCTCTACGAGCTCGATGGCGCCCTGCGGCGCAGCCACGACCCTCCGCTGGGCATCGCGGAGTCGCTCGACTACCTGCTCACGAGCTTTCGGCTCGATCGCCTGGCGAGGAGCGTGCCTCTGGACCGACCCTGGGCAGCGCCCGACGCCTCGCGCCTGGACCGCATGACGCTCGGCGACTGGGTGCACGCACATGGCTGGACCGCCAGCACGGAGCGCATCTTCGACCTGATCGCGCGCTCCGCGCTCGGGGGTCGGGCCGACCGGGTGTCGCTGCTCTGGTTCCTCTTCTTCTTGCACTCGGGAGGCGGAGTGGCGCCCATCGCCGATACGGAGGGGGGCGCCCAGGACAGCCGCTTCGTCGGCGGCTCCCAGCGGATCTCGATCCGCCTCGCCGAAGAGCTGGGCGAGCGGGTCGTGCTGTCGAGCCCGGTACGCCGCATCGTCGATCGGGGCGAGGGGACCGAGGCCGTGCAAATCGAGTCCGATCGGAGCCAGCTCGAGGCGGAGCGCGTCGTCGTCGCGATGATGCCGGCCGATACCCTGCGCATCGACTTCGTTCCCGAGCTGCCGCTGCAGCGCCGCGAGCTGGTGCACGGGTGGTTGCTCGCGCCCCACTCGCGCGCCCTCAAGCTGGCCGCGGTGTACCCGGAGCCCTTCTGGCGCGCGGAGGGGCTGTCGGGATTGCTGCTGGGAAATCGGCCGCCGCTGGAGTTCGTCTTCGACAACTCCCCGCCCGAAGGCCGGCCCGGGGTGCTGGGTGCGATCGTGGCCGCCGATGAGCTCGGGCCACTCGGCGCCGTCGCGCGCCGGGAGCGGGTGGTGGACCTGCTGGGCCGCACCTTCGGAGAGAACGCGCGCCACCCCATCTTCTACACCGAGAAGGACTGGGCGCTGGACCCGTGGAGCACGGGCTGCGTGAGCCCGCTCCCGCCCGGCCTTCTCACCCGCGCGGGCCCGGCCCTCCGCGCTCCGGTAGGGCGCATCCACTGGGCGGGCACCGAGACGGCCGAGGTCTGGAACGGCTACATGGACGGCGCCGTACGCTCCGGCGAGCGCGCCGCCCGCGAGGTGCAGGCGCAGCTCGCCAAGGCGCAGACGGGCTAGTCGATCCGAACGCTCGAGGGTCTCATCTCGGCTCCCTCGAGCCGACGCGCGGGGCCCGTGATCTCGAAGCTCGCGCGCTGGCGGATGTCGGTGCTCGAGCTTCCGACCTGGACCTCGACCTCGCCCGGCTCGATGCACCAGCGAAGGCTGCGGTCGGGGAAGGCGAGCGCGGAGAGGTCGAGCTCGAAGCTCACGCGCCGGGTCTGGCCGGGCGCGAGGGGGACGCGGGCGAAGCCCGCGAGCTGCTGGACGGGCCGCGTGATGCTGGCGACGACGTCGCGCAGGTAGAGCTGCACGACCTCTTCGCCGGCCCGCTCGCTCACGTTGGACACGTCGAGCGCAATGCGCACGGGCTGGTCGGCGCGCGGCTGATCCTCGGAGAGCTCAAGCGCGCCATACTCGAAGCGGGTGTAGCCGAGGCCGTGTCCGAAGGCGAAGAGCGGCCGGGTCGAGAGATCGACGTAGTCGCCGAGCATCTGGCTGCGACCGCCGCCGCTCTTGTGGTCGTAGTAGACGGGGACCTGTCCGACGTCGCGCGGCAGCGATACGGGAAGACGACCGGAGGGGCTCACGCGGCCGAAGAGCACGTCGGCGAGCGCGTGGCCGGCCTCCTCGCCCGGAAGCCACGCCTCGAGCACCGCGGGCACGTGGCTCGCGATCCAGGGCAGCGCCAGCGGACGGCCGTGGATGAGCACCACCACCGTCGGCGTCCCCGTCTCGACCACGGCCTGGACCAGCGCCTGCTGGGCT
The DNA here is from genome assembly GCA_046757685.1 of Myxococcota bacterium. Taxonomy (GTDB): domain Bacteria; phylum Myxococcota_A; class UBA9160; order SZUA-336; family SZUA-336; genus JBHHYV01. The sequence goes on from JBHHYV010000053.1 coordinate 15,327, forward strand.
CCGGGAAGACCGAGCGAGGCGCGGTCGCGAAACTCGCCGCTCGTACAGTCGGGGAGCAGGCCCGAACGGCCGCCCACGAAGACGATCGCGACCGCGGCCTCGCGCGCAGCCGCCACGGCCTCGGCGATCTCGCCGGTCTCCGGATCCGAGATCGAGGCACCGCGGGCGGAGAGGATCGTGGTGGTGGGAGAGACCGCCGCGCGGATGCCCTCGAGCGGCGTGACCATGGGCACGAAGTAGGGACCGGGGCGAAACGCGCTCTGGTCGGGGGCCGGGGCGATGCCGCGGTCGGCGCCCCCGTCTGCGTCGCCGCCGACCGACAGGCCCCGATAGACGATCTCCGCGTGGGCCGGGTAGGAGTAGTCGCCCTGGAGCAGGCGAGGGTCGTCGGCGCAGGGTCCCAGCACTGCGAGCGTCGCCAGCGAGGGATCGAGCGGGAGCAGGGCACCGACGTTGCGCAGCAGCACGAACGAGCGGGCGGCGACCTCGCGGGCGAGCAGGCGCTGCTCGCGCGTGTCGAAGAGCGTGGATGCGCGGACCTCGTCGACCTCGCACGACTCGAAGAGCCCCAGGCGCAGCTTGAGCTCGAGCACCCGCGCGAGTGCCCGGTCGACGAGAGCCATGGGCAGGCGGCCCGCCTCGAGCTGCTCGCGGAGCGGCGCGCCGTAGCAGTCGAGCTGCGGCAGCTCCACGTCGATCCCGGCCTCGAGCGCCAGCGCCGCCGCCTCGCCCCGATCGGCCGCCACGTGGTGAAAGCTCTCGAGCAGGCGCAGCGTGAAGTAGTCGGCGACCACCACGCCGCCGAAGCCGAGCTCGCCGCGCAGCAGGTCGTCGAGGATCTCGCGGCTGCCTCCACACGGCAGCCCGTCGACCTCGTTGTAGGCGTTCATGACCGAGGCCAGGTCCGCCTCGCGGATCGCCGCCTCGAAGGGCCTGGCAAAGACCTCGCGCAGCTCGCGCGGCCCCAGGTGGACCGGAGCGTGGTTCAGCCCGCCCTCCGAGAAGCCGTAGCCCAGAAAGTGCTTGCCCGTCGCCGCGACGCCGCGCGCCAGGTCGGGTCCCTGCAACCCGCGCACGTAGGCGACGCCCATGCGCGAGGCCAGGTAGGGATCCTCGCCATAGGTCTCTTCGGTCCGGCCCCAGCGCGGGTCTCGGGCGACGTCCAGGACGGGAGAGAGCGCCTGGCGCGCGCCGACGGCGAGCATCTGGCTGCGAATCACCTGGGCGACGCGCTCGAGCCGGTCCGGATCCCAGGTCGCCGCCAGCCCGATCGCCTGCGGAAACTGCGTCGCGTCGCGCGCGCAGAGCCCCGCCACGGCCTCCTCGTGCACGATCGCGGGGATGCCCAGCCGCGTCTCGTCGCGCAGGAAGCGCTGGATGCGGTTGGCGAAGGCGGCGCTCTCGGCGGGGCGAAGCCCGGTCGCAGCCCCGATGCGGGTCACGTGGCCGGTCCCGTGGCGCAGCAGGCTGCGGGCACGCTCCTCGGAGAAGGCCTCTCCCTCGACCAGCTGGGTCGACCAGACACCGCCCAGCTGGGCCAGCTTCTCGTCCAGCGTCATGCGTCCGAGGAGATCCGCAACCCGGCTGGCGACGTCGAGCGAGGGATCCCGGTAGGGCGGAGCGCTCATGCGCGCGCAGCCTACGCAGGCCCCAAGGGCCTTTCAAGCGCGCCGCGAGTGGCCCGAGCCCCCGGCCGCGCGCTAGCGTCGACGCCATGATCCTGGGCGAGCGCATTCTCGCGCCGAACTCGGCGCACCGCGACGGCGTGCTCGAGGGCTTCCTCGAGCGCGTCGAGGGGCTGGGGCTCGAGCTCTACCCGGCCCAGGAGGAGGGCATCCTGGAGCTGCTCGCGGACCACCACGTGATCCTGGGCACCCCCACCGGATCGGGAAAGTCCCTGGTCGCCCTGGCGCTGCACTTCAAGGCGCTGTGCGAGGGCCAGCGCTCGATCTACACCGCGCCCACCAAGGCGCTCGTCGCCGAGAAGTTCTTCGCGCTCTCGGACGAGCTGGGAGCGGAGCGCGTGGGCATGATGACGGGCGACATCAGCCTGAACCGCGACGCGCCCGTGATCTGCGCGACCACCGAGGTTCTGGCCAACCTGGTGCTGCGCGGTGCCGAGGAGGGGCGCTTCCCCTACGTGGTGCTCGACGAGTTCCACTTCTACGGGGATCGCGAGCGGGGAGTCTGGTGGCAGATCCCCCTCCTGGCCATGCCGGCGGCGACCTTCCTGCTGCTCTCGGCGACGCTGGGCGACCCCACCCCGCTCGCGCGCTGGCTCGAGTCGCACACGCAGCGTTCGGTGGCCGCGATCGTCTCGACCGAGCGCCCCGTCCCCCTCGACTTCTCGTACCGGGAGACGCTGCTGCACGAGACGGTCGAGAGCCTGCTCGAGCAGTCGCTCGACCCGATCTACCTGGTCTGCTTCACCCAGCGGGCCTGCGCCGAGCGGGCGCAGGCCCTGACCTCGGCGCGGATCGGGAGTCGCGAGCTCCGCAAGCGCGTCGAGGCCGCGTGCGGGGACTTCCGCTTCGATACGCCCTACGGCCGCGAGCTGCGCCGCCTGCTCGGACACGGAATCGGCGTCCACCCCGCAGGCCTGCTCCCGCGCTACCGGCTGCTCGTCGAGCAGCTGGCGCAGCGCGGGCTGCTGCGGGTGATCTGTGGCACCGACACGCTGGGAGTCGGAGTCAACATCCCGATCCGGACGGTGCTGTTCAGCGGACTCTCCAAGTTCGACGGCGAGAAGATCACCTTGCTGCGTGCACGCGACTTCCACCAGATCGCGGGCCGCGCCGGACGCAAGGGCTTCGACGAGCAGGGCAGCGTGGTCTGCCAGGCCCCCGAGCACGTGATCTGGAATCGACGGGCCGAGCGCAAGGCGCTCGGAGCGGGCCGCCGACGCAAGGCGCGCAAGAAGCGGCCGCCGCCCGGCCAGGTCGTCTGGAACGAGAAGACGTTCCGATCGCTGGTGCGGCGGTCCCCCGAGCCCGTGGTCTCGCACTTCCGGGTCACCCACGGCATGCTCATCTCGCTGCTCCAGCGCGAGGCCGCGGAGTCGGGCGTCGCGCAGGGCTACCGGGCGCTGGCGGAGCTGATCGGGCTCTCGCACGGCGATGCGCGCTCCCGCAGCCGGCTTCTCCGAGACGCTGCGGACGTCTTCCGTTCGCTGCTCCAGGCCGGAATCCTGGAGCGGAAGCGCGATCCTGCGACGGGCCGACGGCGAGTGGCGCTCGATCCCGGCTTGCAGCGGAACTTCTCGCTGCATCACGCGCTCTCGCTCTACCTGGTCGAGGCCGTCTCTGCGCTCGACCCCGAGACGCCGGAGTATCCCCTCGACGTGCTCTCGCTCATCGAGGCGATCCTGCCCGATCCCCGCCCGATCCTGATCCAGCAGGAGAAGAAGGCGCGCGCTCGGAAGATCGCCGAGCTCAAGGCGCAGCGGGTCCCCTACCACGAGCGTCTCGAGCAGATCGCGGGCATCCACTACCCGCGCCCGCTCGAGGACTTCATCGAGCCCACCTTCGAGACCTTCGCGCGCCACCATCCCTGGGTGCGTCACGAGAACATCCATCCCAAGTCGGTGGCGCGCGAGATGTTCGAACGCTACGCGAGCTTCGAGGGCTACGTGCGCGAGTACGGGCTGGCGCGCAGCGAAGGCGTGCTGCTCCGCTACCTGGGCCAGGTCTACCACGCGCTCACTCGCAACGTCCCCGAGGGGGCGCGCAGCGACTCCCTGCTCGACGTCATCCGCTACTTCCGAACGCTGCTCGAGCGAATCGATGCCAGCCTGCTCGCCGAGTGGCACCAGGTCCTGCACGGCACGCGCCCCGACCTGGTCGGCGAGCTCGAGGCTCCCGCCGAGAGCGACCTGGAGCGCGACGCCAGGACGCCGGCCGTGCGGATTCGCGCGGAGCTCCACCGACTGGTCGCCGCCCTCGCCGCGCGCGACTGGAAGGCCGCGGCCTCCGCCGTCCGTTCGGATGCCCCCGAGCCGTGGAGCCCCGCGCGCTTCGAGCGCGCCCTCGAGCCCTACTTTGCGGAGTACTCCGAGATCCTCTTCACCCCGGCCGCGCGCCAGCCCCACCGGACCGAGATCCGTGAGCTCGGCCCGGGCCGCTGGCGGGTGCAGCAGGTGCTGCTCGACCCAGCTGGCGACGAGCTGTGGTGCATTCGCGGAGAGGTCGAGTCTGCGAGCGGCGCCGACGGCACGGAGCCCCTCCTGACGCTGCACGCGATCGGAGTCTAGGCAAGCGACTCCAGCGGCGGGGGCTGGCTCTCGCGCAGCTGCGGGATCACCTTGTCGCACATCAGCTGCATGCAGCGCAGCACCTTTCGGTGGTCCAGACCACCGAGCCGGGTCCAGCACAGGATGTCGGTGAACCCGTAGACCTGCTGGAAGTCACGCAGCTTCTCGCCCACGTAGTCCGGATCGCCGCAGATGACCGCCTCGCGCTCGAGGAGCATCTCCCAGCTGACGGTGGCGGTCAGGTCGCGAAAGGCGGTGTACATCTCGTAGCTCTTGACAGCCTCCTGGCCGGGCTGCGGGGCCACGTACTTGGAGATCGTCTTGTAGTACCAGATCACCGCATCGCGAAACTCCGCCCGCGCCTGCTCCATGCTGTCGGCGACGTAGACCATGCACAGGCAGCCCGCCGACTTGCCCTCGGGGGAGTGGCCTCCTGCGCGCAGGCCCCGCTCGTAGTCGCGCCGCCGCTGGATGGCGGCATCGGGCGTCAGGCCGAAGACACTGCCGTAGAGCAGGTTCAGACCGTAGCGGCCGGCGATCTCGAAGGTCTCCGGAGACAGCGCGGCCATCCAGATCGGCGGGTGCGGCTGCTGCACGGGTGCGGGCCGGATCGGCACGTCCCGGAACCGGTAGTGCTCGCCCTCGAAGTCGACCCGACCCTTCGTCCACGCCTGGCGCAGCACCTGGAGCGCCTCGTCGAACTGGGCGCGCGTGCTGGACTGCTCCACCCCGTAGCGCTCGAACTCGAGCGGCTGGTAGCCCCGGCCCACGCCCAGGTCCACGCGCCCGTCGCTCAGGTGATCGAGAAAGGCGAAGTCCTCGGCCACCCGCAGCGGATGGTTGAGCGGCAGCACCACGACTCCGGTTCCGAGCCGGATGCGCTTCGTGTCGCGCGCGATCGCCGCCAGGCTGAGAGCCGGCGAGGCGCAGTAGCCGTACTCGGTGAAGTGGTGCTCCGCGGGCCAGACCGAGTCGAAGCCCAGGTCCTCCGCGGCCCGCATCAGCTCCATCTGCTCGGAGATGATCTGGTGCTCGGTCTTGTCGACCGGGTTCTCGAAGAGATGGAGCATTCCAAAGCGCATGACTGCCCTCCCGAGCCCATTGTGGAAGCAATCGCCATACCCGGCAAGGAGGGCGGGAGCGAGCCCGCTCGGCAGCCTGGGACAGAAGGGCCCAGGTCGGTGGGATCCTCTGTCCTTCGAGCGAGTCCGGCGAGCGGGCTCGAGGAGCGCGGAGATAGGTGCGGGTGCACTCGGTCGGTCCGCCTCCCCGACCCGCCGGAGCGAGGCCCGGCGCGCCCTCCGGCACGACCCTGCGTGCCCTCCGGGCGGCGCTGCCGCCGGCCAGAAACTTCGATCTTTGACGATCAGGGCCGAGATCATTTTGGATAGAATCGCGACGCGCGAGGGCGCGGGAGGACGGACCCACGGGACGCGTGGACGGAAGAGTCGCGATCGTCACAGGAGCAGCCTCGGGGCTCGGGCGTGCGACCGCGGAGCGGCTGGCATGCGAAGGCGCACGCGTGGTGCTCTCCGACGTGGACGCAGCGCGGGGCGCGGGCTCGATCGTCAACCTCTCGTCGATCGCGGCCCTGGTGGCGACGCCCTTCATCACGGCCTACGGCGCCAGCAAAGCGGCGGTCGTGCAGCTGACGCGCTCTGTGGCCCTCCACTGTGCCCAGCGCGGCGACCGCATCCGCTGCAACGCCGTGCATCCGGGCCAGATCGCGACGCCCATGCTGGACCGGCTCTTTCGAGACAGGGCCGGAGCCGACCCCGCGCTCTCGCCGGACGAGGCGCGCGCGGCGTTCCTGCGGCGGATTCCGCTGGGGGAGTTCGGAGAGCCCGACGACGTCGCGGCCGCGATCCTCTACCTGGCCTCCGACGAGGCGAAGCACCTCACTGGAATCTCGCTGCTCGTCGACGGCGGCATGAGCCTGTCTCCCTGAGCCCCGCCGAGAGGCGACCCGGGAGGAACGGAATGGACGGCACCGTCAGTGATCTGCTCGTCGCGCTGCTCAAGCGGCACGGGGTGCGTCATCTGTTCGGGCTCCCGGCGGCGCAGATCTCGGGCGTGATGGACCGCGCCTCGCGGGACCCCGAGATCCACTACCTGACCACGCGGCACGAGGAGGCCGCCGGTCACATGGCGCACGCAATCGGACGGCTCACGGGGACCCTCGGGGCCTGCTTCGCCACCGTGGGCCCCGGCGCCACGAACATGGTCCCGGGTGTGGCGGCGGCGTTCGCCGACAACATCGGGCTCGTGGCGATCACCGGAAACAACCAGTCCTACAACGTGGCGCCGACGCGCGACCTGCTCCAGGCCTGCGAGCAGGTGCCGCTCTATGCGCCCATCACCAAGTGGAACACCCTGCTGCTCGATGCCGACCGTGCTCCGGAGCTGATCGAGCGGGCGCTCCGCACCGCGCGCAGTGGCCGGCCGGGACCCGTTCACCTGGATCTGCCCTGCGACGTAGGCTTCCAGCGGCGCCGCTTCGACGTCGACCTCTCGCCGGCACCCGCCCCGGCCAGGCCCGCACCCGACCCGGAGCGGATCGAGCGCGCCGTGCGCTGGCTCGCTCGGGCGCGACGACCGCTCCTGGTGGCGGGCGGCGGCGTGGTGCGCTCTGGCGCCACCGAGGCCTTCCGATCGCTTCTCACGCGCACCCGGTTCGCCGCCACCTCGACCCTGAGCGCCCGGGGAGTGATCCCACCCGACGATCCGAGCCACGTGGGGAGCGGTGGGTTCCTGGGCGGCGAGGCGGCCGTGCGAGCGCTTCGCGAGGCCGACGTGGTGCTGGCCGTGGGCTGCAAGTTCTCGACGTGGATGCTGGCCGACCGACCGCCCCTCTACCCACGGGTCCCCGACCAGCGGATCATCCAGGTCGACATCGATCCCGACATGCTCGGCAAGAACCTGCGCATCGACCTGGCGATTCTCGCGGACGCGCGGCTCGCGCTCGAGGATCTCGCCCACGCCCTCGACGATGCCCCCAAGCTCGCAGCGGACCTGGGCTGGCGACAGGCGCTCCGCGCGACGCGCGACCAGTACCTCGCGAACGTCCACGCCACGGCGCGAGCGCGCGTGGCGGGCGACGGCAAGACCCTGAACGAGGCTGCGGTCCTGGCGTGCCTGGCACGCGAGCTCGCGCCCGATGGCATCGTATGCGTCGACGGCGGCCAGGTCATGCAGTGGGCGCACACCTTCCTACAGGTGGATCGCCCCGAGCGGATTCTCTGCGATCCCGGGATGGGGCACCTGGGCGTCGGAATCCCGTTCGCGAACGCAGCCAAGCTCGCCTGCCCCGATCGCCAGGTCGTGAACGTGACGGGCGACGGCGCGTTCGGCTGTACGATCCAGGAGCTCGAGACCGCGGTGCGCCACGGACTCGACGCCATCCACGTGGTCTGCAACGACAGCCAC
>JBHHYV010000054.1:0-22794 GCA_046757685.1 Myxococcota bacterium
GACCGCACCAAGCCCCTCTGGGAGATGTGGATCGCGGAGGGCTTCGAGGACGATCGCTGGGTGCTGCTCTCGAAGACCCATCACTGCATGGTCGATGGGGTCTCGGGCACCGATCTGCTGACGGTGCTGCTCGATGACCGCCCGGATCCCGAGCGCGAGGAGCCCGAGCCCTGGGAGCCCTCCGAGCCGGCCAGCGAGATCCAGCTCGTGCGCGACGCGCTGCAGGAGCGATGGACCAGTCCCTACGAGATGGTCCGTTCGCTGCGCGCCGTCCTGCGCACGCCGCGTCGCCTGGTCGAGGTGGCGCGGGGTCTCCGGACCTTCTCGCGGCTGGCGGGAGATGGGGCGGCGTCGTCGCTGAACGGCCCGATCGGCCCCCACCGTCGCTGGAGCTGGACCCGCAGCACCCTCGATAGGGTGCGGGCGATCCGCAAGCTGCACGGCGGGACCGTGAACGACGTCGTGCTCGCGGCGATCGCACGGGGCTTTCGTGACCTGCTGCAGTCGCGGGGCGAGGAGGTCGACGGCCAGGTGGTCCGGACGCTCGTGCCGGTCTCGGTGCGGCCGCCGGGCGACGAGGCGACGCCCAACAACCAGGTGTCGGCCATGTTCGCGGAGCTTCCGGTGGGCATCTCCGATCCCCTGGACCGGCTCGCCGCCGTGCGTGCACAGCTCGACGACCTGAAGGAGCGCAAGCAGGCGGTCGCAGCCGACGCGCTGGTCTCGCTCAGCGGCTTTGCGCCGCCCATGCTGCTGGCGCTCGGGGCGCGCGCGTTCTCGCGCATCCCCCAGAGCTCGGTGCAGACGGTCACCACCAACGTGCCGGGCCCGCCGCGCGAGCTCTACGCGGCGGGGCGCAAGCTGCGGCGCGTGTTTCCCTACGTGCCGCTCGCGGGCCGGGTGCGGATCGGGGTTGCCATCTTCTCGTACGCCGGACAGCTCAACTTTGGCGTGACCGGCGACTACGAGACCTGCGCCGACCTCGACGTGCTCTGCCGCGGGATCGACGCGGGCATCGCAGAGCTCTCGCGCGGGGTCTGAGCTCGGCCCCTGGGCCTCAGCCCTCAGACCTCGAAGGGATGCACCTCTTCGGGGCGAACCGAGAGCGACAGCCGATCTCCCGCGCGTACGCTGCGCGCCAGCCCCCGGTCCGCGAGCAGGTGCGAGCGCAGCTCGCGTCCCGCCCAGTCGAGGAGCAGCGAGACGACCACGCCGTCCGAGAGCGAGTGGCGCACCGTCCCCTTGCCGATCGAGGTGCCCTCGCCGCGGCCGACGTCGACCTTCAGGTGCTCGGGCCGGATTCCCACGCACAGCGCCCGGCCGCCCTCCAGGCGGCGCGGGAGCGGGATCCGGTGCTGGCCGTCGACCTCGAGCGCATGCCCCTCGGGGGTCACCTCGCCTGCGATCAGGTTCGTCATGCCCACGCGGCGCGCGACCTCGAGGGTGCGCGGCCGATCGAGCACCTCGGCGCGCAGCCCCACCTGGGCGACCCGGCCCTCGATCAGCACGGCGATCCGGTCGCAGAGCAGGAGCGCCCGACGCAGCTCGTGGGTCACCACGGCCACCCCGACCCCGGTGCGCTCGATCACCAGCCGCAGGTCGAGGCTGAGCGCCTCGCGCCCCGGCGGGTCGAGATCGTCGAAGGGCTCGTCGAGCAGCAGGACCGCGGGCTCGAGGGCGAAGGCGCGCGCCAGGGCCAGGCGCCGGAGCTCTCCCCCCGAGAGGGTGGCGGCCCGGCGGTCGGCCAGCGGGGCGATCCCGAAGTGCTCGAGCGCCGTCGCGACGCGGCGCTCGATCGCGGCGCGCGCGAGCCTTCGATGCTGCAGGGCGACCCGCACGTTGTGCGCCACGTCGCCGTCGAGTGCGATCGGTCGCTGGAAGACCAGGGTCACGGCGCCGGCGACGGCCCGGGTGACCGTTCCGGCGAGCGGGGTCTCCAGCCCCGCGAGCGCCCGGAGCAGCGTGCTCTTGCCGGCGCCATTCGATCCGATCACGGCCAGGGTCTCGCCCCCCCGGACCTCCAGGTCGTCGATGTGCAGCTCGAAGTCCCCGCGGCGGACGAGCAGGTCGCGCGCGCGCAGCCTCATCGTTGACCGGTCAGCTGCACCGCGGTCAGCAGGCCCGCGAGCAGCAGCATCAGCCCGACCAGGACGGCGGCGAGCGAGATCGCGATCTCGAAGCGCCCCATCTGCGTGTACATCTCGATCGCCGTCGTGAGCACGCGCGTCTCGCCCTCGAGGTTGCCCCCGACCATCTGCGAGGCGCCGACCTCCGACAGGATCCCCCCCAGCGCCGCCACCACCGCGGCCAGCAGCCCCAGCCGGAGCTCGCGGACCCGCAGCAGCAGGCGACGCCAGGACGGGATCCCGAGCGCCCGCACCTGCAGGTCCCACTCCGGGTCCAGCGCCGCCGACGAGGCCAGCGTGATGCCGATGATCAGGGGCAGGACGATCACCACCTGCGCCAGGATCATCGCCCGCGGGCTGTACATGAGGCCCAGGCTGCCGAGCGGCCCCGTTCGCCAGAGCAGCAGCGCCACGCAGAGCCCCACCACCACGGGGGGCGCGCCCATCCCGGCGTTGACCAGCGTGATCGTGGCCCCGCGGCCGGCGAAGTGGCGGTGGCCCAGGGCGATTCCGATCGGCAGCCCGATCGCGAGCGAGATTCCGAGGGCGGGGAGGCAGACCCCGAGGGTGCGCAGCGTGATCTCGGCGACGAGGGCGGCGCTCGGCTCGGCGACCACGGCTCAGCGTCCGCGGCGGCGGCTCGCCTCGAGCTCGCGCTTGCGCAGGCGCAGCGCCGCCGGTGTGACCTCGAGCAGCTCGTCGGGCGCCAGCCACTCGAGCCCCGACTCGATCGTGATCTCACGGTGCGGAGTCAGCACGGCCTGCTCGTCGCGCCCGGACGCCCTCACGTTCGTGAGCTTCTTGGGGCGACAGACGTTGACGACCAGGTCCTTCGCGCGGCGGTTCGCACCGACGATCTGGCCCTCGTAGACCTCGCGACCCGCACCCACGAAGAGGTCGGCGCGCTCCTGGATGCTGTGGAGCGCGTGCGCGGTCGTGCGTCCGGCGCAGCTGGCCACGATCGCGCCGACACTCCGGCCCTCGAGCTCGCCCGTGTAGGGCTCGTAGCCCCGGACCGTCCGGTGCAGCACGCCCTCTCCGCGGGTGTCGGTCAGGAACTCGCTCCGATAGCCGAAGAGCGCGCGGCTGGGAACCACGAAGCGCAGCCGGGTGCGTCCCTCGCGCTGCTCCATGGCCTCGAGGCGGCCGTGCCGGCCCGCGAGCTTCTCGAGCACCTTTCCCGCGTGGATCTCCGGGACGTCGGCCAGCACGTCCTCGACCGGCTCCGAGCGGCGGCCGTCGATCTCGCGCAGGATGATCTCGGGGCGCGAGACCGCGAACTCGTAGCCCTCGCGGCGCAGCGTCTCCATGAGGATGGCGATCTGCAGCTCGCCTCGCGCCGAGAGCGAGAACGACTCCGGCGTCGAGCCGGGCTCGATCCCGATCGACACGTTGCTGAGCGCCTCGCGCTCGAGCCGGGCACCCAGCTGGCGGCTGGTCAGGAACCGGCCCTCGCGCCCGGCGAAGGGCGAGGTGTTGACCGAGAAGAGCACGCGCACGGTGGGCGGGTCGATGCGCAGCCGGGGCAGGGCCTCGGGGGCCTCGGGATCGCAGATCGTGTCGCCGACCTCGATCGAGTCGATCCCCGCGATCATCACGATCTCGCCCGCCCGCGCCGAGGCGAACTCGACCCTCTCGATGCCGCGCGGGCCGAAGAGCTTGGTGATCCGGAAGCGCTCGCTGGCGCCCTCGGCCCCGAGCCGAAGCACCGTCTCTCCGCGGCGGAGCTCGCCGCGAATCACGCGCCCGATCACGATGCGGCCGAGAAAGGGGTCGTGATCCAGGGTCACGGCCTGGAACTGCAGGGCGCCCGAGGGGGCGACGCGGGGCGCCGGTGCCTTGTCGATCAGGGTGTCGAGCAGGGGTCTCAGGTCGACGCGCGGGCCGACGCTCTCGAGCGAGGCGGCGCCCTCCTTGGCCGAGGCGTAGACGATCGGGAAGTCGAGCTGCGCGTCGGTCGCCTCCAGCTCGACCAGCAGGTCGAAGACCTCCTCGACGACCTCCTGCGCGCGCTGGTCGGGGCGATCGATCTTGTTGACGACCAGGATCGGCTGCAGCCCATGCCCGAGCGCCTTGCGCAGCACGAAGCGGGTCTGGGGCATGACCCCCTCGACCGCGTCGACGAGCAGCAGGCAGGCGTCGGCCATGCCGAGCACCCGCTCGACCTCGCCCCCGAAGTCGGCGTGGCCGGGCGTGTCGAAGAGCTGGAGGCGCACCCCCGCGTACTCCATCGCGGTGCTCTTGGCCAGGATCGTGATGCCGCGCTCCCGCTCCAGGTCCTGCGAGTCCATGATGCGGTCCTCGTGGTCCCGGCGCGCCGGTAGCGCGCCCGTCTGTCGCAGCAGACCATCGAGGAGCGTGGTCTTGCCGTGGTCCACGTGGGCGATGATCGCCAGGTTTCGCAGGTCCTTGCGGGGTTCGAGACGGGGCATCGAGGCGCGGAGGCTAGCAGAGCGCCCCTCCTGCTGCCTGCCAGGCTCGAAGGGGTCGAGGGGGTCGCGATGGGGAATGCGAGAGCGGATGCGAGGGGCTTCGGGTAGTCTGCGCGGCATGGCCGACTCCATTCTCGCGGATCTCGACGACTTCATCGCGGAGCAGCACATCGATCCAGAGCAAGACGGCTGGCGCACGCGGCTGCCCGCGCCGCCAGCTCTCGAGTTCGACCCGCAGCGCACCTACCTGTGGGGGCTCGAGACGAACGTGGGCGAGATCTGGGTCCGCCTGCTGCCCGAGGTCGCTCCCATGCACGTCTCGAGCACGCTCTACCTGACGCGCCTCGGCTTCTACGACGGGCTCACCTTCCACCGGGTGATCCCCGAGTTCATGGTCCAGGGAGGCTGTCCGCGGGGCACGGGCACGGCGGGGCCGGGCTACGAGTATGCCGGCGAGTTCGACCCCTCCGCGCGTCACGATCGCCCCGGACTGGCGAGCATGGCGAATGCGGGTCCCGGGACCGACGGCAGCCAGTTCTTCCTGACGCTCGCCCCGACGCCCTGGCTCGATGACAAGCACTCGATCTTCGGCGAGGTGAGCGAGGGGATGGAGAGCCTGCGCGCTCTCGAGGCTTGTGGCTCCGCGAGCGGCGAGCCCAGCGAACGCCTCGAGATCACTCGCGCCACCCTCCGTATCGACTAGCCGACGATGGCTGCGTCCGCGGCGGAGGGCCTGCGCGTCAGCCTCGACACCTCGCTCCTCGAACGCTTCGCCCGCGCGAGCGGCGACCGCAACCCGCTGCATACCTCGCGCGAGTTTGCGCGCCGGAGCGCCTTTGGCGAGCCGGTCGCGTTCGGGATGCTCGGGGTCTTGGTGTGCCTGTCGGCGCTGCCGCGCGCTCCGGGCCGCATGCTGGTGCGGCTCTCGTGTCGTTTTCCCCAGCCCCTCTTCCCGAACCTGGAGCACGCGCTCGAGCTGCGAGAGCGGGGGTCCGAGCGCTATGCCCTTCGGCTGCTCGATGGGCGGCGCGCGGTCGCTCGGCTCGAGATCGAGCGAGGGCCCCTGCGAACGCGTCGCGTCTCGCTGGGCAGGCGAGCCGACCGATTGCGTGAGCCGCGCGACCCGCCGGACGCTGCGTTTGTCGAGCCCGTCGAACGAAGCGGCTGCTACCTGCCGGATCGCGACGCGCTCGCCGACCTGCTCGCTGGCTGGGGCCTCGAGGAGCGCGGTCTTCCGATCGCGCAGGCCGCAGCCCTGTGCTGGTCGAGCTACCTGGTCGGCATGGAGCTGCCCGGCCGCCGCGCCCTCTACTCGCGCCTCGATCTGGAGTTCGACGCGACCTGTCCGGCGACGCTCGCCGCGCTCGACTGGAGTGCGCGATCCGAAGCGCTGGACTCTCGCTTCTCGTTGCTCCGGATCGCGGCTCGCCTGGCGTCGGGTGGCGAGCCCTTTGCCACCCTGCGCCTCGAGAGCTTCGTGCGGCCCGAGGTCCGTGCGACGGCTCCGTCCCGGCCGACCGGCAGCGGCCGCTCCCCGCTGCGCGAGGTCACGGGTCTGGTGACCGGGGCGAGTCGGGGGCTGGGCGCCGCGCTGGCCCTCGAGCTGCTGGCGAGGGGCGCACGTACCTACCTGGGCTACCGGCACAGTGACGCGGCCGCGCGCGAGGTGCTGCGCGCGGCCTCGGACCTGGAAGGCAGTGCGGCTCTCTGCAAGGGCGACGTGTGCGATGCGGGCTGGTGCGCGAGGGTGCTCGAGCAGATCCGGAGCGACGGTCCGGGTCTCGACCTCCTGGTCTGCAACGCCGCCCCGGCGCTGCGGCCGCTCTGGCTGGAGCCCGAGAGCCTCTCCCGCCTCGAGGACCACGTGGCCGCCCATCTCTCGGGCGTCGCCACGCCGCTCGCGGCGCTGCTGCCGGAGCTCTCGGCCCGAGGAGGGCGCGTGGTGGTGATCTCGTCCGCAGCCTCCGCTCGACCGGTGCGCGAGTGGCCCCACTACGTGGCCGCCAAGCGCGCGATCGAGGGGCTGGTCGAGGTCGCGGCGCTCGAGTACCCGTCGGTCCAGTTCTGGATCGTGCAGCCGCCGCGCCTGCGGACCGATCTCACGAACACTCCCGTGGGCTGGGAGGACGCGCGTTCCGCGCAGGTCGAGGCCGCGCGCATCGTGAGTCGGCTCTCGGCACCCGTCGACCCGGGAGCGGTCCACTGGATCGGACCGGACCTCTAGCCAGGGTCCGGTGTGCCCTCGAGACCCTCGCGCAGCGTCGCGTCGCGCCGCTTGGCGGCGGCGAGCCTGGCCACGCCCCGGCGGGTCCCCGCGCGGCGAACGTCGAGAATCTCGCGCACATGGCTCGGCCGGGCCTGGAGGCGTTCCCAGTAGCGGGCTACGGTCGGGCGCCGCTCGCGGCCCCAGAAGAGCGCCTCCCAGTCCGCCTCGACGAGTCGGTCCAGGAGGACGGCCCAGCTGAGATCGGCGAGAGTGAATGCCTCCCCCGCGATCCAGGGGCCACCCTGCACGCGGAGCTGGCGGCTCAGGGCGTCGAGGTGGCGTTCCATGTCGACGCGAGCGCGGTGCACGAGCTCGATGGCGCGGCGCAGCTTCGGTAGCCCATGCACACCCCGGAGCTTCAACATCGCGAACAGGAGCGGCCGCTCCTTGTTCGGGTCTGGGAAGACGATATCGCGAACCGCATGGAGCATCTCGGTCGCCCCCGGGGTCCGGCGCTGCGGCTCGTCGGGTTCCCGGCGAGCCCGGAGGCGTGTGAGGTCTGGAGCGAAGCGAACGTGCGGGCGCAGGCGCGCGGGGTTCACCACGAGCCGCCGACGCCGGCCGTCGCGTATCGAGTCGAGACGCCCGATGGCGCCGTCGTCATCTCGGGGGACACCGTGGTGTGTGACGAGGTCGCCGAGCTTGCCGAGGGCGCCGAGGTGCTCGTGCACGAGGCCTTCCGGCGGCGCGCCCTGCGGCCGTTCATGAAGAGGCTCCCACGGCTGGCGGCGCTGGCTGCCCGGGTTCCTGCCGGCGGGCCCCGCACCCGGCTGCCCGCGGCGCCGCTTGCCTGAGGGGGGGGTCGAGCGGCTCCGGGTCAGGATCGTCCCGCCCCGGGCCGATCCATCGTTCGTTAGAATCGGGCGCGACGCAGCGCCTTCGCGGCGAGGATCGGCGAGCTGCAGGGAGAGCGACAGGCCATGCCGGATCCGGACCCTCCGTCCGACACTCGCGTGCTCCGGGGACCGCGCTCCGTGAGTCGGGTGGGCCTGTTCGCGCTGCTTTGTCTGGCGTTGGCCGAGCTGGCCTTCGGGCGAACGGACTGGGCCCTGCGCCTGGTTCCGCAGGCAGCGACCTCCCTGCTCCTCACGCTCCACGAGGAGCTGGTCGAGCCCAATCCCGACCCGGCCCTGGTCGTCTTCGGAACCTCGCGCGCACGCGGGGCCTTCCTGCCCACGCTCCTCGAGCGCGAGCTCGGTCTCGAGCGGGGTCGGGTGCTGAACCTCGCGGTCGGCGGCAAGGACGTGCTCGATGCCCTCGTGCTCTATCGCGAGGGTCGAGACCACCTGTCCCGCGCGCGCGACGTCGTCCTCCAGCTCGATGGCTTCCAGATGTCCGCCGCCACGCCCCCGACCGATCGCTACGGGCTCTATGCGAGCGCCCGGGACCGGGCGGCCTACTCGGGGCTCGAGCGGCTCGAGCTGCTGCGGGATGTGGTGTTTCGTCTCGAGAAGATGCGTCCCTCCCTTGGCTTCTACGTCACGAGCTGGCTCCAGGAGGGCCATGCCCCGGGGCCGGTGCCGATCGATCGCTACGGGCGCCTTGCGCTCGTGACGATCGCCGACGACCACGACCCCAAGTACTTCACCCGTGAGAGCTTCGACTACTGGCTCGGGCGGTTCTGGGGAGGCTTTCGCTGGTCCGACGTGTTTGCGCGCCAGCTCCTCGACCTGCGGCGGCTGGTACACGAGGACGGCGGGCGCTTCTGGATCGTCGAGCTGCCGATGGTCGATGGCTTCTACCAGCGTCTGCGCCAGCGGAAGGGCGACCCCTACGCGGAGTACCACCGGCGGCTCTCGGCGCTCCTGGGCGAGGGCGCCCGGCTCCAGTTCTGGGCGCATCCCGCCGAGGTCGGGCTCGTGGAGCGCAACTTCAGGGACTGGGGACACCTGAACACCCCCGGCGCCGAGCGTTTCTCTCGCTTCTTCGCCCGCTGGCTCGCCGCCGAGACCTCGTCCGAGGGCTCGTGATGGGAGAGAGCGAGCCCCTCGACCTGGTGCAGCGCTACCTGCAGGCCGATGCGCCGGTCCGCGCTGGACTCTTCCGCGAGTTCCGGAAGGCGCTGCGCGCTCTGGCCGCGGACCGGAGCCCCGAGGAGGCGGCCGACTGGGCGCGTCGCGCAGTGAGCCGCAATCTCGACTACTCGTCGCTCCAGGCGTTGCGCCGGCTGGTGCGGCCCGCCATCGACGCGGCGCCGAGCCGCGACCGGCTGCGGATCGCGGTGCTCGGAGGCTCGACGACGATCCAGCTCGTGGAGCTGCTCGAGCTCTTCCTGGCGAGCTTCGGGATTCCCTTCGAGCTCTACGAGGCGGAGTACGGGATCTTTCGCCAGGAGATCCTCACCCCGGGGTCGCTGCTCGACCGCTTCTCGCCCCAGCTGATCGTGCTGGCCACCGGGGCGGGCGACGTGGGGGTGCGTCCCGGTCCGGGCCTCGGCCTGGAGGACGCCCAGGAGAGCTTCGAGCGGGAGCTCGAGGGCTGGGAGCGCCTGTGGGAGCGCGCGGGCAAGCGCTGGGGCGCGACCGTCGTGCAGAATCGCTTCGACGTGCCTCCCTACGGAGTGCTGGGTCACTTCGGCGCGCGCCACCTGGGGTCTCGCGAACGTCTGCTGGAGCGGCTGAACGAGGCCTTCGCCGAGCGTGCGCCGGCCCACGTGGTGCTCCACGACCTGCGTGCGCTGGTGCTCGAGCAGGGAGCGGACCGCTGGTACGACCCGCGCTTCTACCACGAGGCCAAGCTGCCCTGCGGGCCCGACTCGCTCGTGGTCTACGCCCATAGCCTGGCCAGCGTGATCCGCGCGATTGCGGGCAAGAGCAAGAAGGTGCTCGTGCTCGACCTCGACAACACCCTCTGGGGCGGCGTGATCGGGGACGTGGGCGTGGAGGGCATCGCCCTGGGGCAGGGATCCGGCCAGGGCGAGGCCTTCCTCGCCTTCCAGGCCTATGCGCGCGAGCTCCACGATCGCGGCATCGTGCTGGCGGTCTGCTCCAAGAACGACGACGCCAACGCCCGCGAGCCCTTCGAGCGACGCTCCGACCTGCCGCTCACGATGGACCACTTTGCCTGCTTCGTGGCGAACTGGCGCGACAAGCCCACCAATCTGCGGGAGATCGCCGAGCGCCTCGAGCTGGGGATCGACAGCCTCGTCTTCATCGACGACAACCCCGCGGAGCGCGCTGTCGTTCGCCGCCAGCTCCCCGAGGTCGCCGTCCCCGACCTGCCCGAAGACCCGGCCCTCTACGTGCGCGCGGTGGCCTCGCAGCGCTACTTCGAGCCGGTCTCGTTCACCCGAGAGGATGCGGAGCGCGTCCGCTACTACGCGCAGAACGCACGCCGCAAGGAGATGGCCGCCGATGTGGGCGACCTCGAGGAGTTCCTGGCATCGCTCGGCATGTGCGCCCGCCTCGAGCCCGTCACGCCCCTGAACCGCGAGCGCGTCGCGCAGCTGGTCAACAAGAGCAACCAGTTCAACCTGACCACCCGCCGCCGCACGCTGCCCGAGGTCGAGCGGCTCGCGAAGGATCCCGACTGGCGGACCTTGACCGTGAGCCTTCGCGACGAGCTCGGCGACAACGGCCTGATCTCGGTGATCTTCCTGCGGCGCGATGACGAGGAGCTCTCGATCGACACCTGGCTGATGAGCTGCCGGGTTCTGCAGCGAGGAGTGGAGCAGCTGGTGACGAACCACCTGGTCGAGCTGGCGCGCCGCGAGGGCTGCACGCGGATCCGTGGCGAGTACATCCCCTCTGCGCGCAACGCCATGGTCCGCGATCACTATCCGCACCTCGGCTTCCGGGAGGACGGGTCGAGCGATGGAGCGACCCGCTGGGTGCTCGACGTCGAGCGCTTCGAGCCCCATCCCCACCACATCGAGCCCGAGGAGGTGACATGAGCGAGGTCCGAGAGCGGCTCCAGGAGGTCTTTCGTGACGTCTTCGACGATGACGACCTGGTTCTCGCCGATGAGATGAACGCGGACTCGATCGAGCGCTGGGACTCGCTCGAACACGTGAACCTGATCATCGCGACCGAGCGCGAGTTCGCGATCCGCTTCGCGACGCGCGAGATCTCGCTCTTGAAGGAAGCGGACCAGAACGTGGGGAGCTTCATCCGGATGATCGAGTCGAAGCTCGGCTCCAACGGCGGCTGAAGCGCGACTTGGGCTTCGTCTCGTTCGGCTTTCTCGGGTTTCTCGCGGCCGCGGTCGCGCTCTTCCACCTCTCGCCCCGGGCGGGCTGGAGGCGGGGGGTGCTCGCGCTCGCGAACCTGGGCTTTCTGGCGACCTGGGTCCATACGCCCCACGATGCGCTGGCGATGGGGGGCTTCGTGCTGGGGAGCTTCGGCCTCATTCGCCTCTCCCAGCGCGTGGGCTGGAGGACGCTGCTCGTCGCATCGCTCGCAGCCCTGATCGGCGGGCTCGTCTGGGTCAAGCGCTACAAGCTCGCCCTCGCCGTCCTCCCGGCCGACTTCTTCGAGCCTCGTCTCCAGCTGATCGGGATCTCCTACATGACCTTCAAGGCCGTGCACGTCCTGGTCGATGCCCACCAGCGACAGCTCGCCGCGGTCAGCCTGGCGAGCTACGCCAACTACCAGCTCGGGTTCTTCTCGCTGGTCGCGGGCCCCATGCAGCCCTACCCGGACTTCCGGGCCTGGTGGGATCGCATCGAGGAGCCGCTCGCCTCGCGCGAGGGGGCGCTTCGTGCACTCTCGCGGGTTCTGCACGGCCTGCTCCAGATCGGGATTCTGGCCGCGCTCGCACACGGACTCTGGCAGCAGGCGATCGACGGCGCGCTGCTTCCCGAGCCGCGAGGGGCGGCCGCCCTGCGGCTGACCACGATCTTCTATGCCTACCCCGCCTACGTGTACTTCAACTTCTCGGGCTACTGCGACGTGGTGATCGGAGCCGCGGCGCTCCTCGGGATGCGCCACCAGGAGAACTTCGACCGCCCCTACCTGGCGCGCAACATGGTCGACTTCTGGGATCGCTGGCACATCAGCCTGACGCACTTCATCCGGGACTACGTCTTCATGACCTCCTACAAGGCCTGGGCCGAGCGCTGGCCGCGCACCGCCCGGCAGGGAGGCTACGCGCTGCTCTTCGGAGCCCTGCTGCTGGCGGGGATCTGGCACGGCTCGACCTGGAACTTCGTCATCTTCGGTGCGATCCACGGCGCCGGGGTCGCGGCCACACGCATCTGGGGTGACGCGCTGCGCTCGCTCTTCGGCCGCGAGGGGGCGCGCCGCTACGATCGGGACCCCTGGATCCGCCGTGCGGCGGTCCTGGCGACCTTCCACTACGCCTGCTTCTCGTTTCTCTTCTTCGAGCCCGGGTTCCGGCCCGCGCTCGAGCGGCTGGCGGCGATCGCCGCCAAGGTGTTCTGATGGAGCGGGCGCGTGCGAGCGGGCTGCGACGCCTCTGGGCCCGGCTCGACGATCCGCGCTGGCTCTTCGCGCGCGTGTTGGTCGAGGCGGCCCTGGTGGTGGCGGTCGTGCTCGCCTCGGGCGGCGGGGCCGCGATCGTGTACGGGAACTTCTAGTCGGCCACCGGCGTGGGCAGGTGCGCCTGCAGGTCGGGGTTGCGGCGCAGGGCCTCGAGATCGGCGCGGCTCTTCACCGGGAAGAAGCGACAGTCCGGGCCCCGGCGGGGCGCGGCCAGGTACGCGGTCTCGACGAACGCGGAGAGCTGGCCCACGAGGCGCTCCATCTGGACCGCGACCCGGTCCTCCACCCGCTTCTCCACGTAGAACCACTGCAGGGGATAGGTCCGCTCGAGGGCTTCGATCGAGAAGAGGAAGGTATTGGTGTTGAGGAAGGGCAGGGCGGTCGCGTCGAAGCCGGGCGGAAAGCGAAACCCCTCGACGACCTGCAGACGGCCCTCGACCCAGACGGGAGCCCCCCCGCTGTCGCCCGGTCGGGACTCCGCAAGCTCGACCGTCAGTGGCCGCCCGTGACTCCGGTGGAAGCCGACCACGCGCGGGTCGGGATCCGCGCCCAGGTTGTCGACATTCGAGAGCATCACGATCTCGACGCCCGCGCTGCGGAGGCGATCGAGGGTGCCGGACTCCCGCAGCGCCTCGGGAAAGTCGCCGTGGCCGGGAGCGTAGGGCGAGATGCGCCCGCTCGTGTCGCGGAAGAGGTCTCCCTCGGTCGTCAGCCGGAGCGACACCGACTGCAGGAAGGTCTCGGTGCCGGCGGTGAGGCCTCGCTCCGCCAGGTGTGTCCGCGTCGCCCGGTGGGTCGCGAAGCTGTTCATCACCGCGAAGCGAAGCGGGCCTCGCGCCCGGGCCTGTGCGTACTTGAGCTCCAGGAAGCTGCGTCCCGACACTGCCTCGACCGTGCCCTTGACCACTCCCCCGAAGCGGGTCGCCATGCCGCCGTTGAGGACTGCGACGGCCACCTTGCCCGACTCGAGCAGCGCCCGGCCCTCGGCGGCGAGTCGGTCGAGGCGAGCCTGAGGCAGCTCGGCGAGCCACTCCACGTCCTCGCGCGCGGCAGCTCTCGGCAGCTTCGGAAGGTGGTTCGAGCGGGGGCCCAGGCGCCCGGCCGCGATTTCGCGCGCGCAGGTCTCCAGGTGCTTGGCATCGAAGCGAACCGCGAGCTCGCCGAGCTGGCTGCGCAGCTCGACCTCGAGGGCGTCCCCCTCGACGCTCATCGGGAGGCCGGGCTCGCGGGGCGATCCTCCAGGACGGCTTCGATCAGCGTCGGTCCCGGGGTGGCGAGCGAGCGCGCCAGCGCCTCACCCAGACCCTCGGCCGTGTCGACGCGCACGCCCGTCACGCCCAGTCCGCGCGCCAGCGAGACCCAGTCGAGATCCGGATGCGACAGGTCGGTCAACGCTCGCGCCGCAGGCCCGGGCTCTGCCACTCCGGCCCGCGCCAGCTCGACCTGCAGAATGCGGTAGGCGCGATTTGCGCAGACGATCACGGTCACGTCGAGCCCCTCGCGCGCCAACGTCCACAGCGCTTGCGGGGTGTACATCCCGCTCCCGTCGGCCTCGAGGGCGATGACCCTCCGCTCGGGACAGGCGAGCGCCGCCCCCACGGCGCAGGGCAGGCCCTGGCCGATCGCGCCGCCCGTGAGCTGGAGGGTGGTGTGCCGGCGCGAGGCGCCGCTCAGGCCGGCGAACGCCAGGCCCGAGGTGGTGGCCTCGTTCACCACGATGGCCTGCTCCGGGATCAGGGCCGCGACCGCTCGGCCGAGCGACCCCACTCCGAGCCGACCGTCGGGCGGGGGCGTGGGGACCTCCGCCCCGGCAGCCGAGTGCGAGCCCGGTGCCGGCGCCCGAGCGTCCCGCCGGCTCGCACCGAGGCGCTCGGCGAGTGCCTCGAGCGCAGCTTCGGCGTCCCAGCCGGGCTCGGCCAGGGTCGTCACCGTGCAGGCGTCCGCGACCAGCGAGCTGGAGCCGCCCCGGTACCCGAAGAATGCGACCGGCTCGCGGGACGCTACGAGCACCAGGTTCGAGTACTTCTCGAGGAGCTGGCGGGCCTGCTCCGGAAAGTACGGCAGCTGCCCGAAGGCGGGCAGACCTCCGCCCCGCTCGACCCGGGCGACGAAGGTCTCGCACGCGACGTCGCAGCCCGCGGCTCCGGCGACCCGGGCCGCGAGCTCGAGGGCCCGCTCGGAGAGGGCGTCGCCACCGAGCAAGATCAGCGCGGGACGCGAGCGTAGCGCTCGGGCCGCGCCACCCACTGCAGCCTCCTCGACCCGCCTCCGGGGTGTGCTCTCGAGGGGTGGGGTGGGCCCCGGGGCCTCCTCCCAGGCGCAGTCCTGGGGGAGGATCAGGGTGGCCACCTGGCCCGGCGGCTCGAGCGCGGCGCAAAGCGCCTGGGCGGCCGCCTGGCCCATGAGCTTGGGATCCTCGACCGTCTCGACCCAGTCGGAGACCGGCCGCGCCAGCGACACGATGTCGGTCGTGAGCGGAGCATCTGCGGCGCGGTGCCAGCGCGCGTGGTCGCCCACGAGGTTGACGACGGGAGAGCGTGCCCGGCGGGCATTGTGCAGGTTGGCGATGCCGTTCGCGAAGCCGGGGCCCAGGTGCAGCAGGGTGAGCGCGGGCCGGCGCGCCATGCGCGCGTAGCCGTCGGCCGCGCCGGTACAGACGCCTTCGAAGAGGCCGAGCACCCCCCGCAGACCGGGCGCCCCGTCGAGGGCCGCCACGAGGTCCATCTCGGTCGTTCCCGGGTTCGCGAAGCAGATCTCGACCCCGCCCGCCGCGAAGCTCCGCATGAGGCTCTCGGCGCCGTTCATCCGCGGCATCGTAGCACCGGCCCACAGAGCCACGCGGTTCGTGCCGGCTCTCGGGTATGCTCTGGGCACCGCATCGAACGCAGGAGGGCTGAGCATGGCGGAGGTCAAGGTCGTCGAGAACGTGAACTGCTCCGCTTCCGAGGTCTGGGAGCTGATCCGTGACTTCGGAGCCATCCAGAAGTGGGCCGGCGCAGGAATCCAGAGCTGCACCGTGGAGGGCCAGGGGGTCGGCGCGGTTCGCACGATCCGGGTTCCTGGGGGCGCCGAGATCCGCGAGCGCCTCGAGGCCCAGGACGACGCCGGCCGCAGCTTCAGCTACTCGATCGTGGGTGAGAGTCCGCTGCCCCTCCGCGACTACCTGTCCACGCTGCGGGTGAACGAGGTGGGCGACGGCCGCTGCGAGATCGACTGGAGCAGCCGCTTCGAGCCCGTGGGAGCGTCGGAAGAGCAGGCGCGAGGGATCGTGGAGGGGATCTACACCGGCGGGATCGCCGGGATTCGCAAGACGCTGGGGGGCTGAGCGGGCAGCCGCTCCCGGGCGGCCGGAGTAGCGGGGCGCGGGACCTTCGCGCATACTCGGCGACCCGGCCGAGACCGGGATCGCGGGAGGAGGCCATGGCGAGGCGCTGCGAGCTGACCGGCAAGGGACCGCGGACGGGCTTGAATGTCTCGCACTCCCGGCGACGCACGAAGCGCGTCTTTCGTCCCAATCTCAAGCGCGCCTCCTTCCCCTCCGACGCGCTCGGCACGCAGGTGACGCTGCGGGTCTCCACGCGCGCCATCCGGACCGTGACCCGCAAGGGAGGCCTCGACGCCTTCCTGCGCCAGACCCCGGATGCCAAGCTGCCTCCCGAGGCCCTTCGCCTGAAGCGACGCATCGGTCGCGCCCGCAGCCGTCGCGCGGCGGCCGCGCAGCGCTCCACCTCGTAGACCGCCGGAGCGGGAGGGCCGCCGGGCCACGCAGTGGCGGGCCGGGAGAGGGCCTCCGCCGATCAGGACGCCGTGGCCGCGCCTCCGGGCTTCTCGTCGCCCGCAGCCGGGTCGGCCGGGGGGGGCAGCCCAGCCGAGAAGAGGCCGCTCAGCCCGGGTGTCTCCTCGACCTCGATGCGGAGCGTCTCGGCCAGCGATCCCTCGAGCGCACTCGCGACGCGGCTCCAGAGATGGCGGGCCAGCTGCTCCACGCTCACGTTCAGGATCGGGAGCGTCACGACGTCCGCCGAGGGCATCCGGTAGAGGCGCTCGCCGAGACGAATCTCGACGTCACCGCCCTGGGCCGCGACCGCGAGCGCCGGGCTCCGCGAGGGAACGAGGGTCCGCTCGTCGAGCTCGCTGCAGGCATCCCGAATCCGGCGCTTCACGGCCAGGATGTCGACCAGCAGGCCGGCGGAATCGAGGTGGCTCCCGGTGACCTCCGCCCGGACCCGGTAGTCGTGGCCGTGCAGTCGCTCGGCTGTGCCGTCGGCAAAGAGCGTGAAGTGTGCGGCAGAGAACTTGAAGTCCTCTTTGGCGAGACGGATGGCATAGAGGGGCGGGCTGGGCATCGGCAGGAATTCTAGGGCAAGCGCCCGCTATACTCCCCCTCCGTGAGCGAGCCCGAGCACACCCTCGACCCCGAGCTGCTCGAGATCCTCGTCTGCCCGGAGTCGAAGGGACCCCTCATCTACTTCCGGGACGAGGGCTTCCTCTTCTGTCCGGACTCGCGGCTCAAGTACCGCGTAGAGGACGGTATTCCCGTCATGCTGATCGAAGAGGCCGAGCGCCTCGACGAGCAGGCTGCGGCGCGGCTCATGGAGCGAGCGCCGGGCTGAGCCCGCGTCGCCGCGCAGATCAGTCGCGGAGCTGCCGGAGCAGCGACGGCGAGTAGTCTGCGGGAGCCTGCCACCCGAGCAGGTGCAGCACGCTCGCGGCCACGTTCGAGAGGTTCGGATCGGCGACCGAGGGATCGATGCGGAGCCCGGCGGACGGCGCGAAGACGTGGAGCGGGACCGGGTTCAGCGTGTGGCTGGTCCGGACCTTGATCCCGCCGTCCCGCCCGCGCTCGGGCTCGCCGGTGTCGGAGTCGATTAGGTACATGCCGTCCGCGTTCCCGTGGTCCGCCGTCACGAGGAGGGCTCCCTCCAGGTCCTCGATCGCGGCCACCAGCCGGCCGAGCTGCAGGTCGACGGCCTCGACCGCCAGGATCGCGGCGTTCCGGGATCCCGTGTGCCCGACCATGTCGCCGTTGGCGTAGTTGACCCGCGCATGCCGGTAGGGTCCCGCCCGGAGCTCCTGGAGCAGGCGGTCGGTGATCTCGGCCGCCTTCATCCAGGGGCGCTGCTCGAAGGGCAATCGGTCGCTCGGAATCTCGACGTAGGACTCGAGGCGCGCGTCGAAGGCGCCGCTTCGGTTCCCGTTCCAGAAGTAGGTGACGTGACCGAACTTCTGGGTCTCGCTGATCGCAAGCTGGGGGATCCGGTTCCGCGCCAGGTACTCGCCGAGGGTACGATCGATCTCGGGGGGTGCGACCAGGAAGTGCTTGGGTACCCCAAGGTCACCGTCATACTGCATCATGCCTGCATAGAGGACGTCCGGGCGGGCGCCGCGGTCGAAGGGCGCAAAGGTCTCGTCCTCGAACGCCTGGCTGATCTCGATCGCGCGGTCTCCGCGGAAGTTGAAGCAGACGACCGATGCGCCGTCGCGAATGGGTCCGACCGGCTGGCCACAGGCGTCGACGATCACGAATGCACCCAGGTTCTGGTCACCGATCCCTGGGGACTCGCTGCGCAAGGTCTCGATGGCCTCGCTTGCGCTCGCGAAGGCCCGACCCTCTCCCGCCACATGCGCCCGCCAGCCTCGCTCCACCACGCTCCAGTCCGCCCCGTAGCGGTCCATCGTCACGCGCATCCGCCCCCCACCCGACGCGATCCGGTAGTCGCGGCTCCCGCCCCGGCTGAGCTTCTCGAGAAGCTCCTCGAGCGCTGCGACGTAGACGCCCGCGCTGGTCTCGGGCACGTCGCGTCCATCGAGCAGGATGTGGAGCCGGACCCTCTCCACGCCGTCACGGTCACAGCGTCGGAGCAGCGCGAAGAGATGGTCGATGTGGCTGTGGACGTTGCCGTCGGAGAGCAGCCCGATGAAGTGCAGGGGCTCCCCCGAGATGCGGACCCGCTCGCAGAGCGCGCGCCAGAGCTCGCTCTCGAAGAGGCTCCCGGAACGCAGCGCCCGCTCCACGAGCTTGGCTCCCTGGTCGAAGATGCGACCCGCCCCGAGCGCGTTGTGGCCGACCTCGCTGTTGCCCATGTCGCCGTCGCCGGGCATTCCGACCGCGGTCCCGTGCGCCGCGAGGCGCGCCGAGGGGGTCTCGCGGGCCAGGAAGTCCAGACAGGGGGTGCGCGCCAGCCAGACGGCGTCGCCCTCGTCGTGGGCTCCGATCCCGACTCCGTCCATCACGCACACGACGACCGGCCCGCGGACGCCCGCGAACGTGGGGTGTCGCTCGAGCTGGAAGCCGGGCTGCGCCGTGTTCCTGCTCATCGCGTGGTGCACCTCCCCGTCTGCAGGCGGCTCTCGAGCGTGCGAAACTCCCCTGCGGTCGAGCGCGGCGGAGGGTAACAGGACCCCTGGGCCCGCGCCGGCACGCTCGTGGGGGTGGGGCTCGAGTGGGGGACTGGCCTTGCGCGTACGACGCCATCTCGCAGAGTCGACGGGCGAGCGCGCCCGGATCCTTGCCGTCGTCGGGCGAATCCCGCGCGGCCGCGTCGCGACCTACGGGCAGGTCGCGAGGCTCGCGGGCCTCGATCGAGGCGCACGCCAGGTCGGCTGGGCGCTCCACGGCCTGCCGGAGGACTCCCGCGTGCCCTGGCAGCGGGTGGTCAACGCCCGGGGGGAGATCTCGTGGCGAGCGCAGCCCGGTGCCGAGGAGCTGCAGCGAGCGCGACTCGAGGCCGAAGGGATCGAGATCGGAGCCGACGCCCGGATCGACCTCGAGCGCTACGGCTGGCGCCCCCGAGGAAGCCGCAGAGGCTAGTGCTTCTCGAGAGGCTCGATGAACCCGATCACCGGGCAGCTACCGCTTGGGGTGACCAGGCGGTAGGGCACACGCCCCGACGGGTGGAACTCGAGCAGGGACGTCTGCAAGCGCTCTGCGGGGTCGGCGGAGCCGGGCAGGAGCGAGCCGCAGGCGCCCGTCACCGGCACCACGGCAATCAGGTCGGCGCCGCCCGTGAACCCGACCAGGGCGGCCAGGTCGAAGCGGCCCTGGAGCATGGCCAGGGTCGAGTCGCGGTAGCGGACGTAGAAGTCCGCCCGCTGGCGCGGGTTCGCCCGGAGCACCGGCACCCGGGGCCGCCGGTCCCGCCACCAGCGAAGCGATCCGATTCCGACCACCGGACAGCTTCCGCTCGAGCTGTCGATGCGCCCGAAGCGCCCGCGATCCAGGTACCGAAGACCCCTGCGTCGCTTCAGGGTCGCTCGGCACTCCGCGCTATCGGGCACGAAGAGCCGGGCCTCCGAGAGATCGAGGTCCAGGTAGTCGCCGCGGGGCTCGATACGATCGACGACCCCGGTGCGCTCGACTCCCGCGAGCTTCGAGAGCACGCGGCCGGGAGCACTCCCGCACCCCGCTCCCGGCAAGGCGACGAGAACCGCGCACGCGATGACGGCGAGCGCCGCAGCGGGGCGCCCGCGGGCCCGCGCCAGACCCGGGCGCGCGGTCCGCGGGCCGCTCGAGCTGGCAGACACTCGCGCCATTCGACCGTCTCCCCTCGGGCTTCGGTCGCCGACCTTCGGCCCTCGGCTACTGGATGATCAGGAAGAGCGCTCCGTTTCCCCGCCGCAGGTGTAGAAGCAGGCGATCTCCAGTCCCGCTGAGCGCGGCGCGCAGCTCCTTGACCGAGTGGACGGGCTGGCGGTTGACCGACGTCACGACGTCTCCGGCCCGCAGACCCGCTCGCCAGGCGCGGCTTCCGCGCTCGACCGCCGCCACCTGGACGCCCTCGACCTCGCCGTAGAGCGGGGAGCTCGAATCCAGGTCCCGGAAACGGGCGCCCTCGAGCAGCGGCGTCACGCTCCCGGCCGAGGCCTCGGTACGGGTCCTCGGTCCGACCTTCAGCTTGACGCTCTCCGGGCGGCCGTCCCGAAGGAAGCGCAGCTCGAGCCGGGTCCCGATGGGGAGCAGCCCGATCCGGTTGCGAAGCTGCGAGGTGTTGGTGACCTCCTGGCCGTTCACCGCCACGATCACGTCGCCCGGCTGGAGGCCCGCCTTGTCGGCCGGCGATCCGGGGAGCACCTGCGAGACCAGCGCACCCTTCTGGCCCTTGACGCCGAAGCGCTCGGCGAGCTCGGGGGTCAGGTTCTGGATGGTGACTCCGATCTGGCCGCGCTTGACGTCGCCGTGCTCGACGATCTGCGTCTCGATGCTGTGGGCCATGTTGATCGGGATCGCGAATCCGATTCCGACGTTCCCCCCGGCCGGCGCGACGATCGCAGTGTTGATGCCGACGAGCTCTCCCTTCAGGTTGACGAGGGCGCCGCCGGAGTTGCCGGGATTGATCGATGCGTCGGTCTGGATGAAGTCCTCGTACTCCTCGATTCCCAGGTTGGACCGACCGAGTCCGCTCACGATTCCCGAGGTCACCGTCTGTCCGAGCCCGAAGGGATTTCCGATCGCGAGGACGAAGTCCCCGACTCGCAGCCTGTCGGAGTCTCCCAGGGGGAGCGCGTGCAGGTCCGAGAAGTCCTGGAGCTCGAGAACCGCGATGTCGGTCTCGGAGTCGGATCCCACCACCTTGGCCTTGAAGCTGCGTCCATCGTGCAGTGTGACCTTGATCTCGTCTGCGTTCTGGATCACGTGGTGGTTGGTGATGACGCGGCCTGCCTTCGCGTCGATCACGACTCCGGATCCCGCGGCGCGGACCGCGCGCTCGCGCGGCTGATCGGGCAGGTTGAAGAAGCGCCGAAAGAAGGGATCCTGGAGCAGCGGATTCATGGGGCTCGCGACGTGGCCCTCGATGGCGATGTTGACCACTGCGGGCGTGACCTTCTCCAGGAGCGGAGCCAGCGTCGGCTCGCCGTCGCCCCGCGAGAGCCAGGGAAAGGGCGGGGCCGCGCTGGCGAGCCCGGTGGCCCAGGCGAGAAGAACCGCTGCGAGCGCCAGGGACCGCGCTCTTGCCAAAGGCTTCATCGATCGCTCCTCTCGTGTCTTCGGGGCCTCGAGGCGTTGGAGCGCCCCGTGGGGCTCGATATTCGCGGAGACCGCAGCCGCAGCGGATTTCCGGACGGACGTCGACCCCCAGCGTCCGCGACTACGGTAGGGCGCGAGGTCCGGATTACACGCCAGCACCCGGCGTCGGCGGCCGGCCGCCGAGCCCCGATCGCGGTGCCGTGGCATTGACAAGCGTCCCGACGTGCACAGGTTGCGCATGCGGTCGGGTGGCGAAGCCCGCCGCGATGCGTGACTCGACGCGAAGGAGGATCGACATGCAGCAGAGAGGGATCAGCCCCTGGAGCGCGCTGCAGCGACTTCAGGAGGCCATGGATGGAGTCTACGGGCGACCCTTCGAGGGGTTCGAGCGTGGGCTCTCGGGACCGGGAGTCTCGCCTGCGGTGAACGTGTTCAGCGCTCCGACGGGGTTCGTCTTCCGGCTCGAGGTGCCGGGCCTCACGCCCGAGAGCATTCGCGTGGAGACCCACGGCAACACCCTGCGAATCGGCGGCAAGCGTGACGAGGAGACGCTCGCCGGCACCCCGCATCGGCGGGAACGCTGGCGGGGAGAGTTCGAGCGCGCCTTCACGCTGCCCAGGGACCTGGATCCCGCGAAGGCGACCGCCCGCTACGAGCGCGGAGTGCTGACGGTGCTCATTCCGCGGCGCGAAGAGGCCCTTCCGCGCCAGATCCAGATCGAGGCCGCCTAGCGGCATCATGGAGGAAACCAGCATGTCCGACGAACTCGAGGTCAAGCAGCAGACCCCCGAGTCCGACGCCCCCAAGGGGGAGCGGACGCGACCGGGCCGAACCTACCGGCCGAATGTCGACATCTTCGAGACCGACGAGGCCATCTGGCTCGCGGCCGATGTTCCCGGAGTCGACGAGAAGTCGCTCGAGGTCCGACTCGAGGGGGACCAGCTCTCGATCGAGGGCCGCGTGGCGATCGACGAGTATGCCGACCTGACGCCCGTCTACAGCGAGTACAACATCGGCGACTACGAGCGCAGCTTCCGGCTCTCCGATGCGATCGACAGCGAGCGGATCCGCGCGCGCGTCCACAACGGGGTGCTCCAGGTCGAGCTGCCCAAGGTGGAGCGGATGCGACCGCGGCAGATCCCGATCACGCCCGGACCGGTGGCCCACTAGCACCGGCCCAAAGCTGGAGCCCGAGCCGGGGTGCACGGGGAGGAGACGTCCGCTCGCACCCCGGCTCGATCCGGGCGGGCGCTCGCGCAGGTGCAATGCCTGGGCGCAGGCATTCGCAGAGACCCGCGAGCGCAGCTTCAGCTCTTCTCTACCGCTGCCTCGCCGGCGCTTTCGAGCGGGAGCCGCACGATGAACTTCGTGCCGCTTCCCACCTCGGTCTCGACGTCGAGTCTGCCCGCGTGCTTCTCGACGATCACGTGACGGGCAATCGCGAGGCCCTGACCCGTCCCCCGGCCGACCTCCTTCGTCGTGAAGAAGGGCTCGAAGATCTTGCCTCTCACCTCCTCAGGGATTCCCGGGCCATCGTCGTGGATCTCGATCCTGGCCCAGCTGC
>JBHHYV010000055.1:0-22602 GCA_046757685.1 Myxococcota bacterium
CTCGGCCCGGCCCCCGACTCCTCTCCCCTCCTCCCTCGACCACCCGCCTGCACCGGCTCCTCGACAAGCGGCTGCGGGTTCCGTTTCCGCTGGCGTGTGGGGCTGCGCGCGCGATCCGGGCAAGCGCGCGGCCGCGGCAGTACCGGGAGCGCGTGCGGCTGGCGCGGGCTCTCGCCCCGGGCCCGCTCGATGTCGCGCGCTCGGAGGGGTTTCGCCGGCTCGAGCCGGGTGCCCTGCCGGGGACGGGGCCGCTGGTCGAGCGCTGCCTCGAGATCTACCGGGACCGGCGGAAGACCCACGGGGCGGGCGACCTGCTCCACAACCCCAAGAAGGGGTTCCTGCTCTCGATCCTCTCGGGACCCGACTTCGCGCGTCAGCCGGAGCTGGTGCGCTTCATGGTCGCGCGGCCGATCGTCGAGGTGGCAGCGCGCTACCTGGGGTCGGTCCCCATCCTGTCGGGCGCACACCTGTGGTGGTCACCGCCGAACCAGAGCGCCCGCTCGAGTCAGCTCTTTCACATCGACCGGGAGGACACCGAGCAGCTGAAGCTCTTCGTCCACATCACCCGGGTCTCCGAAGAGAACGGTCCGCTCACCCTCCTGCCCGCGCACGTATCGCAGCGCGTGCGACGACGGGTAGGGCTGCACGTGCGCCGGCTCCAGGACGCCCAGGTCGAGCGCGCGGCCGCGCTCTCGGAGCCGATCCGTGTGACCGGAGAGCCGGGGAGCGCGGTCTTCGTCGACACCTCGTCGTGCCTGCACTACGGCAGCCGCGCCAACCGGAGCGACCGCCTGGTGCTGGCGATCCAGTTCCTGCGCTTCCACTCGCCGCGGGGCGCCACCCTGCCGTTCCAGAGGCCTCCCGATCTCGCACGAATGGACCTGGATCCGCTCCAGCAGCTGGCTCTGGGAGTGCGCTAGAGGGCGATCCTGACCGGGCGAAAGGGGGGAAACACACCCAATTCTTCCGCAAAGGCCGGAAGGTCCGAGCCTGTTCTCCTATACTCCGGCCCACTCCAGCCGGGGTGTCCGAGAAGAGGGGGGAAGGCGGCACGTGAAGATACTCCAGAAGTGCTTCGCGTATCGGGATGCGGAACGGCTCCGGTCGGTGGGCCTCTACCCCTACTTCCGCACGCTCCAATCGGGTCAGGGACCGATGGTACGTGTCGAGGGCCGCGACGTGGTCATGCTCGGCTCGAACGACTACCTCGGCTTGACCTCCCATCCCGAGGTCAAGCAGCGATCCGCCGAGGCCGCCGAGCGCTACGGCGCGGGGTCGGCGGGATCGCGGCTGCTGAACGGGACCCTCGAGCTGCACGTCGAGCTCGAAGAGGCGCTGGCGCGCTTCTTTCGGTGCGAGGCTGCGGTGGTGTTCGCGACGGGGTTCCAGGCGAATCTGGGTGCGCTCTCGAGCCTGCTCGAGCGCGGGGACGTCGCGCTACTGGACCAGCTCGACCACGCCTGCATCATCGACGGCTGCCGGCTCGGCCACGGCAAGCTGTGGAAGTTCCGCCACAACGACCTCGAGGATCTCGAGGCCAAGCTTCGCCTCAAGAGCCCGAATGCGGGCGCGCTGATCGTCGTCGACGGAGTGTTCTCGATGGAGGGCGACGTGGCCCCCCTGCCCGGCCTCGCCGAGATCAAGCACCGCCACGGCGCCGCACTGATGGTCGACGATGCCCACGGGATCGGGGTCCTGGGGGCGCACGGACGCGGGACCGCGGAGCACTTCGATCTCGAGGACGAGGTCGACATCCTGATGGGGACCTTCTCCAAGTCGCTCGCCAGTGTCGGCGGCTTCATCGCCGCGCGCCGCGAGGTGATCACCTGGATTCGCCACCACGCACGCTCGCTGATCTTCTCGGCCGCCCTCTCCCCACCCGCGGCGGCCGCCGCCCTCACGGCGCTGCAGCTCCTGGAGCGCGAGCCGGAGCGCTGTGAGCAGGTCCGAAAGCTGGCCGCCTACGCGCAGCGGGAGCTGCAGCTTCTCGGCTTCGACATCGGCCGCTCGGTCACCCCGATTCTCCCCGTTCGGCTGGGCGACGACCTCTGCGCCTACCGGATGACCTCGCTGCTCTTCGACCACGGCGTCTTCGTGAGCCCGGTCGTCTCGCCTGCGGTTCCGCCGGGGAACGCCATGATCCGTACCTCGTTCATGGCCACCCACACCCGCGAGCAGATCGACTGGGCGCTCGAGGGCTTCGCCAAGGCGGGCCGGGAGCTCGCAATCATCCCCTGAGCCCGCGGCGCCATCCCGTGGCGAGGGGGCGAGCGGGGCTGACGGTTCACTTCGGGGGCCCGGACCGGCCGCCGGGTGCGCTGCGGGATCTGCTCCAGGCGCGCGTCGATGCGGTGCCCGCCGGGGGGTGGATCCACTTTGCGACCTACTACCTGCGGGACTCGGGCCTCGTCCGAGCGCTGATCCGCGCCCGCGAGCGGGGCGTTCGGGTGCGGGTGACGCTGGAGGGGCGACCGAGGCTCGCGAGCGCCAACCAGGCCGCCGTAGGCCAGCTCTCCAACGAGGGAGGCTTCGGCTCCGATCTGAGGGTCCTCTTCCACACTCCAATCCCTCTCGGTCGGGGGCGCTGGGCCCAGCCCCACCTGCACTCCAAGATCTACGTCTTCAGCCATCCCGTCCCCCTGGCCCTGATCGGGTCGTTCAATCCCTCGGGAGGCGGAGTGGACGGCCCCGACGATCCCGAGGTGCTGCGGCAGATCGGCGACCAGGATCGCGGGCACAACTTCCTGGTCGAGACGCGTGACGAGCCGCTCGTGGCCGGCCTCGCCACGCACAGCGACTGGCTTCATGGCTCCGCCCACGGCCTGCTCGAGCGGCTCTCGCCCCGGGCGAACCAGCGACTGCGCTCCGGCGGGCTCGAGGTCTGGTTCCACCCGAGGCACGACACGACGCGCTGGATGCGAGAGCTGCGCCGGCTGGGTCCCGGCTGCAGGGTCCGGGGGGCCGTCTCGCACCTGAACGAGGGCGCGGTCGTTCGGCGGCTCGCTCGTCTCGCGCGGCGCGGGGTGCAGGTAGAGCTGATCGTCCACGCGAGCCTGCGGCGCGTACCTTCCCGACCGGCGAACGCGCTGCTCGCTGCGGGGGTGGCGCTGCGCCGCTACGCGCATCGCGAGAGCCTGCCCATGCACGACAAGTTCCTGCTGATCCAGAGCCCGCAGCGTCGCACGCTGCTCTTCGGGAGCTTCAACCTCACGGCTCACTCGCGCTGGCTCAACCACGAGGTGATCGCCGAGACGGGCGACCCCGGACTGATCGAGGCCTTCGAATGCCGCTTCGAGGAGCTGGCCGCCGATCCCGCGCTGCGCTGAGGCGACTCGAGTCGGCGGCGGATACCCGTCAGCCGCGCCCGCGCACGCCGAGCAGGATCGCCAGCAGCAGTGGCAGGATCGTGGATCCCCAGCCGGCGACGACGGGAGGCAGGACCCCCCCGTAGCCCAGCGCCGCAAAGATGCCCGAGACGAGCACGTAGCCGATGCCGAGCGCGCCCGACGCGAGCAGGATCACCGCGGTCGGCGGAAAGGGCGGGCCGCTGATCGCGAGCATGAGCGCAACGGCGGGAAGCGCCACGCAGGCGAAGGGAGCGGCCAGCTTGAGATTCAGGTCGACCCGGAAGCGGGTCGCGTCATAGCCTCCCTGCTCGGTCTCGCGAATCTCGCGCTCGAGATCCCGAACCCCCAGGTGCATCGTGTCGACCTCTGCGGGCGGCTCGAGGCCGAGCGCGAGCGTCTTGGGAGCCTCGACCTCGCGGATGCCCCGTGTCGAGATCTCGATCCTGCGCGGATCCTCGAGCGCCCACAGCCCATCCCCCACGTAGCGCGCGCGAGCAGCGTCGGTGCGTGCCGCGGGCAGCCCGTCGGCTCCGATCTGGTAGACGTGGAGACCCTCGGCAGTCCCCACGGTGGGATCCATCCGGGCCGCGTGGTAGAGCCGGTTGCCGGACCGATACCAGATCGAGTTCTCGAGCCCCCTCGACTCTCTCTTGATCTCCTCGGTCTTGATGCGGTCCGCCAGGGCGTTCGTGCGCGGAATCACGGAGTCGTTGAGCACGAAGTCGATGGGGACGGCGACGATGGCCACGAGCAGGAGCGGAAGCAGGCCGCGCAGGGCCGGGATGCCGGAAGCACGCATCGCCGTCAGCTCTCCGCGTGCCGCCAGCCGACTCACCATCAGCGCAGTGCCTGCGAGGAACGCCATCGGCACCATCCGTGAGACGAGCAGGGGCGTGCGTACGGCGTAGAAGCGCAGGGCAACGGGCAGCGTGGCGTGGTGGCGGGCGAGCCAGTCGAGCCTCTCGAGGACATCGGTGATCAGGTAGCCCGCGACCAGCGCTCCGAGCGAGAGCAGCGTCAGCTCGGCGAACTCCCGCGCCACCGAGCGCTCGAGGGGATGGCGGCGCACACGCATGGCGCCCCGGCGCACGCGCGCCTCGGCCCGAACTCCGGTGCGCTCGTCAAAACGCTCCCCGCGCGCCAGCAGGACGCCGCCCACCAGCACGATGGCAGCGTTCGGGAGCCATGCCCCCGCGATCACTCCGAGCTCGCCTCCCGAGACCAGGCCGTCGCCGAGCTGCACCAGGCCGTAGTACGCGACCGTCAAGAGCAGGCCCAGCACCGCACCGCCGGCTGCCGACGGACGGGACATGGCGAGCAGGAGCGGAAGCGCCAGGAATCCAAAGGCCAGGCTCGCGCAGGGGAGCGCGAGCCTTCGCTGCAGCTCGACCGCCGCTCGCCGTGCGACGCCGGTGTCGCTTCCCGAGGCGCGCGCAAGCGCCGAGAGCTGCGCCAGCCCGAGTCCCTCGAGGGGCGCGTCCCGGTCGAGCCCCGCGAAGGGATCGGGGCGCGGCAGCTCGGCCCGCATCACGCCAAAGCGAATGATCCGGGGCTCGCGGCTCGATCGCAGCAGGACCTCGCCCCGCTCCAGCACCAGGTGGATCGCGCCATCCGGGCCGTGGTCCAGGTGGCCCTCGCGCGCGAAGATCGTCTCTCCCGCGTCGGGCATCCAGACCAGGGCCCCCCGAAGCTGCTCACCGGAGCTCGACACCTCGCGGGCCTGGAGCTTCCAGTCGCCAAAGTGGGCGACTGCACCGGGTCGGATCGAGGACTCGGGACGCTCGCGGGCGACCCGGTCGAGCAGATCTGCGCGCGAGCGCTCCGCCCAAGGGAGCGCATACACGGAGATGAGTTGGCCGACCACGGTGGCTCCGGCGGCGAGAGCCACGACGGGACCGATCAGGTACCGGGGCGAAACGCCACAGGCCTCGAGCGCCACGAACTCGCGGTTCGAGGCTAAGCCTCCCAGGGCCACCAGGAGCCCGATCACGAGCGCGAAGGGAAGCGTCCGGCCGGCGATCGGCACCGCCTCGTAGAACCCGAGGCGAGCCACGGTCAGCGCCCGAAGTCCGCGATTGATCACGAGATCCGAGAACCCGAGCATGTCCTTCGCGAGCACCGCCGCCACCAGCATCGCGAGTGCCAGGAGCACCGGGGGCAGGGCCGCACGTAGGATGTAGGCGAAGAGCGTCGGGCCGAGCCGAGTCTCGTCGCGGTCCTTCGCAGTCTTGACTCTCAGGCTCGGGCTCCCTTGAGACCCCTCGACGATTGTGTTTATATCGCCGGCCGGGGGGAACCGGATGGTACCCAAAGCCTGCGCGGCCCGGCATGGGCGCGCGCCCGGGCCTGGCGCTCCGCGCGGGGCCTCCGAGTCCATCGACGAGCCATGAGAGCGATCATCCTCAGCGCGGGGCAGGGACGGCGCATGCTGCCTCTGACCGAGCGCACACCCAAGTGCCTGCTCTCCGTCGATGGCGAGCAACCGGTCCTCGAGCACCAGCTGCGAGCGCTCGAGCGCTGCGGCGTGCTCGACGTGCGGGTGATGATCGGGTTTGGCGCCGAGCAGGTCGAGGACTTCCTGGCAAGGAGGCGAAGCGGGCCGCTCGAGGTTCGCACCCTCTACAACCCCTTCTACGCGACCACCGAGAACCTCATCACCTGCTGGCTGGCGGCGCGCGACATGGACGCGCCCTTCGTACTGCTGAACGGGGACACCCTCTTCGAGGACGAGGTGCTCGGTCGCATTCTTCGCCGGGCGGAGGCCGATGCCGTCATGGCGATCGACTGCAAGGAGGCCTACGACGACGACGACATGAAGGTCGCCCTCGGTCCCGGGGGCCTCCTGAGCGCCGTGGGCAAGAAGCTCGATCCGGCGATCGTGGATGGCGAGGCCATCGGCATGACGTGCTTCCGTGAGGAGGGCGCGCGACGCTTCGCGCAGGCCCTGGACGCGACGGTGCGGGGTCGCCATACCCACCAGCGCTGGTACCTCTCGGTGCTGGGCGAGCTGGCGAGGGCGATGCCCCTGCGAACTGCCTCGATCCAGGGCCTGTGGTGGGCCGAGATCGACTCGCCCGAGGACCTGTCCAGGGTCCAGGCCCACTTTCGCCAGGTGCGCCGGCGCAGACTTCGACCGGCGTTGCCCGTGGCCGAGCGCCCGCTCTGACGTTCCGGGGCGGGCCTCCCTAGCGCCGGGCGCCCGGCCGGTTCTGCGACGCCGCCCGCTCCGCCGAGCTCGCCGTGTCCCCCTGGCCGAGCAGCGTGTGTGATACCTGGACCAGGCGCACCGCATGGAAGAGCAGCGTCACGAGCTGCCAGGCGACGATCGCCAGGAACGCGGCCGGCGCCTCGCCGATGACCAGGCCCAGCGTGAAGATCGGGAGATTGATGTTGCGGCGCGAGATCACGGTCCGAAGCCTGCGATCGAGCGCCGTGTAGCCGTGGATCGAGCGTCCGACGCGCCAGGTGAATGCCTGTGTCACCAGGCGATCGAGGACGTAGAAGGCGAGCATCCAGAGCCCGGCCTGCAGCAGCGGTGTGGAGAGGTCTCGAGCACCGAGACCCCAGGCCCAGGCCAGGTACCACATGGGTGGGTGCACCACGTCCAGGCCGTGGTCGAGGACGTGGCCCAGCTTCGAGGCGCGAAACGAGAGCCGCGCGAGCTTGCCATCCACCGAATCGAGCACGCTCATCGAGTACGCGAGGGTCAGGCCGGCGATCCAGTGCGCCGACGCGAAGAGGGGAATCGCGCCCAGCGTGATCACGACGTTGAGCAGCGAGACCCAGTTGGGATGTACCCGCCAGCGCGCGAGCGGTCGCACGAGCCGCCAGACCAGTGGCGGATATACGTAGCGGGTGAAGAAGTCGGTCGAGCCCTTGTAGTTCGCATCGAAGAGAAAGCGCTCGGCACGCGCGGCGCTCGCCCGGTCGGGCACCCGGAACAGGTAGGGAACGAGCGTGCGCCGCAGCTTCGGAAGGTAGGCATCCAGCTCCTGTCGATCGAGCTCGTCCACGTCTCCCCGCGCCAGGGCCCGGTCCGCTCGCCGCACCAGGTCCAGGGGCTCGCACGCCCCCGTATCGCTCGTGTGCAGGGGCCGGGTCCACAGCAGGACCGCAGCGCGCTCCCGTCCCTGGCCGCCGAGGACTGCGAGGGACTCCGACCTCCGACCCAGCTCGCGGAGCAGGCGCGGATCGACGACGCAGTCCCCCTCGAGAGCCAGGACCGTCTCTCCCTGGGCACGGCGTACGGCTTCCCAGAGCGCGTCGCCCCGATCCGGGCCACTGCCATGCGCGCCGGAATCGCTGAAGTGCAGTGGGAGAACGCGAGCCAGGTCCTCCGGAATGGGCGGCAGGCTCGCCCGGTCCCGGGTCGCGATCGGCACGCGACTCGGCTCCAGGCCCGCCTCGACCAGCGCGCGAAGCAGCCGCTCGAGCAGGGGCATGCCGAAGAGGCGCAGCCCGCTCGCCGGACTTTGCGCGTCGATCCAGACCTGCAATCCGTCCTCCCCGTCGAGTCCCCGGCCGAGCATAGGCGAGCTCCAGCGCACGGGGAAGGAACCCTCGACGCCCCCGGAGCGGGGCTCCGTGGACGCCGACGGACCCTTCCGGCATGCTGACCTCGATGGACGGCTCGGAGCTCCGAGCGGGCCCGGCACCCCCGACGCTCGACGCCCTCGTGCTCGCGGGTCAGAGGCCCGGGGGCGATCCGCTCGCCCGATCGCTGGGAGAGCGCCACAAGGCCCTGATCCGCCTGAACGGTGTGCCCATGCTGGTCCGGGTCGTCGAGGCGCTCCTGGGATCCGCGAGCGTCGGCGGGCGGATCGCGGTCAGTGTGGAGGATCCGAAGGCGCTGCAGGACGAGCCCGCCCTCCGGACCCTGCTCCGCTCGACCCGCGTCGAGCTCGAGCCCAGCGATCGGTCCCCGAGCCTCTCGGTGGTGCGTCATCTCGAGGCGTCTCCGAGCCGCGACCCGCTGCTCGTCACGACCGCCGATCACCCGCTGCTCGTGGCACCGATGATCGATCACTTCACTCGCGAGGCGCTCGCGACCGACGCCGATCTGGCGGTGGGGACGGTCGCGGGCGACCTGCTGCGGGAGCGTTACCCGAGCTCGCGCCGTACCTTGATCCGGCTGGGGGCCGCAGGCGTCTGTGGCGCGAACCTCTTTCTGCTGCGCACGCCGCGCGCCCCGCGCGTCGCACGCTTCTGGGCTGGAGCCGAGCGCTTTCGCAAGCGCCCCTGGCGCCTGGTCCGCCGCTTCGGGGCCTGGCCGCTGCTGCTCTTCGCACTCGGTCGCCTGGACCTCGACTCTGCCCTCGAGCGCGCGTCGCGCGCGCTCGGCGCCACGATTCGCGCGGTCCCGATGCCGTGGCCGGAGTGCGCCATCGACGTGGACCGTCGGGAAGACCTGGTCCTGGCATCCTCCATCGTCGCCGCGCGCACGGCCTCGCCCCACCCGACTCGCTAGACGTCGAGCGGACGTCGCGACTCGCGAACGAAGAGACCCGAGTCGGCGTCGAACCCGCGGATCTCGACCTGGATGTGCCGGTGCTCGCGATCGGAGCCCTCGATGGAGTACACGTGATAGCGCGCGCGGCGACCTGGGCGGCGGCCCGCGGCCGAGCTCGAGCGCACCCCCACGACCGGGATCGGCCCCGCGGGACCGGGGACGCGGTCGACCGAGTCCCGGTGCGTGTGTCCGTGAAGCACCAGGTCC
Source organism: Myxococcota bacterium (assembly GCA_046757685.1). Taxonomy (GTDB): domain Bacteria; phylum Myxococcota_A; class UBA9160; order SZUA-336; family SZUA-336; genus JBHHYV01. The sequence continues at coordinate 9,064 of JBHHYV010000055.1, forward strand.
GCGCCGTGTCGTTCGATCACGCGACGCAGCGCCTGCGCGTCGGTGAGCTGACGACGAGAAGCTCCCTCGACCCCGGTAGGCGGATGGTGGATCAGCACCACCCGAAAGAGACTCGTTCGACCGAGGCCTTCGAGGATCGGTGCCAGGCGCTCGAGCTGGCGCTTGCCCACGCGGCCCGTCGCCTGCCCGATCGGGCTCGGTCGCGCCGAGCTCAGACCCACCAGCGCCAGGGGACCGCGGATCCGCACGCTCGGAAAGTCCACGCCGTTCGACCCGCCCGTCGCGCTGCCGTCGAACGATCGGTCCGAGCGGAGGAACGCGGCCCACGGCGTCCAGTCGAGCGCCTCCAGGGCGCCGACGTAGGCGTCGTGGTTCCCGGGGACCAGCGACACGGAGTCCGCATCCCCGATCTGGTCGAGCCACTCGACCGCCTCCGCGACCTCGCTCTCGAGCCCCAGGTGCGTCAGGTCTCCTGTGACCGCGACGTGGTCGGGAGCGAGCGCGCGCAGGTCGCGAATCAGCGCCCGCAGGATCTCGGGTCGGTACTCGTGGCGCCGGCGCAGCCACCACGAGATCCAGCCCAGTGCGCGCTTGTTGGCGAACGACCGGAGCGGACGCGGGGGAATCCGGACACGCGTGGCATGGAGGTCGGAGAGATGGGCGAGGCGATACACCACAGGCGTTTCTCTGCGGCGACGATAGCTGACGCGCAGGCCCCGTGGTAACGTCGACGCTCGAATGGCGCGCCACGGGCTCCGGCTTCGGAGCGCACACACGGAGAGCGGCGGACGGGCATGGATCGTCGAGCCCCCGGGGACGCCGTCGATCCGGATCTGGGGCCTGACTCTCGAGGAGCGCGCGTGCCGGGCGCTTCGGCTCGCCGGTCTGGAGCCGCAGCGAGCCGTCGACGACGCCGGCTCCGCCCAGCCGGGGGCGGGAGAGGCGGCGCTCGCGATCCGCTCGGACTACGTGATCGACGAGCGGCTGCTTCCGGCGCTGCGGGATCGGCCCGACACCCTGCTGGTCGACGGCCCGCTGGACCCACGCGAGGGCGTGCTGCCGATCGCGGTGCATGCTCGCGGCCCGGCACTCGACGCTGCCCTGAGAGGGCTCCGTACCGGTAGGCTCGACGCGAGCGATCCCGAGCTCCGTGCTCTCCGGATCGCGACGCCCGGCGAGCTGGTCCCCAGCTACGATGCGGCCCTGCGCAAGGACGCGGCTCCGCTGGTGCTCCCCGTGATCGCCGGTCGAGAGCGCGAGATCGAGGCACGGCTCTTCGATGCCTCCTACAAGGGAATCACCGACCTGGTCACGCAGTGGGTCTGGCCGCTTCCCGCGCGCGTCGTCACTCGGCGTCTCGCCGAGCTCCGAGTCCGCCCGAACACCGTCACCGCGATCAGCTGGGTGGCGGTGGCAGCGGCCACGATCCTGTTTGCGCGCGGAGCCTACGCCGGGGGACTGGCGTTTGCCTGGGCGATGACCTTTCTCGACACGGTCGACGGCAAGCTCGCACGCGTCACGTTGCAGTCGAGTCGATTCGGACACGTCCTCGACCACGGCCTCGATCTGCTCCATCCCCCCTTCTGGTACCTGGCCTGGGGTCTCGGGCTGGGTGGCGCGCCCTTCGCCGAGGTCGCAATCTGGGCGTGCGTCGTCGGCTACGTCGTCGGGCGTGCGATCGAGGGGCTCTTCCTGCTCGCGTTCGGCTTCGAGATCCACTGCTGGAAGCCGGTCGACGCGCGCATGCGGCGGGTGACCGCGCGCCGCAATCCCAACCTGATCCTGCTGACGCTGGGCGTAGTCGGGGGTCGGCCCGATCTGGGCCTGTGGGCGGTCGCGATCTGGACGGCGATCTCGATCGCTTTTCACTGCGTCCGGTGGGTCCAGGCGCTCGCGCGACGCCAGGGCGGCCAGCCCATCGAGCCCTGCGCTGCGCGCCCGCGAGGCGGCCCGGCATCGAGCGTCGCAGACGCCGGGAACGGCGCGCCTCGTCGCGAGCGCTCCCGGTGATCCGCACCCAGCGCGCGAGGGGGCTGCTCCTCTGCGCGGGGCTCGGACTCGCGACCGCGGGGACCTTGCCCCTGCACGCGCGAGCCGAGGGGCTCGACGGAGCGCCCGCACGCAGCCTCTCCGAGGAGTGGGCCTCACAGTTCTGGGACCTGACGGCGCGCTTCGACTCCGGGCACCAGCTCTTCGTGCGCTTCGCAGTCTCGAACGTGGGTCTCGGGGACCGGAACGGCGCGGCCAGCTGGCAGATCGTCAGCCCCAGAGGACGCGTACTCGAGTTCCACAATGGCCGGCGAAGGCCACGCTGGAGCCTGTCGCCCGACGGACTTCGCCTCGAGATGGGATCGAGCCTGCTCGACCAGCATGGGCCGTCCCAGCGGCTTCGACTGGACAAGCACCCCGTGCAGCTCGACCTGCACTTCTCGGCGCGCGCGCCCCCCCTCGAGGTCGATGCGCTCCACGACCTGTACGGGACCCGACTGCTCGCGCTGGCCGCGCCGGTCTCGGGCCGCCTGTGGCTCGAAGGGATGGACTCGCAGCTCGCCGTGCGCGGCGAGATCGCGGTCACCTACACCTGGATGCGCGAGCGAGAGTCCCGCCTGCAGGCGCGACGCGTCGAGTTCTTCTCGCTCGGTCCCGAGCGCCCGATCTACCTGCTCGACATCGAGACGCCCGAGGGCGAGCACCGGCAGTGCCAGGTGATCCGCGATGCCGGCGGAACGCTGCGCCGGGTGGCCCCAGCCAGGCTCTGCGCCTGTGCGGGTCCGGCATCGCGAGACGGCTACCCGCTGCCGCAGGCTCTGGAGCTTGGCGGAGGCTCGATCGACGGGCGCATCGAGATTGCGCGGATCCTGGTTCGCTATGATCCGCTGATGCCCTTGCCGCGCGTCTTTCGCTGGCTGCTGCGCGCCGTCCTGCGGCCGCTTCGCATCTGGGCGGAGAGCCCCTACGACATCGCCCTTCAGCCGTTGGGGAAGCCCGAGGTGCGACTGCGGGGAACGGGAATCACGGTCGTGGGCTTCTCGAACCCACTTCCGGAGGGGTCTTCGACACCGCCCCAAGGCTCCACTCGAGCGTGCGAATGCGTATCGGTGTCCTGAGCAACCGGCGGGCCGGCAAGCAGGGAGGGCGCGTCGGTCGCGTGCTCCAGCTCGCCGCCTCCGATCCGAGCATCGTTCACGTCGAGACCGACTCGGCATCGGCGGTCCCCGAGGCGCTGCTCGCGCTCGCGCGGCAAGGGGTCGACGTCCTCGCGGTCAATGGGGGGGACGGGACCCTTCAGCGCGCGCTGACGTCACTGCTGCGCGACCGTCCCTTCGAGTCGCTGCCCTGGGTGGCACCTCTCCGATCGGGCCGAACCAACATGGCGGCGATCGACCTCGGCGCCACGCGCAACCCGACACGCGGGCTGCAGGCCCTGGTTCGTGCGGCGGCCAGCCGATCGCTCGAGGCGCGCGCAGTCCGCAGACCCGTGCTGCAAGTCCAGCTGGGGCCCAGGCGCGAGCTCCACGTCGGAATGTTCTTCGGGACAGGCGTCGTCTTCCGGACGATCCAGACCATCCACACCGCCTTTCCGCCCGGCAACGCGCGGGGGGCCCTCGGCGGAGGGCTCATGATCGCGATGCTGGTGGTCCAGGCGGCGAGGCGCCACATGGAGGGAATCCTCTCCGCCGACAAGATGCAGATCCAGCTCGACGGGGAGCCGCTCGGGTTCGGAGAGTACTCGCTCGTGATGGCGACGAGCCTGCGCCGTCTCTTTCTGGGAATCCGCCCCTTCTGGGGACGCGAGGCGAGGCCGGTGCGCTTCACGGCCATCAGCTCCCAACCAGACCGGGTGAGCGCCGCCGCGGTCGGAATCCTGCGTGGGCGTCCCCGCGGCTTCGTGACCCCAGAGAAGGGCTACACGAGTCGCAACGTGAACTCGGCGCAGCTGAACCTCCACTGCGGGCTCACCATCGATGGCGAGCTCTTCGAGCCGGAGGCCGACCGGATCGTGCGGGTCGAGGCCGATCGTGGAATCCGCTTCGTCCGCGCCTGAGCCGCGACCCGAGGACGCAGCCGCGCGTCTCGCCGCGCTCTACCGCCGGGAGCTCCGAGAGCCCGCGCCTGCGTTCGCTCGGGCTCTCGCTCGGGAGGTCCGGAGTCGTCTCGGGGAGTCCGTCGCGGCGATTCTCTTCTATGGGTCGTGCCTTCGGCGTCAGACAGACGAGGGAGTGCTCGATCTGCTGGTCGTCGTCGACGACTACCGGACGGCGTACCGTCGACGTGGGCTCGCGCTCTTGAACCGGATCCTGCCTCCCAACGTGTTCTACTTCGAGCGGATGGAGGGCGGTGGAACGCTACGCGTCAAGTACTCGGTGATGTCGCTCCGCGATCTCCTGCGGGCAAGCTCCCGGAGCTTCGGCCCATGCTTCGTCTGGGCGCGCCTCTGCCAGCCGATGCGCCTCGTCCATGCGAGGGACGAGGCGGCCGAGGCCACCGTCGTCGAGGCGGCCGTTCGCTCCGCAGTCAAGGTGGTCGAGACGATGCTGCCCCTGCTTCCCGCCGACGGAGCGCGCTGCCCCGTCCTTCCCGATGCGCTCTGGGGGGCGGCGTTCCGCGAGAGCTACCGCGCCGAGTGGCGCTTCGAGTCCCCCGAGGCGATCTCCGAGATCTACCGGACCTCCCGCTCCCACTACGATCGCGTCGCGCTCGAGGTGCTCTCGATCCTCGAGCGCCGGGGCCACCTGCAGCTCGCTCCCGCGACGGCGCGACCGCGGCAGCCGGACGCAGCAGCGCCGATCGAGGTCCGCCTCCCACCGTCGCGTCGCTGGCGCTCTCGCCTTCGCTGGCGCCTCGAGCGGGCCTGGAGCCGGGCGCTGACGGTCGCTCGCCTGGTCAAGACGGCCGCTACCTTCGAGGGCTGGGTCCCCTACGTGCTGTGGAAGGTCGAGCGCCACACGGGCTGGCACGTCGCTCCTACCCCGCGCCAGCTGCGCCACCCCTTCCTCTTCGGCTGGCCGGTCCTCTACCAGGTGATTCGAGAGCGGTCGCGGCGCTCGCGCCGCGCCTCGAGGCCGTGACGGGGAAGCCTCAGCCCCTTGCGGCTGCGCGTCCCGCTCTGCGGCCGAAGAAGGTGCCGTCTCCGAGCGACAGGCCGCTCGAGTAGCCCCCGACCGAGAGCCCCGAGGTGGCGCGACCCGCCGCGAAGAGTCCGGGGATCGGATCCCCCTCGGGATCCAGCACACGACCGTCCACGTCGCTGTGAAGGCCTCCGAGGGTGAAGGCGGCATAGATCGAGGTCTCGACGCTGCAGTCGAACGCCCCGAAGGGGGGCGCAACGAGAGGCTTCAGGTAGCGTGCGGCCTTGCGGAAGAGCGGATCCTCGCCGCGCTCCGCGTGCCGGTTGTAGAGCTCGAAGGTGGCCTCGAGACTTCCGTCCGGCAGCCCCAGCTCGCGCGCCAGCTCCGTCGCGCTCGAGCCCACGGCTACGACCTCGCGGGGGTACTCGGGCTTCTCGAAGATCTCGTCGTCGACGATCAGCCAGGCGCGACCCCCCTGGTGAAAGAGCGCCGACTCGCCGAGGCGCCCGTAGTAGGCGTCCTCGCCGATGAAGCGCTGACCTCGCTCGTTCACCAGGATCCCCCGCTTGAGCCCCCAGGGCTGGGTGGCCGGAAGCGAGACGGAGACGGCGTCCATGTGCAGGGTGCCCGCACCCGCCGCCATGCCCAGCCGGATGCCGCTTCCGTCGTCGCCGTCTGCGGCCACCCGGAACTGGCAGCGCCGGGCGAGCGGCTGATGCAGCTCCAGCATCTCGTCATTGAGGATGAACCCGCCCGTCGTGATCACGACGCCTCCACGGGCGCGGATCGACCTGGACTCGCCGAACGTCCGTGCAATCACGCCGACGACGCGACCGCCGGGCTCCTGGACGAGCGCCGTGCAGCGCGTGTCGGACGCGACCCGCGCGTCGCTCCGGGCGACAGCCGCGCAGAGCTGCCTCATCAGCAGCGGGCCTGCGCGTCCCTCGACCTGGGGAACGTGACCGCGCGGTGCGGGCGCAGCGATCTCGCAGAAGGGGTCGGTCTGCTCCGAGCCCGACCACACGAGCCCGTCGTCGGTCGGCGGCTCGCCGCTGCAGCCGTCGTAGAAGCGCGCCCTGAAGGGAACGCCCTGCTCGACGAGCCACTCGTAGTGGGCGATCGAGCCCTCGCAGTAGAGCGTGAGCTTGGCCTCGTCGGGGCCCGGACCGACGGAGGCCTGGAGATAGCGGAACATCGCGTCCTGGGAGTCCTCGAAGCCGCAGGCCTTCTGGATCGGCGTTCCCCCTCCCAGGTAGATCACACCCCCCGAGAGCGCCGACGTGCCACCGCCCGCACCGGCCCGCTCCAGAACCAGCGTCCCGGCTCCCGTGCGCGACGCCTCGAGCGCCGCTGCAGCCCCCGCCGCGCCGAGGCCGACGACCACCACGTCGACCTCCTGGTCCCACCGGGTCACGGCGCGCGGGTCTCGAATCAGCTTCGACATGCCCGCCCCTTGACCCTTGGAGCGTCCTCGGGAGCGCCCGGCTTGATCTGGCTCGAGAGCGCCGCACGCTCGACTCGCCCGGAGCCGGTCCCGACCGCGCCCGCTCCGAAGCGCGCCTGGATCGCATCGATCGCCCGGTTGAGACGCCGCCGGCGCGCGTGCTCCGCATCGGGCCACAGGTCCGCGGTCTGCGCGGCCGGCACCTCGATCCGGCTGAGGGCGAGCCCCAGCAGGCGAACCGGTGCAGCCAGATCGGCACGGCCCAGGAGCCCGCGGCCGACCTGGGCGATGCGCCTTCCGTCATCGGTGGGTCGCTCGAGAGTGCGCGAGCGGGTCTGCAGCGGAAAGCGTCCGCCGCCCAGTGACCGGGCCCCCTTGAGCTTGAGGGTCACGGTCCTCGCCTGCACGCCCTGGCGACGCAGCCGCGCCGCAGCCTGGCGAGGCGTTCCCCAGAGACCCTCGGTTCCAGCGAGATCCAGGAACGCCTCGTCGAGCGACACGCCCTCCACTGAGGGCGTGAGGCTGCGAAAGACCTCGAACACGCGGCGGCTCTCGCGCGTGTAGCGCGCCATGTCTCCACGCAGGAAGACGGCCCCGGGGCAGAGCTTGCGAGCTTGTGCCGTCGGCATCGCCGAGTGCACCCCGAAGCGGCGGGCCTCGTAGCTGGCCGCGGACACCACCCCCCGGTCGGACGTTCCCCCGACGACCACGGGCGTTCCTCGCAGCTCGGGATGGTCGCGCTGCTCGACCGAGGCGTAGAAGGCGTCCATGTCGGCGTGGAGGATCACACGGCCCCTCCCGGGAGAGCGCAGAGAGACAGCCAGGCGATCGATGCGAGCAAAAGGAACGGGCCCGGGGGAAGCGACCCCGAGCCCGCTCTGATACATCGCCCCCCAGTGCGCCGGGCCTGTGAAGGCCCGTCAATCCCTCCGAAACGCAAGGGCGACGACATCGAGAGTACCAGAACTTTCGGCCCTGGGGAAGAAAAATGCGGGGCCCTCCCCACGGGGAGTGGATGTGGTCGTCATTCTCCTCAACCTACCGAAAATGAAGGGTTTTCTTTGACCCATGGGCCCTGGGACGCCCCCTGCCGAGGGGCTCAAGCCCGGGATTGGGCCCGCTGCATCGCTTCGCGCATGCGAGCCATGCGCTCCCGGCGCTCGAGCTCCTTGGGATCGCTGGTCTCGTGGATGGTGCGTCCCAGGGGCTCGAAGACCGGGATCTCGTCGTCTGGCAGCGGCCGCATCCGCTGCTTGCGCTCCATCGCCCGCTCCAGGGCCGGGGCGAGCCGCTCCAGCTTGCGGGCGACCCTCTCGTCCTCGCGCTCCTTGAACTCGGGCATCACGTCGCGGGCGAAGAGCTCGAGCGACTCGCAGATGTGGTCGTGGCGATTGTTTCCGCCCTGCTGAATGAACACGACCTGGTCGACCCCGGCCTCCTGGAAGCCCCGCAGGTGCTCGCGCATCTGGTCGGGGGTGCCCACGCCGTGGTTCTCGCCGTCGTCCGGCAGCGTGCCCTTGATGGCCTCGTACTGCTGCCAGACATCGGTTCGACCCGGCTTGTGCTGGCCGAAGACGTAGAAGTGCGCGAGCGCGAAGCCGAAGAAGCGGAAGCCGTCCAGGCCCCGGCGCTTGGCCTCTTCGGCGTTCTCGTGCAGCGAGAAGCCGGTCACCATCGCAATGTTCGGGTTGATCGCGTGCCCGATGGGAACGCACTCGTTCTCGAGGATCTGGTAGTACTCGTCGACCCACTTCTTGGCGTCGGCCGGATCGACGAACGCGAAGGTCAACGCGCCGATCCCCAGGCGGGCCGCCAGGTGAATCGTCTCGCGGTTCGAGCACGCGACCCAGATGGGGGGGTGGGGCTTCTGGACCGGCTTGGGAAGCACGTTGCGGCAGGGCATCGAGAAGAACTTGCCCTCGTAGCCCGGGTAGGGATCCATCGCGAGCATGTTCGCGACCTGCTCCACGCTCTCGAGCCACATGTCGTGCTTCTGCTCGACCGGGATGCCGAAGCCCTCGAGCTCCTGGCGCGAGGCGGACTCTCCGGTCCCGAACTCCACCCGGCCCCTCGAGACGAGGTCGAGCGTGGCGATGCGCTCGGCGACCCGCGCGGGCGCGTTGTAGCCCGGAGGCATCAGCACGATCCCGTGGCCGAGGCGGATGTTCTGCGTCCGCTGGGAGCACGCCGCCAGGAAGACCTCCGGCGCCGAGCTATGGGAGTACTCCTCCAGGAAATGGTGCTCGACCTCCCAGGCGTGGTCGATTCCGAGCCGATCCGCCAGCTCGACCTGGTCGAGGGCCTCGTGGAAGAGCTCCTCCTCGCGACCCTCGGTCCAGGGCCTGGGAAGCTGGTGCTCGTAGAAGATGCCGAACTTCATCGCGTGTCTCCTCGTGTCGCGTCCGCCGTTCGCGCGAGATTGTAACTGAAGGTCCGAGCTGCAATCTGCCCGCCGTTCCGCCGATAGGATCCCCGATGGATCCGGCACGTCCCAGCCCCGATTGCGGCTCCGCCTCGCCGGGGGACGAGGCTTCCGGCTCCCTGGTCCTCGTGGACCGCCTGGCGCTGCTCGGCACCCTGGTCGCGAGCGTGGCCCACGAGGTCAGCAACCCGATCACCTACGTGGTCGGCAACCTCGGCGAGCTCGAGCGGCTGTGCGGAGCCCTCCGCGAGGCCGTGACGGGCTACCGGCAGATGGCCGCCGAGCTCCCCGCGTCGGCGCAGCGGATTGCGCAGGTCGAGGCCAAGCTGGTCCAGGTCGGTGGACTGGACGGAATGGACGAGATCCTCGGGGACGCGCTCGAGGGCGCCGGCCGGATCCGCGACCTGTGCGCGGACCTGCTGGCCCTGTCGCGCGATGCGCGGCCCGACCGCTGGCAGCCGATCGACGTCCATGCCCTGATCGACTGGAGCCTGCGGCTGGTTCGATCGCGGCTCGAGCCGATCGCGCGGGTCGAGCGCCTGGACGGCGCGACGCGGCCGGCGCTCGGGGACCGGACCCAGCTGGGCCAGGTGGTCCTGAACCTGCTCACCAACGCAGTCGATGCCTGCGCGATCGACGCCGGTGCGAACGGCGGCTGCGGCACCGGTGAGCCCCCGGGCCGGATTCGGATCGAGACCCAGGATCGGGAGGGGGGGATCGAGATCTCGATCCGCGACACGGGCTGTGGAGTTCCCGAGAAGATCCGCGCTCGCCTCTTCGATGCCTTCTTCACGACGAAGCCCGAGGGCGAGGGGAACGGTCTCGGGCTCTACATCAGCCGCCGGATCGTGGAGCAGCACGGGGGGCGGCTCGAGTTCCTGGCCGCCCCCGGCGGTGGGACTACCTTTCGGGTCTTCCTCCCCAGCCGCGACAGCGACGAGGACTCGGAGTAGATCGCCCCCGACCCCGAGCCCTCGCTCGGCGCGCGAGAGGACCCGATGACCACACGCCGGACCGAGCTGCCGGGAGTCGGCACCAAGCACACACTCGAGCTGTCGACGGGGGATCAGCTGGTGGTGGTCGAGCATCGCGTGGGCCAGTGGGAGCTCGCGCGGGTCGACCCCGACGGCGAGAGCACCACCCTGCTGCGCATGTCACTCGACGAGGGCTCCGAGCTCGGCCGCATCCTCTCCCGAGGCGAGGTCGAGCGCGAAGACTCGCGCCGCCAGATGGGGCTCGAGGAGTTTGCGCTCGAGTGGGTCACGCTCGACCCGAGCTCCCCCCTCGTAGGCACGACCCTGCGCGAGGCGGGCATCCGCGAGCGCACGGGCGTCAGCGTGATCGCACTGATCCGTGGGGAGCGCTCGGCCCCGTCTCCGCCTCCCGAGACCCGCTTCGAGGCCGGCGACACGCTGGTCCTGATCGGCCAGCGCGAGCACCTCGAGCAGTTCCTCGAGCGCTTCGCGCCCTCTGCCAGCGGGGGCTGAGCCTCGAGATGCGGCGAGCCTCCGGACGCCTGCAGCCGGGGCCGGACGTGCGATCCGGGCGGCCCCGAGTGCTCGTGCCCGCCCCCTGTCGGAGCGGTGAGTGAGCGAGGCCCACCTGCTGCAGTTCGCCCTGCTGCTCGGTGTGCTGGGGCTTGCCGCGGCGATCTCGGTGGTGCTGCGCATGCCCGTCGTCCCCTTCTATATCGCCGCGGGGGTCGCCATCGGAGGCCGCCTGGCCGGGGACGAGGTGGTGCGCTTCCTCGGCCACCTGGGCGTCGTCTTCCTGCTCTTCGCGATGGGGCTCGAGTTCTCGCTGCGATCGGTCCGCCGCCAGCTGGGCCGGTTCATCGCGGCCGGGGGAGTGGACCTGGTCATCAACCTGCCGATCGGGGTCGGAGCGGGCCTGCTGCTGGGCTGGTCCTGGCGAGAGTCGCTCTACCTGGGCGGGATCGTGTACATGACGTCGAGCGCCGTCGTCTCGAAGTGCATCGTCGACTTCGGCCGCGCCGCCCGACCCGAGACCGAGACCGTCCTGCGGCTGCTCGTCTTCGAGGACCTGACGATCGCGATCTACATGGTGGCCCTGGCGGCGCTCTGGCCGATCGGCGACGAGACGCAGTCGGCAGCCCACGTGGTGTGGGCCCTGGCGCGCTCGGCCGCCTTCGTGGCCGTGCTGGCGCTGCTCGCCTCGCGGCTTCAGCGCCCGCTGGAGCGCCTTCTCGCGTCCCAGACCGACGAGGGCTTCACCCTCGCGCTGGTCGCGTTCGTCCTCGGAATCGCGGCCGCGGCGATCGGCGCCGGGCTCTCGGCGGAGATCGGCGCCTTCCTGGCGGGCCTCGTGCTGGGATCGACCGGCCTCAAGGAGCGCGCCGCGAGGACCCTCTGGCCCTTCCAGACGCTGTTCGCGGCACTCTTCTTCGTCTCGTTCGGGATGGGCATCGACCTGGGGCAGGTGAGCTCGGTGCTCGTCGCCACCCTGTGCCTGGTGGCGCTCGGGCTGGCCTCGAAGACCGCGTCGGGCTACCTGGCCGGCCGCATCTCGGGGCACGCCCCCAGACCCTCACTCGCGGTCGGCCTCTCGCTCATCCCCAAGGGCGAGTTCTCGATCGTGCTCGCGACCCTGGCCTCCGCCAGCGGCGCGGGAGCCCACGGGATCGCGGCCCTCTCGGCCCTCTACGTCTTCATCCTCTCGATCCTGGGTCCGCTGCTGATGCGAGAGGCGGACCGGATTCGCGCCTGGCTCCCCGCTCGGGACCGCCCGCGGAGGGCGCGCGAAAAGTCACCCGTGAGACCCGATCCAGGACCGAGCCCGCGGTCGCTCTCCTGATCGGGAGTGCCGCCTCGGGTCGCCGGACCGCGGGGCCGGGGCCGACCCCAGCGAGCGCGAGCTGGCGCGCGAGCCAGGGCGTCACTGCGTCGGCCACGATCGCGTTGCCGCGCCGGTTCCAGTGCACGGCGCGCAGGTGATAGGTCGCGCCTTCCGGCTCCGCGCGACGCAGCGCCGCCGTCAGGTCCAGGGTAGGCACCTCGAGATCGCGCAGCAGCGTGCGAAAGCGCCGACCCACGTAGTCGAGGTCGAAGTCCCCGGGCCCCGCCCCGTGGGCCGAGAGAACCTTCTCGAGAAGCCGATCCGAGACCTGGATCTCGTCGGGAGCGAGGGTGGCGAAGACGGGGAGCTGATGCTCCCGGCAGAGCGCCACCAGCTCCCGGAGCGCCGCCTCGGTATCCCTCCAGGCGCGTCGCATGTGCCCGCTCGCTGGGGGCCCAAAGAGCCGGTTCAGGTGCTTCCACTCCCGCTCGTCGTACTTCCGGAGTGACATGAGGGGCAGCTCCACGCGCGTGCCGTCCGCCTCGAAGCGATACATGCTCGAGGTGGGCCGCGTCACGCCCGTCGCGATGCCTTCGCGGAGATACGTCGCCACGCGGCGGCCGACGATGAAGGCGCGCGAGTCGAGGAAGGAGAGCGGCCTCGGGTCCTCCTTGACGTCGTTGCCCAGGTAGATCCCGAGCAGCACCGCGTCGGGGTGCAGGCGCAGCCCCTCTTCGCGCAGGATCTCCAGGTACTGGCGCACGGCCATGTGGACGACACCCAGGTTGAGCAGCTCCACACCCGGACCGAGCTCTTGGTCGACGTGGGTCAGGTAGTTCTCGGGGTAGGGAACCATCCCGACCGAGTAGGAGTCCCCGATCGCGATCACCCGCAGAACGCCCGGCGTGCGCGCGTCGGCGAACTCGGTGTCGTAGAACCCACGGGAGTTCGGTCGGGTGCCGAGGTAGCTGCCCGAAGGATCGAGCCGGTAGGCGATGCGATCGGGCGCGGGCAGGAGCCACCCCGGAGCCAGCCCCATCACCAGGTACGCGCGTACACCCACCTCGAGGACCAGCGCCGTCAAGACCAGGTTCACCAGAGCCAGTGAGAGGACGCGGCTTCCGCGTCGAGATCGCGCATCGCCCCCGGTGAAGAGCCAGGCGAGCACGGGGGTCGCAAGGAGCGTCGCACCCAGCACCACGGCGACGGGCCAGCGCGGGTGGGAGAGCGAGACGCCCAGCGCGGCGAGGCCCAGCGCGAGCGTACCGGCACGGATCCAGCGGGCTCTCCCTCGAGACATCGACACTCCCGTCGTTCTCCTCGATGCGCTCGCGGCTTCGCGAGCAGAGGCCGATCTCCGAGCGACCGGCGGCGACTCGTAGATAGCAAACCCCTTGCCCGACCCCAGCGCCGCTGCACGACCGCGGCGGATCCGCGATCATGCACGTCCATGACCCCGGAAGAGCGCTACCTCGACCTGCTGAAGAGGTGCCTGACCCGCACAGCCTTCCTGGAGCGATACCGGCCGTGGGTGCCGCGGCCGAGGCGTCGGCTACGACGCGCCCTCGTCCGCGGGTTGAGACGCGCCCTCCAAACGCGCGGGCTCGACCTGGTCCGCAGCGTGACGATCGACCTCGAGAGGCGTCGCGCTGGAACGGATCATCCCCCCGAGGCCGAGACGATGGTCGGGATGCGGCGCCTCGACCACCTGCAGGCGTGCGTGGTCGACGTACTCGAGAGGAAGATACCGGGAGATCTGATCGAGACGGGGGTCTGGCGGGGCGGCGCATCGATCTTCATGGCCGCAA
>JBHHYV010000056.1:0-22554 GCA_046757685.1 Myxococcota bacterium
ACGCCGCTGGCCAGGATGAGCGAGTGGGTGCGAAGGCCCACGTGCACGCCCACCACCGCCGCGATCCACAGCGCGAGGGCGGCCAGGCCTGCCGCCGCCGCTCGCTCGACGAGCTGCGACGGCTCGAGCTCCCCGTCGGAGAGGTTCGAGTGGGTGTGCAGATCGATGAAAGGTCCCCCGCCAGGCTGCGGATCCGTCACTCGCCCTCCGCGCAGCTGTCCACGTAGCCCAGGGCCTTGAGTCGCTCGCACTCCTCCTGGCCGATGTGGACCGTCCGTTCCTCTCGGGAGTGCGACGCCGCGAGTCGGGCCATCCCTGCCAGGTCGCGCTCGAGCCGGGTCCGTCGAGCGTGCTGGTGTGCTGCGACGTCGCTCCGCTCTCCGGGATCCTCGGCAACGTGGTAGAGCTCGAGGGGCGCCAGCCCGCGGGGGTTGCCGGGGTTCGCCCGGATCAGCTTCCAGCCCCGGGACCGGAGCGACGCCAGGACGTTCCCTTCGTGGTCCTCTTCCGCGAACGCCGCGCGTTCATGGGGCGCGCTCGCCAGCAGATCGTCTCCCTGCATGGCGCGAGGAACCGGAGCCCCGACGAGCGCGAGCAGGGTGGGGGCGATGTCGATGCTGCGGACCTGGGCCTCGACGCGCGCGGGTGCGCGCCGGTGGCCCCGCGGCCACTTGACGATCAGCGGTACGCCGATCAGCTCGTCGTAGAGGGTCCGGCCGTGCCAGAAGCCGCCGTGATCCTGGAACTCCTCGCCATGGTCGGCCGTCAAGACGATCAGCAGGTCGTCGTAGAGGCCGCGCCGATCGAGCTCCTCGAGGAGGGTCCCGAGCTCCCGGTCGAAGAACTCGATCTCGCCCCGGTAGCGGCGGTGCATCTCGACCGCGCGTCCCGGATCCGGCTCGGGCTCCTGGGAGCGGGCGATCGCATGGCCGTCGTCGGGATGCGCAAAGTAGGGATCGTGCGGGTCCATGTAGTGCAGGTAGAGCAGGAAGCGATCGGTCGGGTGATCGCTGAGCCAGCCGAGCGCATGGCGGTTCACCACGCCCGCGGGCTGGTAGGCCTGGCCCGGACGCACTCCGCCCTCGATCCGACCCGCCACGCGCCGCGCCAGCTCGTAGAGGAGCAGGCGCGAGGTGGAGTCGAAGGCCCCGAAGAGGTAGTCGGGGGCCAGGTAGCGGTAGTCCTGGAACCCCTGCTGGAAGTTGAAGCTCGGCGCCAGGTTGACGTTGGTGACGATCCCGGCCGTCGTGTAGCCGTAGGCGGCGAAGCCCTCGGCGAGGGTATCGACGCTATCCGGAAGCTCGGAGGGCTTGTGGGTTGCGGTGTGAGAGGTCGGGTAGAGCGACGTCATGATCGAGGCGACGGCCGGCTTGGTCCACGACGCCTGCGAGAATGCGGCGCTGAAGACGGTTCCCTCGCGTGCGAGTCGATCGATCGCAGGCGTACGGATGGCGCTCCCTCCGTAGGCCGGAAGCTCGTCCGCGCGCAGCGTATCGACGAGCACGAAGAGCACGTTGGGAGCTTCCGCGAGCCGCGCGGGAGCCGGGCGCGCGGGGCTCGGGCCCGCCGCCCGCGGACCGATGCCCGCACCGAGCGCGCCCGCGGCCGCGATCAGCAGCGTGCTGCCGAGGACGGCTGCCGGCGCACGCAGCAGGCTCGCAAGGCGGCCCCGGCACGCGAGCCAGGTCGCTCCTCCCCCCACGAGCGCGAGCAGCCCGAAGCTCGTGAGGATGCCTGCGAGGATCCCGAGGGGCGGCATCTGCTCGGCGTAGGCGTCGCGGTAGACGAAGAAGAGCGTGGCGAGAGCCGCATAGGGAACGGTGCCGACCCAGGCGAGGGGTGCGGCGGTGGCGCGGAGCGAGCTTCGCGGAAAGGGCAGCGTGCCGATCAGCGCGCCCCCCAGGGCGCCGGCCCCTCCGAAGAGCAGCCCGTACGCGAGCGGCGCCGCCCAGAAGACCTGCGTGTCGTCGACGATCTTCCCCTGGAAGAGCAGGTAGAGCGTCTCTGCCAGACCGATCGCGACGCCTCCCCAGAGCCCTCCGGCCAGGCCCGCCGAGGATCCGGTCGCGAGTCTCCGCCAGAGCGGATCGACTCCCGCGACCTCGAGGGTCGGCCGTTCGGGCCCCGCGGGGGCGGTCCCCCTGGCATCGCGGGCCCGAGCCGGATCGATGGCGTCTCCCCCGACGCGGCACCACGGCGGAGCGTAGCGGGCCCCCCGGAGGAACCACGGGATCGCCCCCAGCAGGGTCGGGGCCTCGGCGACCAGGAAGCCGAGCAGGGCGGAGGCCGCGGCCACGGCGAAGGTCATCTGTCCCTGCAGCAGCAGTCCCTGCGCCAGCTCGCGGATCCCCTCGCCCGCGATGGTGAAGGGGCTGAGGACGGTGGCCAGGATCTGGATCGAGGAGGCGAAGGTGACCTGCCAGAAGCTGGCCTCGTGGGGCTGGACGCCGAGCGCTCGCGCGGTGAAGTAGTAGGTCGCCGCCGTCATGAAATGCGTCACGAGCGAGAGGCCCCAGGCCGCCAGCAGCAGCCCCTTGCGGCGCGAGTAGGCGCTCGCGCTCTCGGCGATGCGCTCCAGCGCGGGTCTCAGGGTCGGCAGCGGGAGCTGGAGCGCGATCCAGCGGATGAGCAGCGGTCCCGGCCAGAAGAACGCGATCGCAACGAGCAGAAGCGGCAGCAGCGACAGGGGAATCCCGATCGCAGTGATCCAGAGCTCGTAGGCGCCGAAGACCGACACGCCCAGGGGAAGGGCGATCAGGAAGGTGCCGAAGATCCCCGACGCTCCGAGGATCTTCTCGACGGCGGTGGCGGTAGAGACCTCGATCGCCCGGCCGCTGAACCGGGCAGCGTCCCAGAGCTTGTAGCCGTCGAGGCCGAGGGTGGAGGGCAGGAAGGTCCCCAGGAAGCGGCCGATGAAGAAGGCGCCCACGAGGTGTCGGGCCGGAAGCTCGATGCCCTGTCCACGCAGCATCAGGCTCCAGCGCGTGATGCTGGCCCCGATGCCGACCATCCGGACCCCCGTCGCCAGCAACGAGAACTCGATCAGGGTCTCCAGGTCGAGCTGCTGCGCGAGAGCGCCCAGGATCTCGGTGATGGTCTGCCCGTTTACGCGGTGCAGCAGGATCAGCGAGAACACGCGCAGGGTCAGGTACGCTTTGAGGACCAGGATGATCCGGCCCCGCCACGGAGGTCGCGCGAGCCGTCGGGTCGCGAGCGCCAGGGCGGCGAGAGCCGCCAGCTCGATCATCAGTCCGAGGGTGCTCACACGCCCTCTCGGGCCGAGCGCACGGCGAGGTCCGCGAGCCGGTCGAGGATCAGCGCCTTGACCGCCTCGGCGTTCACCTGTGTCGCATAGCGATGTCGGGGCGCCTGGGCCCGGGGGTCTTCCCGGAGGCGTCCGCGTTCGGGTCCCTCGGTCACTGCCACCTGGAGGCTACAGTCCTCGAAGCGGAACCCCTCTGCAAAGATCAGCGCGGCAACCGCGCACGGGTCGTGAAGCGTCGCGAAGCCCTCGCCTCCCCGGACCCCCTCCGTCCGGGCCAGCGCTCCCTCCTTGCGAGCGAGTGCCGACAGGGCTCCCTCGAGGAATCGGCCCAGGGGACCGCGACCGAGCCCTCGCTCCGACAGGGCCGCCGGCCGCACCCGGACCCGGGTCGTCACCTCGAGGCCCACGATCCAGGTCGGCACGCCGGCCTCGAGAACCGCCGCCAGGGCGTGGGGGTCGGCAAAGGAGTTGAACTCGGCGACGGGGGTCACGTTGCCGTCTCCTCGGGTGCCCCCCATCCAGACGATCCGCAGGTCCCGGAAGAGCTCGGGCTCGCGCTCGAGCCACTGGGCCACGTTCGTCAGCGGTCCCAGCGCCAGCAGCGTGTCGGCGCTCTCGCGCTCGACACTTCGGCGGAAGACCTCGAGAGCGCTCTCGACCGGAACGCCTCCCGGTGGGAGGGGCAGGCCGCCGCGACCGTCGGCGCCGTGTACGGACTCTGCGCGGGTGGCCGACAGCCCGAGCGGCCCGGCCGCACCGCGGCCGAGCGGGAGGTCGGCTCCCGCCAGCTCCAGGAAGCCCGCGGCGTTGCGGGTCACCGACTCGAGCCCCGCGTTTCCCGCCACCGTCGAGATGCCCGCGATGCGCAGCTCGGGGCTCGCGAGCGCCAGACCCAGGGCCAGTAGATCATCGAGACCCGGATCCGTGTCGATGTGGATGACGTGAGCGGGCTTCACTCGCGCCCGTAGCCGGCTTCCTCGAGCCTGCCCTGCAGGATCAGCCGCCTTCTGCGCTTGAACTCCTGCTCGGTGATCAGCCCCCCCCGGCGCGCGCCGTCGAGCTCGTCGAGCGCCCGAATCTGATCGTCCGTGGCTCGGGGAGGAATCGGCGCCAGCTCGGCCGTCGCACCCTTCTCCTCGGGGGTCTCCTCCTCTCGCATCAGCACGGTCCGCCGCGAGAGTCGACCGTGTCGAGCGCGCAGGGAGGTGGGCTGGCGGTAGAAGGGATCCCGCCAGTCGATGGCCAGCGTACGGTCGTCGATCAGCAGCTGTGCCCGATCGGGCTTCAGCCGAACGCCGAGGGGCGTATCGGGCGCGCGCAGGGGTGGCTCGTAGCGGTCGCGGTTCTTCTGGTCGGTGACCGTCGCCTCGATGGCATAGAAGCGGACCTGGAGCTGGCCGTCCTTCTGCACGACCCGAAGCGCCGTTCGGTGGGCCTGGCTGAAGACCACCAGGCGACGGTCGTGGCTGAACGTCCAGGCCAGGACCTCGTCATCCGGCCCCGCCTTTCGCAGCGCCTTTCCGATTCCCTCGGCGAGGTCGTAGATCTGATCGGTGCGGATCGCGTGTCCTTGGGTCTTCCCGCGGCCGAACGAGAGCGAGGCCAGGATGTGTGCCAGGCGCACGTCTGCGATCGTGACCGGCTGCTCGAAGCCGCGCGGGAGCGGAGCGCCGTCCTTCTCGACGTGGCGCAGGATCACCTTGACCGAGCCGTTGTCGAATACCGGCTGCCGGACCACCGTGGGACCGCAGCCGAGGGCGGCGGCCAGGGGGACCAGTGCAAGCCAGCAGATGCGCATGCCGGCAAGATCCTAGCTCGCGGCCTCAGTCCCGCTCGCTGCGGAGCTGGCGAGTCATGAGCCTCTGGCCCGCCTCGCCGGGCTCGAGGCCCTCGTAGAGGACCGCGTAGACCGCCTCGATGATCGGGAGCTCCAGGCCCAGGCCTCGGGCGAGGTCCCGGGTGGAGCGCGTGGTGAGCACGCCCTCCGCGACCTCTCCGAGGTCGCGGAGGATCTCGTCGAGCTTGCGCCCGCGTCCCAGCTCGAGGCCGACGCGCCGGTTGCGCGAGAGATCGCCGGTGCAGGTCAGCACCAGGTCCCCCATGCCCGACAGGCCCTGGAAGGTCTCGCGCTCGGCGCCCAGCGCCACGCCGAGCCGAGTGATCTCGGCCAGGCCCCGGGTGATCATGGCCGCCCGGGCATTCTGTCCCGCCTCGAGACCGTCGACCATGCCCACCGCGATGGCGATCACGTTCTTGAGGGCGCCCCCGAGCTCGACTCCCAGCACGTCCGGGTTGGTGTAGCAGCGCAGCCGCTCGGAGGAGAGGATCGACTGGGCTGCCACGGCGTAGGCCTCGTGATCGCTCGCGAGCGAGACGACCGTGGCGCGTCCCTCCGCGATCTCGCGCGCGAAGCTCGGTCCCGACAGGAAGACGAGCCGCGCCTGAAGCTCATCGGGAAGCACCTTGCGGAGCACCTGGCTCATCAAGAGCCCCGTTCCCACCTCGATTCCCTTGGACGCCGACACCACCAGGGCCTGACCCGGCGTCCAGGCCCGGGCCTTCTCCCAGGTCTCGCGGACCGCGTGGCTGGGCAGCACCGAGAGCACCAGGGCCTTGTCGTGGAGAGCCTCCTCCAGCTCGGTGGTGGCCGCGACTGTGTCCGGCAGCCGGTACTCGCGCAGGTACCTGGGGTTTCGGTGGTGGCGATTGATGCCGTCGGCCACCGTCTTGTCGCGCGCCCACAGGTCGACGCGGCACTCCTGGGTGGCCAGCAGCATGGCGAGGCAGGTGCCAAAGCTTCCTCCACCGAGGACGGCCACGGGGAGCGGGCGGACGCCTCGCTGCGGCGGGTTCGTCGTCACGGGGCGAGCATAGGCACCTGCAGCTCCGGTTGACAGTGTGCCGTCGGGCTCTTAGCTTTCGGCGCGCATTTCCCTGGAAAAACGGCGGTTTTCACGATGTCCGAATACGCGGGTCTCGGGCTCTTCGTCCTGCTCGGCTCCGGCGCCGTCGCCACGTTCCTGATCTTGACGAGTGTCCTGGGTCCAAGGCTGCGCTTCGCCTCGAAGCTGGAGCCCTTCGAGTGCGGGGAACACCCGATGGTGTCTCCCTACCAGCGGTTCAGCGTCAAGTTCTACCTGGTCGCGGTCTCCTTCATCCTCTTCGACCTCGAGGTCGTCTTCCTCTACCCATGGGCGGTCGTATTCCGGGAGCTGGGCTGGTTCGGCTTTGCATCGATGTCGATCTTCCTGGGCGCCCTGGCCATTGGCCTCGCGTACGAGTGGCTCAAGGGCGGGCTGGACTGGAGCTAGGATGCAGCCCGAGACACGCGAGCAGATCCAGGCGCTGATGTCGCGCTACCCCGAGCCGCGGGGTGCGTTGCTTCCCGCGATCCACCGGGTGCAGGCGGAGCAGGGTTGGGTAAGCCTGAGCCAGGCGGAGGAGCTCGCCGAGCTCTTCGAGCTGCACCCCGTCGACGTGCAGGAGGTGCTCTCCTTCTACAACATGTTCTACACCGCGCCCCAGGGACGCCACCACGTGTACGTGTGTACGAACCTGCCCTGCAGCCTCCGCGGCGGGCGATCGCTGCTGAAGATGCTGGAGGCGCACCTCGGAGTCCGGGCGGGCCAGACGACACGAGACGGCCGGATCACGCTCGGCTGTGAGGAGTGCCTGGGCTCCTGCGGAACCGCTCCGGTCCTGCGCATCGGAACCACCTACCACGAGAACCTCGACGCCCAGCGGGTGCGCGAGCTCGTGGACGGTCTCGAGTAGCGGTGATCACCGAGCCCGTCGTCACGGGTTATCTCTCGGAGCACTATTCCGACGAGAGCTACCGCACGCTCCAAGGCTATACCGCCCTCGGAGGCTATCGGGCGATTCGCAAGGCGCTCGAGATGGACCCGGCCGAGATCACCGAGACGGTCAAGGCCGCGGGACTGCGCGGGCGCGGTGGAGCAGGGTTCACGACGGGACTCAAGTGGTCGTTCATGCCCGAGGAGTCGGACCGTCCGAAGTGCATCGTCGTCAATGCCGACGAGTCGGAGCCGGGCTCGTTCAAGGACCGGCTGATCCTCGAGCGCGGCCCGCACCAGGTCCTCGAGGGGATCCTGATCGGAGCTCGGGCGATGGGGGCGAGTCTCGTCTTCATCTACGTCCGCGGCGAGTATGCGCATCCCGCCGACGTGCTCGAGGCGGCGGTTCGCGAGCTCTACGAGGCCGGATTCGCCGGCCCCCGAGCCTTCGGGGTTCGGGGATTCGACGTGGAGATCGTCGTGCACCGGGGAGCCGGCGCCTACATCTGTGGCGAGGAGACGGGGCTGCTCGAGTCTCTCGAGGGAAAGAAGGGCCAGCCTCGCAAGAAGCCACCCTTTCCGGCGCAGTACGGGGCGTTTGGCTTGCCCTCGACGGTGAACAACGTGGAGACCTTCGCGCACGTGCCCTTCATCATCGAGCGCGGCGTCGAGTGGTTTCGTGGGTTTGGCACCGAGAAGAGCCCCGGCACGACCCTCTTCGGGGTCTCGGGCCACGTCGAGCGGCCGGGCCTCTTCGAGCTTCCCCTCGGGACGCCGCTGCAGGAGCTGATCGGCCACGCGGGAGGCGTCCGGGCCGGCCGCGCGCTCAAGGCGGTCATTCCCGGTGGCATGTCCATGCCCGTCCTGCCGCCTTCCGAGATCGACGTGGGCATGGCCGACGAGCTGCTGATGGAGCGCGGGACGCATCTGGGAACCGGCGGTGTGATCGTCATGGATGAGACGACCTGCATGGTGCGGGTCGGGTGCGTCGTCTCCCACTTCTTTCGAGACGAGTCGTGTGGCCAGTGCACCCAGTGCCGCGAGGGTACGGGGTGGGGGAACAAGCTCTGCCTGCGAATCGAGCAGGGCCGCGCGACTCCCGAGGATCTCGAGGTTCTCGCCGACGTTCCCTCGCTCATGGAGGGTCAGACCATCTGCGCGTTCGCGGACGCCGCCGCCTGGCCGATCCAGGGGCTGCTGCGCCACTTTCGCGCCGAGTTCGAAGAGCACGTACGGCTCCAGAAGTGCCCTCTCCCGGATGGCTTCGAGCTCTAGGGGGAAGGCTTGGCCACGATCACCATAGACGGCGCGTCCTACGAGGTGAGCGAAGGCCGGACGATCCTGCAGGCACTCGATGACCTGGGCCTGCTCCTGAACGGCGTGGACATCCCGCACTACTGCTGGCACCCGAAGCTCTCGATCGACGGATCGTGCCGCATGTGCCAGGTCGAGATCGAGGGCCTGCCGAAGCTCCAGATCGCATGCAATACGCCGGTACGCGATGGGATGGTGATCCGGACCCGGACCGAGCAGGTTCGGAGCGCGCAGCGCGGCGTCATGGAGCTGCTGCTGCTCAATCACCCGCTGGATTGCCCGATCTGCGACCAGGCCGGAGAGTGCACGCTTCAGGACTACGCGTTCGAGTACGGCGCAAAGCACGCACGAACGCGTGAGCCGCGGCGGCCGGCCAAGAAGGGTGTCGCGCTCGGCCCCGGGATCACCTTCGACCAGGAGCGCTGCATCCTGTGTCGGCGCTGCGTTCGCTTCTGCAGGGAGGTGCCCGGGACTCGCGAGCTCGGAGTCTTCGAGCGGGGCGATCGCTCGCTGCTCGACACGTTCCCCGGCCGCCAGCTCGACAACCCCTACTCGATGAACGTGGCCGACATCTGTCCCGTGGGCGCCCTCACGGTCACCGATTTCCGCTTCAAGATCCGCGTCTGGTTCCTGGACGACGTCGAGAGTGTCTGCAACCAGTGCTCGAAGGGCTGCAACATCGTCATGTCGCGAGCCCAGAATCGCATCTATCGCTATCTGCCACGCCGCAACGACTCCGTCAACGACACCTGGATGTGTGACGAGGGCCGGCGCTCCGATCGAACCATCCGTGACGATCGCCTCGAGTCGCCCCGGGTCGAGGGACGGGTCGTGCCGTTCCCGGAGGCGGTCCGGGCCGCGGCCGACCGGATTCGCGAGGCGCGCGATGCTGGCGAGCGCATCGTCGGCGTCGCCTCGGCCTTTGCGCCCAACGAGGATCTCTTCGCGTTCCGGCGCCTCCTCGAGGCCCTGGGCGCGGGGCCCGGCGTGTTCCGGGTTCCCCGCGGCGAGGCGGATGGCCTGCTGGTCCAGGCGGAACGGGCCCCCAATGCGGCGGGCGCACGGGCGCTGGGCTTCCAGGAGTGCGAAGGGGCCCTGCCTTCGGCGTCGCTCGCGATCGTCCTGGGCCACGCCTACGCCGAGTCGGCCTTCACAGGGATCGGGCGCCGGATCCTGATCGACTCGCACCGGTCGCCGCTGGTCGGACGCTCCGCCGTCGTGCTCCCCTCGGCGCACCTGGCCGAGCGAGACGGCACCTTCGTCAACTGCGACGGCCGCGTGCAGCGCTTCCGGCGGGCCATCCAGCCCCTCTTCGAGGCCTGGCCCGAAGGCGACATCGTTCATCAGATCGCAGAGGCGCTGGCGCTGGAGGACTTCGCGAGCCGTTTCGAGGTGTCCGAGGTCTCCAAGCAGATCGCCCAGGCGGTCCCCGCCTTCGCGGGCCGCGACTGGCTCTCCCTCGACGACCAGGGCGCGCCGCTGGGCTCCGAGTCGTGAGCTCCAAGCTTGTGGAGAAGGCCTGAGCATGGACGGAGTCGTCGTCGCCAAGACGCTGTTCATCTTCCTCGTGGTGGCAGCCGTATTCGCCCCGATCATGACCTGGGTGGAGCGCAAGCAGAGCGCCCTCATGCAGGACCGGATCGGAGCGAACCGCGCCGACATCTTCGGGGTCCGCATGCTCGGACTCGTGCACCCCCTGGCCGACGTCATCAAGATGTTGACCAAGGAGGACACGATGCCGATCGGGGCGCATCGGATCCTTCACACGCTGTCTCCCTTCATCGCCGCCACGCCGGCGATGATCAGCTTCGCGGTCATCCCCTACGGGGGGAGCTATACGATCGCCGGCCATTCCTTCAGCCTGGTTGTGGCCGACCTCGACTACGGTGCCCTCTACATCTTTGCCGTCGCGTCGATCGCGACCTATGGAACGATCCTCGCGGGCTGGGCCGGCAACAACAACTGGGGGCTCCTGGGATCGCTTCGGGCGTCCGCCCAGATGATCTCGTACGAGGTCGCCATGGGGGTGTCGGTGATCGGCATCTTCATGATCTTCCAGTCGGTGCGCCTGACCGACATCGGGCTGGCGCAGCAGGCGACGTTCCGGCTCTTCGGGTTCGTCGAGCACCTGGGCTGGGGGCATCCGGTCTGGATCGATTGGGTCACCCTTCCCATGTGGGGAATCCTGCTGCAGCCGCTCGCATTCTTCATCTTTCTCGGCGCGATCATGGCCGAGAACAAGCGGGCCCCCTTCGATCTTCCGGAGGCCGAGGCCGAGCTGGTAGCCGGCTACTTCATCGAGTACAGCGGGATGAAGTTCGGCCTCTACATGATGGCCGAGTGGATCGAGGTGGTCGTGATCTCGGGCCTGGTCACGGCCCTCTTCCTGGGAGGCTGGTCGATCCCCTGGCTTCCCGACGCCCGGCTCATCCAGATCCTGACCGACTTCGTGGGGCCGAACCTGGGCAACACGATGGCGATGCTCCTCCACGTGGGCGTGTTCATGGCCAAGTTGATCTTCCTGATCTTCTTCCAGATGCTGATTCGCTGGACCTTCCCGCGCTTCCGCTATGACCAGGTCATGAACCTCGGCTGGAAGATCATGCTGCCCCTCTCGCTCGCCAACATCGTCCTGACGGCCTTCGGGGTGCTCTTGCTCGAGGAGCTCGGGGTGTGATGGAGGCGGTGCTCTTCTGGATCTTCTCGACGGTCGCGATCGCCGGCGCAGCGGGCGTCGTGCTGAACCTGCGAAACACCGTCTCCTCCGCCGTATCGCTCGTGGTGACCATGCTCGCGCTCGCGGGGCTCTTCGTGATGCTGCGGGCGGAGTTCATCGGGCTCGTCCAGGTCATGGTCTATGCGGGTGCGATCGTGGTGCTCTTCCTCTTCGTGATCATGCTCCTCAACATGCAGACCGGCACGATGGGCGCCGAGGGCCAGCCGCTGCTCAAGATCGTGGGGCTGGCCATCGTCATCGGGATCACCACGCAGCTGATGGTCCTTGTCGGAGGCGTGCTCCAGCCCTGGCCCGAGGTGGGCGAGACCTTCGGTACGATCCGCCAGCTCGGCCGGCAGCTCTACACCGACTTCGTGCTGCCCTTCGAGCTCACGGGCGTGCTCCTGTTGGCGTCGATCGTTGGAGCCGTCATCCTGGCGAAGCGGGAGATCGACGGGTGATCGGCCCTGCCCACTACCAGGCGGTTGCGGCGATCCTCTTCATGATCGGCGTGGCAGGAGTCCTGACCCGGCGGAACATCATCGTGATCTTCATGTGCATCGAGCTGATGCTCAACGGCGCCAACCTCTCCCTGATCGGCTTTGCCCGCATGTGGAACTCGATGGAGGGGCAGGTCTTCGTGTTCCTGGTCATGGTCGTCGCCGCCTGCGAGGTGGCCGTGGGTCTGGCGATCATCATCAGCCTGGTGCGAAACCGCGATACTCTCAACGTCGAAGATCCGACGGCGCTCAAGTGGTGAGTGCCTGATGGAGCATACGGACTCCGCGCTGCGCTGGATCCCGCTGCTGCCGCTGATCGCGGCGGCCCTCTCGGGGGTCTGGCTCGCGTTCTTCAGGCGGCGCCTTCCGCGGGCGGCGGTGATCGGGATCGCATGCGGCGCGCCCGTGATCTCGTTCGTGCTCTCGGTCCGCGAGGTCTTTCGGCTCACGCAGCTTCGCGGAGGCGAACGCTTCTTCCAGGACGACGTCTACACCTGGATCGGGGCGCACCCCTTCCACGTCGAGCTCTCGTTCCTGCTCGATCCGCTCTCCGCCGTGATGATCCTGGTCGTTACGGGAGTCGGATCCCTGATCCACATCTACTCGGTCGGCTACATGGACGCCGACCAGCGCGAGGATCGGGGGTTCCAGCGCTACTTCTGCTACCTGAACCTCTTCACCTTCGCGATGCTCATGCTGGTCCTCGGCGACAATCTGCTGGTGATGTTCGTCGGGTGGGAAGGCGTGGGCCTCTGCTCGTACCTGCTGATCGGCTTCTGGTATCTCGAGGACCACAACGCCATGTGCGGCCAGAAGGCGTTCGTGGTCAATCGGATCGGTGACTTCGGGTTCCTTCTCGGGATCTTCCTGCTGTTCTGGGCCTTCTGGGAGGCGGGACATCCGACGCTGGAGTTCCGGACCATGGCCGCTCAGATCGGATCGCTCGGAGACCCACAGATCCGTCTTCCGGACGCGCTGTCCTTCCTGCCCTACGCTCCCCGCTGGTCGCTGCTGACCTTTGCCGGGATCCTGCTCTTCGTGGGCGCCGCCGGAAAGTCGGCTCAGCTTCCCCTCTACGTCTGGCTGCCGGACGCGATGGCGGGCCCGACGCCCGTCTCGGCACTGATCCACGCAGCGACGATGGTGACGGCCGGCGTCTACATGATCTGCCGGATGTCGTTCCTCTACTCGCTGGCCCCGACGGCGCTCGCGGTCATCGCGTGGGTGGGCGCCTTGACGGCCTTCTTCGCGGCCACGATCGGGATCTGCCAGAAGGACATCAAGAAGGTCCTGGCCTACTCCACGATCAGCCAGCTGGGATATATGTTCCTGGCCGCGGGGGTCGCGTCGTACTCGGCCGCGATCTTCCACCTGATGACGCACGCCTTCTTCAAGGCGCTGCTCTTCCTGGGAGCCGGGTCCGTCATCCTGGGTCTGCACCACGAGCAGGACATGGATCGGATGGGGGGGCTATGGCGCCGCATGCCGGTCACACACGTCACGTTCGCGATCGGGGTGCTCGCGATCTCCGGCGCTCCCTTCTTCTCCGGCTTCTACTCGAAGGACGAGATCCTGCTCGGTGCGTACCTGGCCCGTACCCCGGGTCACATGGCGCTCTGGGCCCTCGGAGTGGTCACGGCCGGGATCACGGCCTTCTACATGTTCCGTCTCTACTTCCGGATCTTCTGGGGACGCTACCGCGGCCCTGCGGATCTTCGCGTCCGGATTCGAGAGCAGGAGAACTGGATCCTCGGCCCGCTCGTGATCCTCGCCTTCCTGGCGATGATCGGCGGCATCTTCGGCCTGCCCGATCTCTGGGGCGCGATGGTCGGTGTTCCCGAGTCGAATAGCCTCTACTACTTCCTCCGCGAGGTGGTCCCCTCCGAGGTGCACGAGGTCACGGAGTCCGTCGAGCTGGGACTTGCCGGCCTGGCCGTCGCCGTCGGATTCGTGGGTGCGTGGTTGGCCTGGATTCTCTACGTGCGGCGGCCGCAGCTCTCCGAGCAGCTGGGGTCGGCATGGGGAGGCCTGTATCGGCTGGTGCGCGACAAGTACTACGTCGATGAGCTCTACGGACTCGTGGTGATCCGACCGCTGCTCTGGCTCTCGGATCGGGTGCTCTTCCGCGCGATCGATCAGCGTCTGATCGACGGTGCGGGGGTCAACGGCATCGCGGCCGTCATGCGCGGTACGAGCGACCGTGCGCTCAAGTACCTGCAGACAGGCTTCACCCAGTCCTACGTGTTCGTCATGCTCGTCGGGGCCGCCGTCCTCGTCGGGTACCTGCTGCAGGCCTCCTGACCATGGACTGGATCGATTCCCACCTGCTGACCGTCCTCATCTTCCTCCCGACCGCTACGGTCGGGGCGCTGACCCTGCCGGCGATCTTTGGCATCCGAGCCGACGCCACGGTCTGGCGGGTGACGTGTTTGGCATCCTCGGTCGCAGGTTTCGTCCTCTCACTGCGCGTCTGGCGGCGATTCGACCCGACCGACGGCGGCATGCAGCTCGTCGAGCGCGCGCCCTGGATCGGAGACTGGGGCATCCACTACTACCTGGGGATCGACGGAATCAGCCTCTTCCTGGTGGTCCTGACGGCATTTCTGCTGCCCATCATCCTGCTGGCGTCGTGGAACGACATCACCAAGCGCGTCAAGCAGTACCTCTTCTTCATGTTGACGCTGCAGACCGGGATGCTCGGCGCGTTCCTCTCGCTGAATCTCTTCCTCTTCTACGTCTTCTGGGAGCTGATGCTGGTTCCGATGTACTTCGTGATCGGCATCTGGGGAGGACCCCGGCGCCTGTACGCAACGTTGAAGTTCTTCATCTACACGATGACCGGAAGCGTGCTCATGCTCGTGGGCATCCTGGTGCTGGTGGACCTCCACTGGCAGCAGCTGGGCCAGCTCACGTTCGACTACATCGCGCCCCACGCCGGGGCACCCGCGGTCCTCCAGACCCTGATCCCGACGTCCGGCGTTCCGTGGTGGCAGAGCCAGTTTTGGCTCTTCGCAGTGTTTGGTCTGGCCTTCGCAATCAAGGTTCCGATGTTTCCCTTTCACACGTGGCTCCCCGACGCGCACGTCGAAGCGCCCACGCCGGGCTCGGCGGTCCTGGCGGGGGTCCTGCTCAAGCTCGGCACCTACGGCTTCGTCCGTTTCGCGATGCCCCTCTTCCCGGCGGCGACCGTCCAGTGGACACCGGTGGTCCTGGCATTGGCCATCATCGGCGTGATCTATGGGGCGCTCGTGGCGATGGTCCAGAGTGACGTCAAGAAGCTCGTGGCGTACTCCTCGGTGAGCCACCTGGGGCTGGTGATGATCGGCCTCTTCGCCCTCAACCTGCAGGGGATCGAGGGCAGTCTGCTGCAGATGGTCAACCATGGCATCTCTACGGGGGCACTCTTCATCCTGGTCGGCATGATCTATGAGCGCCGACACACCCGTGAGATCTCGGACTTCGGGGGCATCGCCCAGGTCATGCCGGCCTTCGCGGCGCTCTTTCTCCTGGCCACCCTCAGCTCGATCGGCCTCCCCGGGTTGAACGGCTTCGTCGGGGAGTTCCTGGTGCTCCTCGGAGCCTTCCGGGCGAACCCCTGGGCCGCCGCCTTCGCGGCGACCGGAGTGATCCTGGGCGCCGTCTACATGCTCTGGATGGTGCGCCGGGTGTTCTTCGGGCCGCTCGTGCACGCGGCCAACCGCAAGCTCCTCGATCTTTCGCTGCGCGAGAAGGTGGTGGCCGGAGCCCTGGCGATCCCGATGCTCTGGATCGGGGTCTACCCTGCGAGCTTCCTCCGCCCCATGGACCGAACGGTGACGGAGCTGCTCAACGGAATGGAGGCGCGCGGCGGGGGCCTCGGGCCTGCGCTCGCAGAGTCCCTGCCTGCCGCGGCGGACGGCGTCGATCGCCCGAGCCTCGACGTCGGTCTCGCGGAGCCGCGTGCGCTGCCGGTGATCGCGGAGCTGCGGCCCACCCCGGACGCAGACCGATGACGCCCACCCTCGACATCGGTGCCCTCGCGCCGATGCTGCCGGTCGCCCTGGCCGCCCTGCTGCTCCCGCTCGCCGAGGTCCTCCTCTCGCGGCGCCGGACCTTCCTGTCGGGTCGAATCGACGAGACCTGGATCGGGAACGCGCTCGCAGTCGGCTGCATCGGGGCACTGGTGGTGTCCCTCTCCTTCACCGCCGGCGGCTTTGCCGATCCGATTCGGGTCTTCAACCCCGACCACCCCATGATCGCCATGGATCGCCTGAGCCTCTTCCTGGATGCTGTGATCCTGATCGGCGCGCTGATCACGGTGCTGGTCTCGAGCCGATACCTGGACGACATGTCGATCAACCATGGCGAGTACTACGCGCTGTTGATGTCGTCGGTCCTCGGCATGATGTTCCTGGTCGCGTCGACCGACCTGATCATGCTCTTCGTCTCGCTCGAGCTGATGAGCATTCCGATCTACGTGCTCGCGGGATTTCGCCGGCGCGCACTGCGATCGAACGAGGCGGCTCTCAAGTACCTGCTGATCGGCTCGTTTGCCTCCGGAATCCTGCTCTACGGAAGCGCCCTTCTCTATGGCGCCACCGGGTCGTTCGAGATCCATGCGATTGCGGCGGCCTTCGATCCGGAGAGCCCGCTGGCTCTCGTGGGGGCAGGAATGGTCCTGATCGGCATCGCGTTCAAGATCTCCGCCGTTCCCTTTCACCAGTGGGCGCCCGACGTCTACGAGGGATCCCCGACGTCGGTCAGCGGCTTCATGGCCACGGCCGTCAAGGTCGCCGCGTTCGGGGTCCTGCTGCGCGTAGCCGGGGTGGCCCTCGAGCCTGGGCGCGACGTCTTCTACGCGGTCCTCTGGACCCTCGCGATCCTGTCGATGACCGTCGGCAACCTGATGGCGCTGATCCAGCGCAATACCAAGCGCATGCTGGCCTACTCGAGTGTGGCGCATGCGGGCTACCTGCTCGTGGGCGTGGTTGCGGGGACGCTGGCGGGCTACTCCGCGGTCCTCTTCTACCTCTTCGCCTACACCTTCATGACGCTCGGAGCCTTCGGCGTGATCGCGGTCCTGGCGCACAAGGGCGAGGAGCGGGAGCGCATTGCGGACCTGACGGGTCTGGCCCAGAGTCGTCCCTTTCTGGCTGCGGTGATGGCGCTCTGCATGTTCTCGCTCGCGGGAATCCCGGGAACCGCCGGCTTCATGGGAAAGTGGTACCTGTTCTGGTCCGCTGTCGAGCGCGGGAGCGCCACGAGTGACTCGACGCTCCTCTGGCTCGCGATCATCGGGGTGCTGAACAGCGCTCTCTCGCTGGGATACTACCTGCGGATTCCCGTGGTCATGTACATGCGGGATCCCACGAGCGAGAAGGCTCCCCTCCCCCCGGGCTTCCTGCCGGCCGTCGCGCTGCTCGGCTGCAGCATCGCCGTCGTGCTGGTCGGGCTGTGGCCGGAGTCGAACCTGATCGTCGGCAAGGTCAACCTGCTCGAGTGGGCGACTCTTGCGGGAGCGACCCTGCGCCCCTGATCCCTGGCGGGAGCCGGGTCCCTACCCTGGAGCGGGCGCCTTGGCCTCGGGGACCGGACGGTCCCGGAGCCAGGCTTCGAGCATCTCGTTCACCGTCTCGGGGGCCTCCTGCTGGACCCAGTGGGAGACCCCGGGCAGGTAGCGCAGCGTCAGGTTGCGCACGTAGGCGTCGGTGCCGAAGGTGGTCTCCTTGCCGAGTGCGCGGTCCTCCTCTCCCCAGATCATGAGCGTGGGCGTTTCGATCGTCGGGTAGCCCAGCTGCCGCTGGCGGCGAAAGCCTCCTCCCCGGACGGCGGCTCGGTACCAGTGGATCATTGCCGTGAGGGCCCCGGGCTGCGCGGCGTTGCGCCGGTAGACCTCGATGACCTCGTCCGGGAAGCGGCTCTTGTCGACTGCCATTCCGCTGAACGCCTGCGCGATGGGCTCGTAGCTGCGTCGCGAGAGCAGCCACTCGGGAAGGCCGGGAATCTGGAAGAAGAGGATGTACCACGAGCGGAGCAGCTGGCGCAGGCTCGGCCGCACCGCCCCGGGGTGCGGCACGTTCATGATGACCAGGCGCTCCAGCGGACGGATCTGGCGCATGGCGAAGTACCAGGCCACGATCGCCCCCCAGTCGTGCGCGAGCAGGGTGACCGAGCGGGCCTGCGAGGCGTCGATCAGTCCCGCGACGTCGGCCATCAGGTTCTCGATCGCGTAGTCGCGCATGGCTGGGGGTCGGCTGCTCCGGCCGTAGCCCCGCAGGTCCGGAGCCCACGCCCGGTAGCCCAGACGCGCCAGCAGCGGAAGCTGGTGCCGCCAGGAGTAGCCACACTCCGGAAAGCCGTGGAGGCAGAGCGCCAGCCGCTCCCCCTCGCCGCAGCACGCGACATGAAACTCCAAGCCGTTCGCCGCGATCCGCTCGTGGCGGGTCTCTCGCTCATGGGGCATAGACTTGAGGCTACCACGGCGACCGGACGATGCTGGGGATGGGGAGGGAGCCATTCCAATCGCGAGCGAAGTGCTGCTGCCCACCTTCGTTGCGCTCTGCCTGGGCGCGCTCGTGGGATTGGAGCGCCAGGTCGCCCAGGAGGAGAGTCACGGGGCGAAGGACTTTCCCGGCGCGCGCACCTTCGCGTTCACGGCCCTGGCCGGCGCGCTTGCGGTGCTGCTCTCGGGACCTCTCGGGCCGTGGATTGGCCCTGCCTTCTTCGCGGCGATCGCCGTCTTCCTGGTGCTGCGATACCAGTACGATGCCGCGCGCCGGGACGACCCCGGTTACACGACCGAGATCGCGAGCCTGTGTACCTTCGCGATCGGTGCACTCGCGCAGGCGAATCAGCTGCTGGTCGCGAGCATCCTGACCATCGCCATGGTCGCGCTTCTGCGCTCGAAGCGAGCGCTGCACCGGGTCGGAGACCTGCTCGAGCCCGCCGACATGGAGGTGTTGATCCGCTTCCTGGTGATCACCGGGATCGTGCTTCCGCTGCTGCCGAGCGAGCCGCTGACCGCGCTGCTTCCCATGCTCCGACCCGTCGAGGTATGGGAGGTGCTGCGGCCGAGCGACGTCTGGCGCATGGTTGTGCTGATCTCGGGGGTGTCGTTCGTCGGCTACGTGCTCATGCGCCTGCGCGCGGGCCGCTCCAGTCACGTGCTGAGCGGGGCGCTCGGGGGACTGGTCTCGAGCACCGCCACGGCCCTGGCGTACGCGCGCGCCGGCAGCGGCGCGGAGCGCCCGCGTACCTACGAGGCGCTGGTCGTGCTCGCGGCGTCGACGGCGTTCGTTCGCATGGCCATCGAGCTGACCGTCGTGAACCCGCGCCTGGTCGCGGCCGTGGCACCCGAGCTTGCGACGATGTGCGCGGCGGGCCTGGTCCTCGGGTACCTCTTTCATCGTCCCGATCGTGAGACGGGCGCCGTACCGGTCTACCAGAACCCGCTCACGCTGCGGATCGCCCTCGGCTTTGCCGCCATGTACGCGCTCGTGCTGGTCTCGGTCTCTGCGGCGCGATTCGGCTTCCGCGATGCCGGCGCCCTGACCCTGTCGGGCCTGGCAGCGGTCGCGGGAGCGGACGCGCCCACCCTGTCGCTGGCACGGCTCGCCAGACACGGGGTGATCGAGACGGCGCTCGCAGCGCGCGGGGTGCTGATCGTGGCCATCGTGACGACGCTCGCCAAGGCCGGGCTCGTGCTGGCCGTCGGCAGGGGGGCCTTCGTGCGGAGGGTGGCGGGAAGCCTGACCGGAATCGCCGCGGTCGGGATCGGGCTTCTCTGGCTCGGACTCTAGCGATCGGGACCCACGAGACCCGCGCGATTCGCGTAGACTGGGTCCCGCTTGCTGCGCGGAGCGGCGAGTGGGGAGGCGGGCGATGGCGCACGATCTGGTGATTCGAGGGGGACGGGTGGTCGATGGGACCGGTGCCGAGCCGGTCGCGGCCGACGTTGCGATCGACGGCTCCCGGATCACGTCGATCGGTGCCCTCGACGCGCCCGGACGCCGCGAGATCGACGCGCGCGGGCACGTGGTGACGCCCGGCTTCGTGGACATCCACACCCATCTCGATGCACAGATCGGCTGGGATCCGCTGCTCACGCCGCTGAGCTGGCACGGAGTGACGACGGCCCTGCTCGGGAACTGCGGTGTCACCTTTGCACCGTGCCGCGACGGGGACCGCGAACGGCTCGCGGGAATGATGGAGACGGTCGAGGACATTCCCGCCGATGCGATCCTGAACGGGCTGTCGTGGAACTGGGAGGACTACGGCGGGTACCTCGACGCGCTCGAGGCGCTCGCGCCCGCGATCAACGTCGCGGGCCTGGTAGGCCACTGCGCGGTGCGCTTCTTCGTGATGGGCGACCGCGCCGTCGGGAAGCAGGCGACGGATGCGGAGCGCGACGAGATGGCCGAGGTCGTGGGTCGCGCTCTCGATGCCGGAGCCGTCGGCTTCTCGACCTCCCGGTTTCCCGGGCACTTCCTGCCCGACGGGCGGCACGTACCCGGCACTCACGCCGAGCATGGCGAGCTGATCCGGATCGCCGAGGCCGTCGCGGCCCACGGCGGCGGGCTGATGCAGAACGTGCTCAACCTGGGAGGCGAGTTCGAGAGCGAGATGGACCTGCTCCGCAAGCAGGCCCAGACGACGGGTGACCGGGTCCTGTTCAGCATCGCCGCCGGGCACTCGGACGACTCGGGCCGGCGAATGAACGAGCGCATCGATGGTCTCTGCGCGCAGGGGCTCGATGTCAGCGCGGTCAGCATCCCGCGCGGGTCGGGGCTCGTCACCGGGCTCGTGCACCTGATGCCGTGGCGGGGCGCCTCCTGGCGAGCGCTGGCGCGCCTGGACTTTGCGGGCCGGCTGAGAGCGCTCGACGACCCCGAGACCTGCGCCGCGCTGCTCGCCGACGCCCAGACCGTCGAGCAGCGCTTCGCGACGGACCAGATCTTCCCGCTGGGAGAGGGCGCTCCCGACTACGACTTCCGCCCCGAGCAGAGCCTTCAGGCGCGCGCAGAGGCGGCAGGAGAGCATCCGGCCGAGACCTTCCTGCGCATCAGCCGCGAGACGCGCGGCCGGGCGCTCTTTACCGTCCGCTTCTTCAACGCCAACACGCGTGCCCTTCGCGACCTGATCACGGGCGACCATGTGCTCCCGGGACTCGGGGATGCCGGCGCGCACGTCGGCCAGATCATGGACTCGGGGTGGTGCTCGTTCGTGCTCTCCCACTGGGTGCGCGAGACCCACCTCTATAGCCTGCCGGAGGCGATCCGGCGCATGACCTCGGCTCCCGCGCGCATCATGGGGCTCGAGGACCGGGGCCGGCTCGCTTCCGGTCTGCGTGCCGATGTGAACGTGATCGATCTCGACCGGGTGCGCGAGGAGATGCCCGAGTACGTGCACGACTTTCCGGGCGGCGCCGGTCGCTTCATCCAGCGGGCAGTGGGCTACCGGGCCACGATCTGCAACGGCCAGCAGATCCTGGCGGACGACAAGCACACGGGCGCACGGCCGGGTCAGGTGCTGCGCGGCTAGCCATACGCGCCCTTCGTCGACCGGGGGAGGGGCGCGCCGCGCCCTTCGTTCAGAGGTGGACCTGGACCGCGTCCAGGAACTCCCGGGTGGTCGCGATCCCACCCTGGTCTCGCGTCAGGACCTTTCCCTCGGCGTACACTCGTCGGACCGCGCGTTCGATGCTTTCGGACGCTTGCCCGAATCCCAGGTACTCGAGCAGCATCGCACCAGAGAGGAGTGTCGCAGTCGGGTTGATGCGGTTCTGGCCGGCGATGTCGGGCGCGGAGCCGTGTGCCGACTCGAAGTAGGCGTAGTCGTCGCCGTAGCATCCGCTGGGCGCGAGGCCGAGCCCTCCAATCACCCCCGCCGCGAGGTCGGAGAGGATGTCTCCGTAGAGGTTCGGCAGGACGACGACGTCGAGCGCGTGGGGCTCGGCCACCATGCGGCGCGCGAAGTCATCGACGATGAAGGTCTCGAGCTCGATGTCGGGATACTCGGCCGCGATGCGGAGGGCGACATCGCGAAAGAGCCCATCGGTTCTGGGGAGCATGTTGTACTTCGAAGAGCAGGTGACCCGGCCCGGGCTCCCGCGCGCCTTGCGACGCCGCGCGAGCTCGAAGGCGAAGCGAATCACCCGCTCGCTACCCTGCTCGGTGATGACCTTGAGTGCGAACCTTCCAGGCGCCAGGTCCGAGAGCGGGCAGCGCGCGGTGCGGCTCACCAGCTCCAGGGGTGCGAGCTCTTCGAGCTCCCCCTCGAGGCCCAGGTAGAGATCCTCGAGGTTCTCGCGCACCACGACGAAGTCGATTCCCTCGGGCCGCGCCATGGGACTGGCGCAGCCGGCCATGGATCGGGCCGGACGCACATTGGCGTAGGTCTGGCGACCCCATCGAAGGTAGAGCAGGGCCCGGGCACTCGGGCCGCTGGTTGCCCCAAAGAGGGTCGCATCGGATTCATCGATCGCGTGTCGCGCCTCGTCGGGAAAGCTCGATCCCCACTCGCGCTCGGCCCTCTCGCCCACGCAGGGCGCCATCCACTCGATGTCGAGGCCGAGACCCTGGAGCAGCTCGACACAGGGGCGCACGGCCTCGGGCGCCGCGTCCTCTCCCTCGATCACGACGACCCGGCGAGTGCCCATGGCCCGGGATTCTACTCCGTGCGCGGTGCTCGACTCAGGTCTTTTCGATGAAGCGCAGGACGGTCTGGGCGACCTCTTCCGGGCGGTCCTCCTGCAGGAAGTGGCCCGCGCCACGAATCGTGACGTGAGACTGGTTCCGGGCTCCCGGAATCCGCTCCTGGAGTACCTTCTCCCCTCCGCGCGTGACCGGGTCTCCGTCGCTGAACGCCGTCAGGAAGCGCTCGTCGGGGAAGGGCGCCTGGTAGCCCGCGATCGTGCCGTCGTCGAGCGTTCCCGCTGCCGTCAGGCGGATCAGCTCGCCGATCTTCAGGTCGGGGCTCTCGGCGCAG
>JBHHYV010000057.1:0-22369 GCA_046757685.1 Myxococcota bacterium
ACTGCTAGACTGATCTCCGGAGGAGTTCCGATGGCAGATCCCAAGCCCACGTCACCGTCCCTACCCCCCGCCTCCTACTTCAACGTTCTGCAGATTCGCCACATGGGACGGGAATTCTTCTTTGATTTCGGACAGATAACCGGCAGGACTGCCGCGGGAGAGCCACAGTTTGCCGAGGCACATCTGGTCGCTTCCCTGGTGACGTCACCATCACATGCGAAGGCGATGCTCCGGGCGCTACAGACGAATCTCGACCGATACGAAGAGGCATACGGAGAGATCCCGGAGCTGGCGATCTCTGCCACCGGCAGCGAGGCACACCGATGAGCGAGAGATTCATCCACTCCCCTACGGGGCTAGTCGTGACCATGGAAGTGGACGAGGACGGGAACCATCTGGCGAGCGTCCCGGATCTTCCGGGCTGCGTCGCCGGAGCCGCCACGAGAGAAGAAACATTCGCCGAGCTGTCTGCTTGCATGGATGCCGTGCTCTCGGTGATCCGCGAGGACGATCCCCAGTACTATTCTGATCTGCTGGCGCTCCAGGCGTGGTCGACTCCGGACCCGCCCTGGGCCACCGATGCCACGGCTGACGCCGCAAGCTGGGCTGCATAGCGGCTGACCCTCTCAGGTTGAGAAGTAGGGTCAGATCAACTCTTAGGGACCGTCCGGGACCTGAGCGAGGAGAAGGGCGCCGCTAGCCCCGCGACGCCTCTTTCGCCGGGATCGGAATCATACACCTGTAGCGGATTACCCACGAGGCGCTCCGAGGGGCGGGCGCGCCCCGCGCGAGGGATTCGCGGATTCCGAACGATATTCGGAATCGCATCTCGAAGCGCCCAACCCAGGCCAGGCCCCCACCCCAAGAGCAGCCGCGAGAGCCTCCACAGGGCCGCAACATTCGTCAAAATGGTGACCCTGCGTTGACCCGGACCAGGCGGCCGATCGGCAGAGACGACGTAAGTACCCGGATATATTGGTAGCGGAGGAGGGACTCGAACCCCCGACTCGCGGATTATGATTCCGCAGCTCTAACCAGCTGAGCTACTCCGCCCTGAGGAGGGCGAATGCTACGGCGCGCTGCGAGGGGGCGCCAGCGGGTGGGGGGCGCGGGGGGTAGGATCTCGGAATGGCATCCCCTGCGGGTACCGACCCCCGAGAGTTCAGGCTGACCGAGTACGCCAAGGGCGGGGGCTGAGCGGCGAAGCTGCGGCACAGGGACCTGGTCGAGGTCCTGGGCGGCGCGGCGCTCTCTTCGGGGGGCGGCGAGGTGCTGGTCTCGAACGACTTCGGCGACGATGCGGCGGTGGTTCGGCCGGCCGGGGCGGGCGGGGACGCGTGGGTGCTCACGGCCGACGTGATCACGCCCATCGTGGACGACGCCGAGACCTTTGGCCAGATCGCCGCCGCAAACTCGATCTCGGACGTCTACGCCATGGGGGGCCGGCCACGCTGGGCGCTCAACCTGGCGTTCTTTCCCGATGAGGATCTTCCGCTCGAGGTGCTGGGGGCGGTGCTGCAGGGTGGAGCGCAGGTCTGCGAGCGGGCGGGGGTGGCGATCGTCGGAGGCCACACCGTGCGCGACTCCGAGATCAAGTACGGGCTCTCGGTCACGGGCACGGTGGACCCGGAGCGCGTGCTCTCCAACCGGGGGGGACGCAGCGGCGAGGCGCTGGTGCTGAGCAAGGCGCTCGGGACGGGGATCGTGGGCACGGCCATCCGGGCCGGCGAGGCCAGCGACGAGGAGCAGGCGGCGGCGATCGAGTCCATGACGACGCTCAACGCCGACGCGCTCGAGGTCGCGCGCGAGCTCGACGTGCGAGCCTGCACCGATGTGACGGGCTTCGGCCTGCTGGGTCACCTGCGCGTGCTCTTGCGGGGGTCGGGGCTGGCGGCCGAGATCGACATGGAGTCGCTGCCGCTGCTGCCCGGGACCTGGCGCCTCGCTGAGGCGGGGCGGATTCCGGGCGGCACGCGCGCGAACCTCGAGTTCCTCGAGCCCGACCTGCGCCGGGTCGGCAAGGAGCGGCCGCTGCTGACCCTGATCGCGGCCGATGCCCAGACGAGTGGCGGCCTGCTGCTCTGCATCCGCGAGAGCGACTCCGCGGCGCTGGTCTCGGCTCTCCGCGCCAAGGGCCTCCCAGCCGCCCGCATCGGTGCACTTCGCAGCCCTCGCTCGGATGAGGGGATCGGGTCGATCGACCTGCGCTTCTGAGCCCCTCCTCAGGGCTCCAGTGGGCGTCCCAGCTCGGTCCCGTATGACCGTCGTCATACGGCGCCCCCGGGGCGGCGACTACAAGTAGCGCGTGCGCTCGAAGTTCTCGGTGGATTCGGACCTCTGCATCGGCTGCGGGCTCTGCCAGGAGCGGGCTCCCGAGAACCTGGAGATTCCGGACGGCGAGTGGAGCGCGCGCGTCTTCAAACAGCCGGCGGACGCGGACGAGGAGGAGGCCTGCCGGGAGGCCTCCGAGTACTGCCCGACCGGGGGGCTGCGGCCCGAAGAGGAGGTCTAGGAATGGCTCTCGACGAGCTCGTCACCCAGGTTCGCACCACCTGGAAGTTCGACTACGACTCCAACATCAAGGCGCTCCGCGACCTGTACGAGGTGGCCAAGAAGGAGCAGTGGAACGCTGCGAGCGACATCCCCTGGGATCTGAAGATCGAGCCCGACGGCGACATCCTCGACCCGCGCCAGGACATGTTCCGCGAGTTCGACTTCGTGAAGTCCCTGCCCGAAGAGAAGCGGGTCGAGCTGGCGGTGCGCCGCGCCGCCTGGACGCTCTCGCAGTTCCTGCACGGCGAGCAGGGGGCGCTCCTGTGCTGCGGCCAGCTGGTCGAGGTGGTGCCCGACATCGACGGAAAGCTCTACGCGGCCACCCAGGTCGTCGACGAGGCGCGCCACGTCGAGGTCTTCCATCGCTACATCGAGCGCCTGGATCGGGTCTACCCGATCGATCCGAACCTGCAGGCGGTGATCAACGCCATCCTCGAGGCGCCGCTCTGGCAGATGAAGTGCGTGGGCATGCAGGTGATCGTCGAGGGCCTGGCGATGGGCGCCTTCAAGATCATGCGCGAGGGCACGCGCGATCCGCTGCTCAAGAGCATCGTCGAGCTGACGGCCCAGGACGAGGCTCGCCACGTCTCCTACGGCCTGATCTACATGCGCGACGAGCTGCCCCGCATGCCCGACAAGGAGCGCGACCAGGTCGAGGACTTCGCGATCGGCGCCGTCGAGGCGCTGGTCGGGCGGCGAGGGCAGGGCGGGATCCAGCAGACCGATGCCCTGCGGGACGTCGGCGTCGACCTCGAGGCCGCCAGCGCCGAGATCCGTGAGAAGCTCCAGGACTCGGAGTTCGCCGCGAGCCGCCCCGACGCCTTCCGCGACTACGTGGTGCCCCAGCTGGTCCGCCTCGAGATCATCACCGACCGCACGCGCCCCCGCTACCAGGAGCTCGGCTTCCAGGTCTGAGGGCCAGGAGGGGCTAGTGGGCGTCTTCCTCGCCTTCGCCCTCGTCGGGGATGGAGGGCGAGGGGGGCGAGGGGGGCGATCCGCCCCACACCCGCCACAGGCAGAAGCTGACCAGGCCCAGGATCACGCTCCACGAGGCGAGCAGCATCGCCCAGCCACCGCCTGACATCAGCGGGCCTCGCTGCTGCGCGGGCGCAGGGCGGAGCGCACCAGCAGCGCGATCGTTGCGAAGATCGCGATCATCATGAAGCGCGCGGCCCACTTGGCGGGGCCCCCCGTCGAGACGGCCGCGGGCAGGCTCTGGATCGAGAAGCCCAGCAGGATCAGGGCCAGGAACCCGGGCGTGATCCACTGCAGCAGCACGCGCACCAGGCGCGGGACGCGGATCTGGGCTCCCCGCGTGATCTCCTCCCAGCCCCGGTCGATCCCGAACATCCAGGCAAAGATCAGCACCTCGGCCAGCCCGAAGACGAGCAGGCTGAAGGTTCCCGCCCAGAAGTCGAGCTCGTCGAGCGTCCCCTGCCACAGCAGGACCGGCTGAGAGAGCACGAAGAGCGCGATGCCGGTCAGCGCCACTGCCCGGTCGCGCGTGACCCCGAAGCCTTCCTGCAGCAGCGCCACCATCGGCTGCGTGATCGCCACCGCGGACGTGAGCCCGGCGAAGAAGAGCAGCAGGAACCAGAGTGCCCCCAGCGCGTGACCGAGAGGCAGCCCCTGGAAGATCACGCTCATCGCGTTGAACCCCAGGTCGAAGGTGCTGGTCGCGATCTGCTGGGTGGCCGAGATGCCGAAGAACACCACGGCCGCCGTGATCGCGATCGTGCCTCCCAGGACGACCTCGGCGAACTCGTTCAGGCTGGCCGTCGAGAGTCCCGTGAGCGCGATGTCGTCGTCGCGGCGGACGTAGGAGGTGTAGGTGTGGATGATCCCCCAGCCGACCGAGAGGGTGAAGAAGACCTGCCCCGCGGCCGCCAGCCAGACGTCCGCATTCGCCAGCTCGTCCAGCCTCGGGTTCCACACGAAGCCCAGCCCGCTCGAGACGCTCTGGTCGGGCCCGGCCCCGGGCGGGGGATCGAGGGTGAGGACGCGGAGCACCAGGAGGGCCGCCAGCGCGAAGAGTGTGGGGAGTGCCACCTTGGCCAGTCGCTCGATTCCCCTCGCGATGCCCCCGCGCAGGACTCCCAGGGTGACGCCCAGGGTCAGCAGGTAGAAGGCGTACATCGTCCACGGACCCGAGAAGTGCCCGTCCCCCCCAAAGCCCTGGAAGGCCTTCAAGAAGCCCGAGACCTCGGCCGTCGTGGCCAGGCCGTCGTAGGCCCCGGTCGCCGAGAAGAACGAGAAGGCCAGGCACCACGAGGTGATCGGGATGTAGTAGAGCGCGACGGTGAAGGGGATGAAGATCCCGAAGACCCCGACGTACTTCGCTGCCGGGTGGGGCCAGAGCCGGTCGAGCATTCCCGCCGTGTGACCATGGCCGAAGGCGCCGCCGTAGCGGCCGATCGCGCACTCCGCCCACATGAGGGGGATCCCGATCAGGGCGAGCGACAGGAAGTAGGGGATCATGAAGGCGCCGCCGCCATGGGCGGCCGCCTGGCCCGGAAAGCGCAGGAAGTTCCCGAGCCCGATCGCGTTGCCGGCCAGCGCCAGGATCAGACCCGTCTTGGTGGCCCAGTGGTCGCGTCCCTGGCCGCTCACCCCATTCCCCCGCGGCGCAGACTAGCGTGCCGATCGTGGCCGCGCCCCGCGCCTGCGCCGGACCCGCGACCCGGCGCCCGAGGGTCGGCCCGCCGACCCGGCGCCGACGGGTCCACCCCGCCGGCGCCGTGGCGGAGAGTGGGTCCCCCGCTCTCCGCCGGCTCGAGAGCTACGCGCTGGCGGTGGTCTCCACGCGCGCCGGAGCCGCGTCGAGAGCGCCGGCATTGGCGCCCGGCAGGTCGCCGGCCGGAATGCGCCACTGCTTGCCGATCCGCACGGCGCCGAGCTGTCCGGACTCGATCAGCCGGTAGACGGTGCGCGCCGAGATGCGCAGGTAGTTGGCAGCCTCGCGAACGGTGATCAGGTTGTCTCGCATGGTCCTGTTTTCCCCTCCAGTGGATCGGATACCCCTGCGCGCGCTGCCTCTGGCTCAGGCCGTCCCAGCCGCGTCGCGCTGTGACTCAGATCGACTTCAGGGACGTGCACTTTATGGATCATATGACATAATGTGAATTGATGAATATGACTCGTCATCCACGAGGCGCAGGGGACCCGGCCTCCGAGGTGCCAGCGCCGGGGACGTCGACCTCCGCGAGGGCGCTGATGCTCGAACGCGACTCCGTCGTTCGGGAGCGAGCTCAGCGCCTGCTCGAGGCGGACGGGCTGGCGGTCTGCTCCACAGGCTCGCCGGAGCTCTTCGAGCAGATTGCGCAGTCGCAGGGATTCGAGTGGATCGTCGTCGGAGCCGCAGGTGCGGGAGACCTGGCTCCCTTGAAGCTCGAGCGGCTCGCGCGCCTGGTCCTGCTGGTGCCGGGTACGGAGCCCCACCGGCTCCGATCCTTCCGGCTCCGCTGGCCCGAGGCAGTCCTGGTCGATCGGCGCCTCGAGGATCCGGACTGCCTGCGTCGCGCGATCGGGCCATCCGAGCGTCCCAAGGCGATCGCCGCCCGAGGTGACCCGGCTCGCGAGGCCTTCGGGAGCTTCGGGCTCTCGGAGCGTCAGCTCGAGGTGCTGAGAGCGGCCCTGCTCGGAGCTGCGCCCGACGCGATCGGCCGCGACCTCTTCATCAGCGAGCGCACGGTGCGAAACCACCTGCACGCCATCTACCGGGCGACCGGAACCAGTGGGCGGCGCGAGCTGTTGGGCCGCTTCGTGCAGACGCTCCTGGGATAGAGCGAGCGGCTCAGGGCAGGCCGGCGCCGGGAATCTCGACCCTGCAGGTCTGGACGCGGGCGGCCGAGCGCTCGCGGCACTCGGCGGGATCGGTGGAGGGTGCGGTCAGGACGAAGAGGGTGCGGCGGTCGTCTCCACCGAGCATGCAGGCGATCGCCATCTGGTCGGTCGGGATCCGCTCGC
Organism: Myxococcota bacterium; assembly: GCA_046757685.1. GTDB lineage: Bacteria > Myxococcota_A > UBA9160 > SZUA-336 > SZUA-336 > JBHHYV01. The sequence continues at coordinate 6,520 of JBHHYV010000057.1, forward strand.
TCACAAATCCTCCCTCCTGCACCCGCAGCACCTGGTTCGAGATCGGCGAGGCGACCCAGATCGCGCCCTCGGCATCCAGGCAGATCCCATCCGGAACCGCGCCCTCGAGCTGCGCCCAGGTGCGGCGGCTCGCGAGCCCGCCATCGTCGGCCACGTCGAAGGCCGTGAGCCGGGAGCCGAAGGTCTCGGCGACCACCAGGGTGCGCCCGTCCGGGGTGATCACGCAGCCGTTCGGAAAGCGCAGCGCGTCGGCGACGATCGTCGCTACGCCCTGCGGTGTGACGCGGATCAGCTCCGCCGGACGCTGCGGCGCACGGGCGTTGAGATCGAATCCAAAGTTCCCCACGTAGGCGTCGCCGCCCGCTGCCACCACCATGTCGTTGCAGTGAAAGCTCGCGAGCTCCGAGAGGTCGGCGTGGGTCTCGAGCGCGCCGTCGGTCAGGCGGAGCAGGCGACGGTCGGTCATCGAGACCACCAGCAGCCGCCCGTCGGGCAGCCAGCCCAGGCCCGAGGGCGAGCCCGGCACGCGCACGATCTCCTCGCTCTTGCCCGCGGGATCGACCGCGAGCACCGCGCCCCGGTGCATGTCGGAGAGCCACAGGCGACCGTCGCGCCAGCGCGGTCCCTCGGGGAAGACCAGGCCATCGACCAGGGTCTCGAGTGTGCGTGCCATCGCTCCAGTCTACCCGAGCCCGGTCCGCGCCCGGATCTCCGGGCCTCAGAGGAGCTTCAGGTACTCCATCAGCGCCTCGAGCTCGCGATCGTCGAGGGGGCGATCGGCACGTCTCCCGTGTGCGCGGACGGCCTCCTCCAGCGTCGGCCAGCGCCCGTCGTGGCCGAAGGGGGCCGCGCCGGGAGAGAGGAGACCGCGCAGCGTCGGGGGGTTCCAGGGGCCGGTCCCGATGTCGGCGGCTCGCGGCGAGGCGAAGCTCGGCGGGGTGTGGCAGCGATCGCAGCCCCTGCGATGGAAGAGCTCGAAGCCCCGGCGTTGGCGGAGCGTGTTGGGCTCGGCCGGTGCGCCGTCGTCGGTGATTCGCCCCCGGTCGTAGCGACGAAGGGACGACAGGTACGCGAGCAGGGCCCTCCGGTCGCTCGCCTCGAGCGTGCCGCCTCGCATGTCCACGCGCAGCATGCGGTCGAGCGCCGCTTCGAGATCGGGGGCGCTCCCGTCCCACAGGTAGGGCGCCGTCTCCCAGAGCCCGAAGAGCCGCGGGACCTTGCGGGCACCCGGCGTCCCGACAGGCACGGAGCGGCCCTCGAGATAGACGAAGCCGTTCGACCCGCCCCCGGGGTGGCAGCTCGCGCAGCTTCGCTCCCCGTGCCCGGAGAGGGAGGGGCTGAGGAAGAGATGGCCGCCGCGCTGTACCAGGACCGGATCCAGCACGGGGGGCTTCGCGGCTCGACGCCCGAGGCCGCTGCACGCGGCGACGAGCGCCAGCAGCCCGGCGGCGGCGATCGCGCGACAGGTGCGCGCGCTAGACATCCATCCGCTCGCGCAGCAGGTGCTTCTGGACCTTGCCCGACGCCGTCCGCGGCAGACGCTCGACACAGACGACCTGGCGCGGGAGCTTGAACCCTGCCAGGTGTTCGCGCGCGAAGCGCAACAGCGCCTCGCGGTCGAGGGACTCTCCGCTGGGCACCACGTAGGCGCGTCCCGTCTCGCCCCACTCCGGGTCGGGCACGCCGATGACCGCCGCCTCGGCCACCTGCGGGAAGGCCTCGAGGGTGCGCTCGACCTCGGCGGGGTAGACGTTCTCGCCTCCCGAGATGTAGAGGTCACTGCGGCGCCCCACCAGGGTCACGAACCCCTCGTCGTCCATCACGGCCAGGTCCCCCGTCCGATGCCAGCCGGCGACCCGCGAGGCGGCGGTCGCCTCGGGCTGGCGCCAGTACCCGAGCATCACGCTCGGGCCGCGAACCAGCACCTCGCCCCGCTGGCCGCGCGGCACCTCGCGCCCCGAGGCGTCGCCGACCACCACGTCGCCGGGAGAGACCGGACGGCCGATCGAGCCCGCCCTGGAAAGCGCGTGCTCCGGGTCGAGGCAGCAGAGGATCGACGTCTCGGTCTGTCCGTAGCCCTGGACGAGGGGAGTGCCGGCGGCGCAGAAGCGTTGAATGACGTCGACCGCCAGGGGAGCGCCGGCGCTGAAGGCCAGCCGCAGGGAGCGCAGCGCGTCGGCGCGCAGGCCGCTTCGCAGCATCCGCTGGTACATCACCGGGACTCCGCCGAACAGGCTCGCCGCGTGGCGCGCGATCGTGTCCTGGATCCCGGTGGCGTCGAAGCGATCGACGAGAACCAGGGTGGCGCCGCAGAAGAGCGTCGGCACCGACAGGATCAGCAGCCCGAACGAGTGGAAGAGGGGGACGGGCGCCACGACCACGTCGCGCTCCGAGAGCGCGAAGTAGCGCAGGGCGTTGCGCGTGTTGTGCAGCGTCTTGCGATGCGGAAGCAGGGCGCCGCGGGGCGAGCCCGTCGTGCCGCTGGTGTACATCAATATCTGGGGCGTCTCGCCGCCCGGCGCCTCCTCGGCCAGAGGCGCGGTCTCGGTCGCGTGCTCCCGCAGGGTCTCCGGAGTCAGGTGCAGGACCCCGGGTGCGTCGGCCACCGGGCTCTCGCGCGCGATCAGCACGCGCGGCTCGCAGTCCTCGACCTGGAAGCGCAGCTCCGGGGCCGAAAGCCTCGAGTTGAGGGGCACCAGGATCGCCCCGAGACGGGCGCACGCAAAGTAGAGGGCCAGGTAGAGCGGCTCACTGGGAAGGTCGAGCGCGACCCGATCGCCGGGCTGCACCCCGCAGGCCAGCAGGGCGCGAGCGAGCCCGTTGGCCCAGCGGTCGAGCTCCGCGTAGGGGATCCGCTCCCCGCTCTGCTCGACGATCACTGCCGTGCGCTCCCCTTGCAGCGCGGCCCGGTGTGCCAGGGAGGCACCCATGTTCGGGGGAGAGGTCACGGGCGGATTCTCGCGCAGTCCGGGTGGGCTTGCAGGGGGACTCGCCGCTCGCGTACAAGGAGTCCATGAACCTGCGAGGCGAGCCCCTGGCGGTCGGAGACCGGATCCATCAGGAGACGCGAGAGGTCTCGCCCGAGATCGTCGCGTTCTACTGCGAGACCTTCGGAGACTTCCATCCCCTCTACGCGAAGGAGACCGCGGGGCTCGCGGGCGAGACGGACTTCGGCTCTCCGATCGCTCCGCCGCTGCTCTACCACAGCGAGGTCTACCGCCACATCGACCGCTGGTACCTGAAGAACCTGGTCGGAAACCTGCACGCGCGCCAGGAGTGGCTGCTCTTCGCGCCCTTCCGCCACGACGAGCCCATCGTGACCCGCTCCACGATCGTGGAGCGCTACTCCAAGCGAGGGCGCGACTACGTGGTCAACGAGGTCGACTACAGCGATTCCTCCGGCCGGCTGTGCGTGCGCGGCCGCACCCACCAGTCCTTCCTCGCGGAGCGCGTCGACGCCGAGGCGGGCTTCGTGGTGGATCGCTCGAGCGCGGCGGCCAAGCCCCGGCGACCGGTCGGGGAGGGGGAGGGGGCCGAGATCGAGCCGCGCGAGTGGACCGTCGACCGCGAGATGTGCTGGCGCTTCAGCGGTCCGGGCAGGAGCTACCACACCGATGAGGACGAGGCCCGCAAGCTCGGCTTCCCCGCGATCGTGGTGCAGGGCATGCTCACCACCTGCATGGTCTCGCAGATCATGGGCGACGCCCACGGCGCGGGCTGGTTCGCGGGGGGTCGCATGGACCTCAAGCTCACCAACGTGCTGTGGGCCGACGAGCGCGTGCGCGCTCGGGGCAAGGTCCGCTCCGAGGTGCCCGAAGGCTCCCGCGTGCGACGCGAGCTCGAGGTCTGGGTCGAGAAGGACGATCCCGATCGCACGGTCGTGAGCGTGGGGCGGGCGAGCGCGCTGCTCTAGGGATCCACTCAGGGATTCAGAAAGACCTCGAGCGCCGCGCAGAGCTCGTCGGCAGACGCGTAGCGGTCATCGGGGTTCTTCTCGCAGAGCCGCTCGATGATGCGCGACAGGTCTTCCGGGAGCGACGCATCGATGCTGCGCGGGTCGGGAATCGGATCGTGCAGCTGCTGGTCGAGCACCTTGTCGCCGATGAAGGGCCGGCGACCGAGCGCCAGCTCGAACATCGAGATGCCCAGCGCGTAGAGGTCCGTCCGGCCATCGATCTCGCGCCCCAGGATCTGCTCTGGGGGCATGTACTGCGGGGTCCCCTTGGCGTCGGTGCCCGCGTCGCCCTGCGCCTCGAGCACCTTGCTGATCCCGAAGTCCATCAGCTTCGCCTCGCCGCTGCGGGTGATCAGGATGTTCGAGGGCTTCACGTCGCGGTGGACGACGCTCTGCCCGTGCGCGAATCCCAGGGCGCGCGCAATCTGCTGGGTGATCTCTGCGACCCGCCGGGGGCCGAGCCCCGCCCGGCCCTGGCTGCGCGCGTCCTTGAGCAGCTGGCGAGCGGTCTGGCCGGGAACCAGCTCCATGATGATGCAGGGCCGCCCGGAGAGCACCGCCACGTCGTAGATGTGGACGATGTTGGGGTGGTTCATCGCGGCGGCGGCGCGGGCCTCGGCGCGGAACATCGTGACCGCGCTGGCATTGACCGCGAGCTCTCCCGGCAGGAACTTGATCGCGACGGAGCGGTCGAGCTCGCGGTCGTGGGCCCGGTACACGACGCCCATGCCTCCTCGACCGATCTCACCCTGCAGCTCGTAGCGGGCGTCGAAGTAGCCCGGAGGCGGGTTGGACTCGCTCCAGGCCCGCTCCTGGAGCGCCTCGAGCTGCTCCTCGATCTCGTGGTTGTGCGGATCGATCTCGGCGACCTGCTCGAGAAGCTGCACCGCCTGCAGCAGCTCGCCCATGCCCTCGTAGGCGCGCGCCAGGAGCCGCAGGATCTCCACGTCGTCCTTCCCCGTCGGCTCGGGAGGGGCGATCACCTCGAGCTGCTCCCGGGCGCGCGGAAAGAGCCCCTTCTCGACGAAGATCCGCCCCAGCTCCAGGCGCGCCTCGCGGGCCTTGGGCGTGTCGGGAGGGATCTGCTGCAGGATCTCGATCGCCCGATCGATCGCCCCGAGCTGGTGGAACCCGCGTCCCGCGTCGAGCAGGTCGCCCATCTCGAGTGCGAGCTGCGCGACCCGCACCCGGTCGCCCGCGCGCTCGAAGTTGACTCTCGCCTCGGGGAGGGCTCCGGCGCGCTCGTAGGCCGTCCCGGCGCGGTCCCACAGCTCGCCCCGTTCGAAGGCCTGCGCCGCGAGCATCAGCTCGCCGCGCTCCTCGAAGATCGCCGCCGCCTCGATCCACTCTCCCGCGCCCGCAAAGCACTCCGCCGCGCGATACGACTCGCCGGCAGCCCGGAAGAGGGCTCCGGCGCGCTTCAAGGTGCGCGCGTCGCGCCCGTGTGCCTGGATCAGGGCGGCCGCCGCCTCCGCTCCCAGGTCGGCTCGCTCGAAGAGTCGCGCCGCACTCTCCGCGTCGCCGAGAGCCCGCAGCAGGTGCGCCGCCTTCGGAAGGTCCCCGGCGCGCTCGTAGAGCTCGGCCGCCTCGCGGTCGCTGCCGAGCTGCTGAAGGCACTGTGCGGCCTCGAGCCAGGCGCCCGCGGTCTGGTAGTGGTGGGCCGCCTCGGCCAGGCGTCCCTGGCTGCGGTAGGTATCGGCGGCCTTGCGAGGCTGCTTCAGTGACAGGTAGCAGAGCGCGACGCGGTGCTGGTTGCCCGCATGGGAGTAGAGCGCGAGGGCCTTCTCGAAGTCGCCCTGGCCCGCGCGCAGGTCGCCGGCCCGCGAGTAGTCGTTCTGCTCGATCAGTCGCTGGACCGCCCGCTCGATGTCCTCGGGGCGCTGGCCATACGAGCGGCGCGTGCGCCCGGTCACGAGCACGGCGAAGAGCCCGATCACGGCGGCCGCCACGGCCGCTCCGAGCAGCAGGTCCTCGATGGGCTGCTGCGCCACGAAGGGCACCAGCTTCTCGAGCGCTTCCCGCAGGCGCTCGGCCAGCGTGATCCAGCTCTCCTGCACGGCGCTCCTCTCGGCGCAGGTTTGGCGTGGGGGAGCCCTTCCCCCTCGGGATCTTCGGCCCCTGGGGCCCATCGTTTGAGGCGCGCGTCGCGGCACGATCGTCCACGACGACCTACCCTGCACCGGGTGGATGCGGTTCACGCGCGCGCCGCGGACTTCCTTCGACGCTTTGGGATTCCTCGGGACACACCCGTCCTGGTGGCGGTCTCCGGGGGCGCCGACTCGATGGCGCTGCTGCACGTGCTGGCAGCGGTCGGCCAGCGAGTCGGAGCGGGTCACGTTCATCATGGGCTGCGAGGCGCTGCCGCGGACTCCGATCGGGAGTTCGTAGGGGCGGCGGCCCGGATGCTGGGCGTGCCCTTCGCGAGCCGGTCGGTCGATGCGCGCGCGCGCGACGGACGCTCCCCCGAGGCGCGCGCCCGCGCGCTTCGGTACCGGGCGCTCGCGGCGCTGCGCGACCGTGGGGGCTACCGCCTGGTCGCGACCGCCCACACCGTCGAGGACCAGGCGGAGACGGTGCTGCTGCGCGCGATCCGCGGCACGGGACCGGCCGGCCTTGCGGGGATCGAGCCCTGTGGCGACGACGGGAGGATCCGTCCCTTCCTCGAGGTTCGCCGCGAGGCGCTGCGTGGCTACCTGGGGGACCGCGGCATCGAGTGGCGAGAGGATGCCAGCAACGCAGATCTCGAGGTGCCGCGCAATCGGCTGCGGCGCTGCGTGCTGCCGGAGCTGGAGCGGGCGCACCCGGGCGCGATCGGCAAGCTGGCCGAGCTGGCAGCTCTCGGTCGCGAGACCCGGGATCTCTTCGACGCACTGCTCGAGCCCGTACTCGAGCGCGCGCTGCGTCGCGAGCACGCTGGACTCGAGCTCCAGGTCGAGACGCTACGCGGCCTGCCCGAGCCGCTCCGGCTCCAGGCCCTGTCGCGGGCGCTCTGTGAGCTGGGGCTGGCCGAGGAGGTCACTCGCGTCCACCTGCGGCGCATGGCGGCGTTCCTCGAGCGACCCCGGGGAGGGACGCTCTCGCTGCCGCGAGGGGTGGTCCTGCGCAAGCGGGGCGGGCGCGCCTGGCTGGGGCCGGCTCCGCGTCCGCGTGAAAGTTCGCCCGATCCCGGACCGATGCGTGGATCGGTGGCGAAGAGGTCGGCAGGCGCTGAACGAGGCTCCGGGAGTTTGCTAGAATCCGTCAGAGTTTCGCGCGGTTGGCGCCGCATTCGCGCGGCCTTGCCGGCGCGTGCACGAGGTCCTCGCGCAACGGACCCGGAGGTCGGTTGAACCCCTTCTACAAGAACATGATGACCCTGGCGATGGCCATGCTGGTGCTGCTGGCGGTCGTCACCTTCTTCCGGAGCGAGCCCCAGGAGCCTGGCGAGCTCACCTACTCGGAGTTCCTGACCCACGTGCGCAGCGGCGACGTGTCCGACGTCCGGATCCAGGACCAGAAGATCGAGGGCAACCTGGAGTCCGGCCAGCACTTCCGGACCTTCGGCCCCCGACAGGACGACGCGCTCCTCGAGATGCTGCGCGAGAAGAACGTGCCCACGCGCTTCGTGCCCAAGGACGACGGTGGGTTCTGGAACGGCATGCTGCTCAGCTGGCTGCCGATGCTGCTCTTCATCGGGCTCTGGTTCCTGCTCTTCCGCCAGCTGCAGTCGGGGGGCGGCAAGGCGATGAGCTTTGGCAAGTCCCGCGCCCGTCTGCTGAGCGAGAACCAGACACAGGTCACGTTCCAGGACGTGGCGGGGGTCGAGGAGGCGAAGGCCGAGGTGGCCGAGATCGTGGCCTTCCTGCGGGATCCCAAGAAGTTCACACGGCTGGGAGGGCGGATTCCCAAGGGGGTGCTGCTGGTCGGCTCGCCCGGGACCGGCAAGACCCTGCTCGCACGCGCGATCGCCGGCGAGGCAGGCGTGCCCTTCTTCTCGATCTCGGGCTCGGACTTCGTCGAGATGTTCGTCGGGGTCGGCGCCAGCCGGGTGCGCGACCTCTTCCTGCAGGGCAAGAAGAACGCGCCCTGCATCATCTTCATCGACGAGATCGATGCGGTGGGCCGCCACCGCGGGGCGGGCCTCGGCGGGGGTCACGACGAGCGCGAGCAGACGCTGAACCAGCTCCTGGTCGAGATGGACGGCTTCGAGTCGAACGAGGGCGTCATCATCATCGCTGCCACCAATCGTCCCGACGTGCTCGACCCGGCCATGCTGCGCCCGGGTCGCTTCGACCGGCACGTGGTCGTCAACCGCCCCGACGTGCGCGGCCGCGAGGCGATCCTCCGGGTGCACACGCGCCGGGTCAAGGTGGGGGACGACGTCGATCTCGACGTGATCGCGCGCTCGACGCCGGGCTTCTCGGGGGCCGACCTCGAGAACCTGGTCAACGAGGCGGCTCTGCAGGCGGCGCGCCGCGACGGCGAGCACGTCGTGATGGGCGACTTCGAGCTGGCCAAGGACCGGCTCATGCTCGGCAGCGAGCGCCGCAGCATGGTGATGACCGACGAGGAGCGCCGCATCACCGCCTACCACGAGGCGGGCCGTGCGCTCGTGGCACTGACCGACGAGAACGCCGATCCCGTCCACAAGGTCACGATCATCCCGCGCGGCCTGGCTCTCGGCGTCACGATGATGCTCCCCACCGAGGATCGCTACACCGTCACGCGCGAGCACCTGATCGGAACCGTGACCTACGCGATGGGGGGACGGGCCGCCGAGAAGCTGGTCTTCGACCACCTCTCGACGGGCGCAGCGGACGACCTGAAGAAGGCCACGGCGATGGTGCGCGACATGGTCTGCCGCTACGGCATGAGCGAGAAGATCGGCCCCGTGAGCCTCGCGGAGGATAGCGGGACGGTCTTCCTGGGGCGGGACATCATGGAGCACCGCAATCTCTCGCCCGACAAGGCGCGCGAGGTCGACGAGGAGGTGACGCGCATTCTCGGGAGCTGCTACGAGAATGCCCGCGCGCGGCTCGTCGAGCACCGCGAGGAGCTCGAGCGGATCGCCATGGCACTGCTCGAGCGCGAGACGCTCGGAGACGAGGAGCTCCAGAAGCTGCTGGCCGGGGAGCCGCTGCCCTCGCTCGACCTCGAGACGGCGACCCCCGCGCCCTCTCCGACGAGCGCCGTTCCCAGCCAGAGCGACGTCGCCGAAGCCCCCGTTCGCGGCAAGGGGCTCCCCGACCCCGAGCCGATGCCCGGCTAGGGTCCCGGGGCGCGGGTGCGCGTGCCGTGATCGAGTTCGTCTGGGCCTGGATTCAGGATCTCGGGACCAACCTCGCCGAGAACTACCACTGGTTCTGGGACTCCCTCGACATCCTGCTGGTGGCGTGCGCCGTCTACTGGCTGCTGATCCTGATCCGCGGGACCCGCGCGCAGCACATGACGCTGGGCCTGCTGATGCTGGTCTTCGCCTGGGTCCTCTCCGAGAACCTCCAGCTCGCGACCGTCAGCTTCTTCCTGGATCGCTTCCTGTCGTGGGGGGTCCTGATCGTGATCGTGATCTTCCAGGCCGACATCCGGCGCGCCCTCACCCGCGTGGGCGGAGGGCTCTTCCAGGGGGCGCCCCGCCAGGCTGCCCATGCGGTCGAGGAGGTGGTGCGCGCGTGCCAGGCGCTGGGGCAGCGCCGCGTGGGCGCCCTGATCGTGATCGAGCGCGAGATCTCGCTCGAGGACCACATGGACCTGGGAACCCCGCTCGACTCCGAGCTCAGCCGCGACCTGCTGATCTCGCTCTTCCTGCCCTACGCTCCCCTCCACGATGGGGCGGTGATCGTCCGCGAGAGCCGGATCGCCGCGGCGGGCTGCATCCTGCCGCTCACGCTCTCGAACGAGCTGCCCTCGTCGCTGGGGACCCGTCACCGGGCGGCCATCGGGATCTCGGAGGAGACCGACGCGATCGCGATCATCGTCTCGGAGGAGACCGGTCGGATCTCTCTCGGGGTCGGGGGGGAGCTCACCCAGGACATGGATGGCCCACAGCTGCGCCAGGCGCTGCTGCGGCTGACCGGGCACCTCGTCGAGCGCGAGCGGGTGCCGCCCGCCGACGACGCGACGGTTCTCCACTCGGGCGGCCTCTCCAGGCAGCGGGAGCTCGGGCATGTGGATCTTCCATAACTGGCTCTACAAGCTCGCGGCGCTCGTGATCGCTGCCGTGCTCTGGGCTGCGATCCAGGGGGTCCGCTCCGAGCAGGAGGGAATCGACCTGCCGGTCGCGCTCGAGCACGTTCCCAAGGGCGTGGTCGTCGTCGAGCAGACGCCGAGCGAGATCAACCTGCGGATCGTCGGCAGCCGCGCCGCGCTGAGGCGGGCGACCCGGCAGCTGGTGCGCTACCCGATCTCGCTCGAGGGCGTGAAGCCCGGCGAGGCCCGCTTCGCCGTCGAGGCGAGCCGGCTTCCCGTCCCGCGAGGCGCGCGCGTGGCAGCCCGCTCGCCCTCGACGATCGTGCTGCGCATCGAGAAGCGCGTCGAGAAGCGGGTTCCGATTCGCGCCGACGTGGTGGGGAACCCGGCACCCGAGTTCGTGGTTCGCTCGGTCGAGATCGAGCCGCGCCAGGTTCGGCTCTCCGGGGCCAGGAGCGCCCTGCGCCGGATTCGCGAGGTCAGCACGGACCGCGTGGACGTGACGGGGCTCGCCGCACCCAGCGTGCGCGAGGTGCGGATCCTGCTGCAGGAGCCGAACGTGTGGCAGGTCGAGCCGGAGGGACCGATCCAGGTGCGACTCGACGTCGAGCGCGTCTCCGCGGAGGGCGCAGGCGAACCGGGAGCCTCTCGGGGCCCGGCGCAGAAGGGGAGGGGAGCGTGAAGGACCGGCGGAAGCTCTTTGGAACCGATGGGATTCGCGGCTGCGCCAACCTGTACCCCATGACGGGCGAGGTCATGCTCGAGCTGGGGCGCGCCCTGGCGATGGTGTTTCGCCTGGGGCCCGACCCCGACCGCATCCACCGGGTGCTGATCGCCAAGGACACCCGGCTCTCGGGCTACATGCTCGAGGATGCCCTGGCCGCGGGTCTCTGCTCGATGGGGGTACACGTGCTGCAGGTCGGTCCGATGCCGACCCCCGCGCTGGCCTTCCTGACGGCCGACATGCGCTGCGACGCGGGGGCGATGATCTCGGCCTCGCACAACGCCTTTCACGACAACGGCGTCAAGTTCTTCTCGCACGATGGCTTCAAGCTGCCCGACGAGATCGAGGCGCAGATCGAGGCCCTGATGTTCTCCTCGCGACTCGAACGCAGCCGACCCTCCGGCGAGCAGATCGGCCGAGCGCGAAGAATCGATGACGCGTCAGGTCGTTACATCGTCTTTCTCAAGAAGACCTTTCCCAAGAGCCTCTCCCTCGACGGGGTCCGGATCGTGATCGACTGTGCCCACGGCGCGGGCTACAAGGTCGCTCCGACGGTCCTGGCGGAGCTCGGAGCCGATGTCGTGCCGATCGGTACGGAGCCGAGTGGGACGAACATCAACGACGGCTGTGGTGCGCTCCATCCCGAGAGGCTCCAGCGCGAGGTGCGGCGGGTGCGGGCGGACGTCGGGGTGGCGCTCGACGGCGATGCCGACCGGGTGCTGCTGGTCGACGAGAGCGGCCAGCTCGTGAACGGCGACCAGATCCTGGCGCTGCTCGGGCTCGAGATGCAGAGGACGGGAACGCTCGAGCGCGGCACCGTCGTCGCGACGGTGATGAGCAACCTGGGTCTCGAGCGGGCCCTCGCGCGGCGGTCGGTCCACCTGCTGCGAACCGACGTGGGCGATCGCTACGTCGTCGAGGCGATGCGGCGCGAGAAGCTCAACCTGGGCGGAGAGCAGTCCGGGCACGTGATCTTCCTGGACCACAACACCACGGGAGACGGCATGCTGACGGCCCTCCAGGTGCTGGCGCTGACGCGGCGGGGGGAGCGACCGCTCTCGGAGCTGGCCTGTGTGATGGAGGCCCTTCCGCAGGTGCTGCGAGCGGAGCCCGTCGCTCGCAAGCGCCCCTTCGACGAGGTTCCCGAGCTCTCCGAGTCGATCCGCGCCGTCGAGCGTGAGCTGGGATCCGATGGCCGCGTGCTCGTGCGCTACTCGGGCACCGAGCCCGTCGCGCGGGTGATGGTCGAGGGAGAGCAGCTCGACCGGATCGAGGCTCTCGCGGACGATCTGTGTACCGAGATCCGTCGCCACCTGGGTGGGGGGGCCTCCCGATGAAGGCCGTGCGGGCGCAGCCGCGCCGCCTGGTGGTGAACGTCGATCACGTCGCCACCGTCCGCCAGGCGCGCCGCAGCCTGCGACCGGATCCGGTCGCGGCGGCGACGCTGGCCCTGCTCGGAGGTGCCGACGGCATCGTGGCCCATCTTCGGGAAGACCGGCGCCACGTGCAGGATCGCGATGTCCGGGTGCTGCGCGAGACGGTGCCGGACTGGCTCTGTCTGGAGATGGCCCCCACCCAGGAGCTGCTGAAGATCGCCCTCGAGGTGCGGCCCGACTCGGCCACCCTGGTCCCGGAGCGCCGCGAGGAGGTCACCACCGAGGGGGGGCTCGACGTCGCGGCGCAGCTGGGTGCGGTCGGCGAGATGGTGCGCGCGCTCCGCGACGGGGGCGTGCGCTCGTGCCTGTTCATCGACCCCGAGATCGACCAGGTGAAGGCGGCCCACCGGGTGGGAGCGGATGCGATCGAGATCCATACCGGTCGCTATGCCGAGGGCGGCCCCTCCCGGGAGCCCGAGCTCCGGCGGATCGGAGACGCCGTCACGCTCGCCGCACGGCTGGGTCTCGAGGTCGGCGTCGGACACGGGCTGGACTACTCCAACGTGGCGCCGCTCGCGGCCCATCGCGGCATCGTCGAGTTCTCGATCGGCCACGCCATCGTCGCGCGCGCGATCCTCGTGGGGATGGAGCGTGCCGTTGCCGAGATGAAGGCCCGCGTCGGCTAGTGTTCCGTCCCGGGCGCTCCGTCCCGTCGTGCCGCTGGTAGCCACGGGGCTCGAGGTCATCTCGATCGAGCGCCTTCGCGGGGCGCTGGCGCGCCGCGGCGAGGCGCTACGCCTGCGCCTGTTCACCCCCGCCGAGCTTGCCTATGCCGACGCGCGCGCCGACCCGGTTCCACCGCTGGCCGCGCGACTCGCGGCCAAGCTGGCGGTTCGTCGAGCGCTCCGGGACGATCGAGAGAGAGGTCCACGCCTGCGGGAGATCGAGGTGGTGTCCCGAGCGGGTGCGGCTCCCGGTGTGCGACTGGTGGGCCGAGCCAGGCCTCGCGGCGAGGGCCTCTCGATCTCGCTCTCGCTGACCCACGAGGCGGGGCTGGCCCTGGGATCCGTGCACATCGAGAGATCGGGGCCCGGAGCTGCCGGGGGTCCGCAGCGGCGCCTGGCTCGCGCCAAAGGCTCAGCAGCAGAGTCGCGATAGCGCGGCCGCGGCGGCTCGGGCCAGGCTGGGGTCCGAGTGCTGGCGCGCCTGCTCGAGAGCCTCGCGGGCCGAGGCCTGGCGCTCGGGAACCCGTCCCGCCAGGTCGGGAACGACCACCGCAGCGATTCTCTGCATGCGGGGGTCGCGATCGTCCGACAGAAGCCGGAGCGCGTGCTCCAGGTCGGCGCCCTGGGGCTCCGGGAGCCGCGCCAGGCAGGCGAGTGCCGCGCGCCGGACCTCGGGCGCCGGATCCTGGAGCGCACTACGGATGCCGGATGCCGCCTCCGGGTGGCCGGGCAGCAGATCGCGCACGGCATAGAGTGCCATGCGTCGGACTCGATCGGAGGGAGCGTGCAGCGTCTGGTGCAGGGCGACCTGGAGCGCCTCGGGAGCGACGCTGGCGAGTGCGGAGAGCATGTGGGTCGCGCTCCAGCGCAGGTCTCCGTCGTCGAGCTCCAGGGCGGCGAGCAGCGCGGGAAGCAGCCGCAGCTGTGGCCCCCGCGCCCGGAAGAGGATCCAGGCGGCCGAGAAGCGCGTCCGGGGATCGGGATCCGCCAGCAGCCCGCGGATCGCGCGTTCGAGCCCGGGCTCCGCGCTGAGCCTCGCCACCAGCCCGTCACAGGCGGCGCGGCGCGCGGTCCCGTCCTCGCCGCCGAGCTTCTCGCGATCGTCCTCGGCGAGGGCGGGTGAGGCCTCGGGAGACCTCTCGTCAGACAAGCGTCCAGTGCTCCTCGCCCGCCGCGTCGAGGCTGCGGGCCGCCCGCTGGTCTCGCTCCAGCTTGATCAGGTGCGAGAGCACGCTCATTCCCGCCGCCGGCCAGAGGGCTCGCGGCGTGTCGACGTAGATCCGTTCCACGATCGCCTCGGGCGTGTGCACCCCCGCGGCGATCGCCTCGAGGACCTGCTGCTCCCGCTCGAGGCGGTGCGCGAGGTACTGCCTCAGGCGGTCGACCGGATCGTCGATCGGCGGGCCGTGACCGGGATAGATCCGGCGCGGCGCACGCGCAATCAGGCGTTCGAGGGTCTCGAGGTAGAGCGCCATGTCGCCGCCGTCGATGGGGATCACCGTCGTCCCGGCGCCCAGCACGACGTCGCCCGTGAAGAGGGCGCCCTCCTCTTCGAGCCAGAAGCAGAGATGGTCCTGAGAGTGGCCGGGGGTCCAGATCGCCTGCAGGCGCGCGCCCTCGGTCTCGAGCCACTCGCCGTCCGCCAGCGGGGTCAGCTTCACGTCGAAGCGCGCATCGCGCTCGGGCCACGGGAGCTTGCGCACGGGGCGGGCTCCGAACCGACGCTGCACATCGGCGGCACCGCCGATGTGATCCGGGTGCGCGTGGGTGAGCACGATCTCTCCGGGCGCGTCGGTGCCGCAGAGCTGCGAGAGTCCGCGCTCGAGCAGGTCCGGGTAGTCGGCGTGACCCGACCCCGTGTCGAGCAGGATCGGACGGTCGCCGGTTCCGCAGAGGAAGGTATTCGTGCCCGGACCCGTGAAGAGCCCCGGGTTCAGGCCCCGCACGACCGCCACGCGCTCGGAGTAGCGCTCGAGAGGGGGGAGCGTCATCCCGTACATCGAGTCCATCGCGGGCGTCATTCTCGCTTCCGCGCAGCGGTTTGGGTAGCCGGGGGACCGGGCGCGGAGGCTGCCGATCGGTCTCGCGGAGTGCTCAAGCCCGCTCGAAGCTCGAGACCGAGAAGCGGACGTCCAGCAGGGTGGCGTCCTTGCCCGGCTGGGTGCGTAGCGCGAGCGATCGGACGATCAGGTGAAGGGGCGCGGTCTCGATGCTGTAGAGCAGGTGGATGACCTGCTCGAGCGTCGCGCCCTTGAGCGTAACCTCGACGCGGGTCTCGGGAAACGCGCGATTGCCCGCCGGCTCGCGCGGCTTGATCGAGTCGAGGTGGTCCTTGACTCCCGCCCGGTCGGCGAGGCTTTCGAGGAGCGTGAAGAGGTTCGCCTTCGCGCTCGCTGCGATCCGCGCCTCGACCCGCTGGAGCTGGCGCTCGAGCCGGATCGAGTCCCCCGCGTCGCGCAGCGCCTGGATCTGCTGGGCATCGAGGCGCTCGACCTCGAGACGCGCTGCAGCGAGCTTGGAGCGCAGCGGCGCGGCGATCGCAAGCTGCACGGTCGTCCATGCGACGACCGCCAGGGCGGTCCCCAGCAGGACCCGCTCGCGGGCGCTGCGACCCTGCCACAGCTCCAGGAGACGCTGCCAGAGGTTCTTCATGACCCCGCCTGGAGCGGGATGGTGAGCTCGAAGGTCTTGCCTCCGCCCCTAGCCCCACCATCGACGTCGGTATGTGATCGTCGCCGAGCTCCCGGGCCGTCGTCACCCCATCCTGGATCTTGTCCTGCGCCTCTTCGAGACGGAGGAGATCGAGCCGCGTGGGATCAGCCGCCCGTGCCTTGCCGTAGATCTTGATTAGATAACGAGGCAGGAACGGGACCGAGACGAAGTTGGCCTCGACCACGAACCCTTC
>JBHHYV010000058.1:0-22315 GCA_046757685.1 Myxococcota bacterium
ACCCTCGAGTTTGCCTCGAGGAACGGCCCGGAGCTGGTGTTCTCGCGCGGAGGTCGGGTCCGCGCCGCGGGACCCGACGAGCCCCTGCTCGTCGTTACGACGGTGTCCCGGCGCGTCGAGGAGGACCAGCGCGCGGAGTTCTGCTCGACGCTGGTGAGCTCGATGCGCGAGTTCTCCGACGTGACCCCGCTGGCGAAGGGCCCGATCGAGGCGGACGGGATGAAGGGCTGCGAGCTCCTGGCGCAGGGAATCAACCGGGGTACCAAGCGGCCGGGCCTCGTCTATGAGGCGGTGCTCTTCGAGTCGGGACGGTACTACGCGTTCCGGGGGATCGCCGGGATCCGCTGGCGGGCGCAGTACGTCCAGGAGTTCGCGCGCATGGCGCGGCGCATCACGCGTCGCTGACCCTCGCCCGCTAGGCTCCCGGCGCGCGGAGCGGCTCGTTGATCCGCCAGGTGGGGGGGTTGTGGGGAGCCGTCGTCCAGGCGGACAGCGCTGGAAGGTCCCGGGCTCGATCGTCTCGCGCGAAGATCTGGATCGGAGGGTTGACGCTCGCGTACGAAAGGTGCGGCCGGTAGATCCATGGAAGCAGTCGAGGCGTCTGGAAGCGCGCGACGAGGCGGTACCCGAGCGTCCCGTCGCGGAGCCCGCGCCACACGGCATCCGACAGGTAGCGGCTGGCGACGGAGAAGCGGCCGTGCCTCCACTCCACGCGGTTGCGGTCCTCGTCGGTGTCTTCCGGCATGACGAGCACGATCTCCGGGCGCTCGGCCAGGAGTCGCTCGAGGCCCTCGCTCCGGCGGTCGATCCCCAGCGTCTCGACCCCCGCCGGAAGCGCCGGGTTCTTCATCGGAGCACCGAAGTATGCGACCCGGTCTCCGGTTCGCAGGTGCCCGGCGAGCCACCTCGCCGCGGGCCGGTGCGAGTCGTGGATCATCGCGTAGGTCAGGTCCACCGATCGCAGGGAGGCGTAGGCGGGGATCGCGAGCGCCGCGACCCAGCCTGCCACGCGCCAGCGTCCCGGCCCCTGGGTCAGCCGGGTGAGCGCGAGTCCCGCGAAGGGGCACAGCGGGAGCGCGACGGGAAGCAGGTAGTGGATGCGGCTGAAGCCGACGGGAACGAGAATTCCCAGGAAGCCGAGGCTCGAGAGCAGCAGCAGGAGCGACCGACGGTCGTCTCGCAGCGCGAGCCCTACGCCGACCCCGGCGGCCGCGAG
This sequence comes from Myxococcota bacterium, assembly GCA_046757685.1. GTDB lineage: Bacteria > Myxococcota_A > UBA9160 > SZUA-336 > SZUA-336 > JBHHYV01. The sequence continues at coordinate 1,217 of JBHHYV010000058.1, forward strand.
GATCGGAGCGCTCATCACGTCGACCAGCTGGAAGACCAGGTCGGTGCTCTGGGCGAGGATGCCGGCCAGGCTGCCGGGGTGACGCAGGTAGAGCGGACTCTCGACCGAGACCTGGGTCAGGAGCCCCAGGTGCTCCCGAAAGCGCTCCGGGTCCAGGGGGACGCCGCTGGCCAGCAGGTAGACTCCCAGGCCGCTGGCCGCGCCCGCGAGCAGGGGGCGAAGGCGGGCTCCGTTCGCCGGGGCGCGCAGGTGAAGGGCGAGCAGGGACGGCAGCAGCAGCGCGAACGAGCCCGCGGACTGGTCCTTGGTGGCGCCGGCCAGCGCGACGAGCGACGCCAGGGTGACCGCGCGACGCGGGCTGAGGCCGCGCTTCAGGCTGCGCGCGGCGCACGCCAGCGCCAGGCTCGTCCAGCCCAGCACGGGAACGTCCAGGTTCCCCGTGTTTGCGTAGTACACCATCGGGAACATCCAGGCGGCGCAGACCGCGCCGAGTAGACCCGCCGCGCGCCCCCAGAGCTCGCGGCCGGTGAGGTAGGCGCCGAGCACGGTGGCCAGGGCCAGCAGCAGCGTGACGCCCCGGCCGATCCACGAGAGGGTCTCGAATGCAGATACGGGATCGCGCAGGCCGAAGGGATAGCGACCGGTCGGGTGGACCAGGTCTCCGGAGAGCATGAGCGCACCCAGGTAGGGCGCATCGGCGGCCGCGAGGAGCAGGTAGTGGAAGAGGGGATAGGCGACGTTGCGATGGGGACCGACCTCGACGAAGACGTTCGACATCTCCGCCAGGGGCGCGAGCGGCACCAGGTCGTCATTCCCCCACGCGTGGATGCGATCGGGACCGGTCGCGTGAGGGATGCCCCAGCCCGCCGCCGGCAGGTAGAGGGCCAGCGTCCAGGCCGCGAGCCCGATCGGGATCCAGTCGCGCCGCCGGCTCATCGTCGTCTCCGCTCTCCTGTGTGCCCGTTGATTCCGGCCGCATCCTGGGCGAGCCTCGCGTCCTCATGAAGGTACCGCTCCTCGACTTGAAGGCGCAGCTGGATCCGATCGAGGGGGACCTGCGCGAGGCGCTGCTGCGCGTGCTCTCCTCGACCCGCTATATCCTGGGGCCCGAGGTCGAGTCCTTCGAACGCGAGGCCGCCCGGTTCCTGGGTGTACGCCACGCGATCGGCGTCTCTTCGGGAAGCGACGCACTGCTCGTCGCGCTGATGGCCCTCGGGATCGGTCCGGGCGATCTGGTGATCACGACTCCCTACTCCTTCTTCGCCACGGCGGGCTGCATCGCGCGCGTCGGAGCGCGAGCGGTCTTCCTCGACATCGACCCCGACACCTACAACCTGTGCCCGCGACGGCTCGAGGACTTTCTCGAGCGCGATCCCGAGGCTCGCGCGCGGGTTCGCGCGATCCTACCGGTCCACCTCTACGGCCAGGGCGCGGACATGGTGCCGATTCTCGAGCTGGCTCGACGCCACGAGATCCCGGTGATCGAGGATGCGGCCCAGGCGATCGGAGCGCGGATCCCCCTTCGCGAAGGAGAGCGGTGCGCGGGAACGCTCGGGACCCTGGGCTGCTTCTCCTTCTTTCCGAGCAAGAACCTGGGGGCGCTGGGCGACGCGGGAATGGTGGTGACCGACCACGACGCACTCGCGGAGCAGCTGCGGATCCTGCGCGTGCATGGCTCGAGTCCCAAGTACTACCACCGCCGGATCGGAGGCAACTTCCGGATCGATGCGATCCAGGCGGCGGTGCTGCGCGTGAAGCTTCCGCACCTGGACGCGTGGACCGAAGGCCGCCGCCAGCGAGCGGCGTACTACGACGCGAAGCTCCAGGTGGCCGGCCTCGCCAAGCCGGCGCTCCGCTGGCAGCGCGCGCACCACATCTATCACCAGTACGTGATCCGGGTCCCCGATCGCCGCGACGCGCTGGCCGACGCGCTGGCGCGCGAGCAGATCGGGCACGCGATCTACTATCCGGTCCCGCTCCATCTCCAGGAGTGCTTCGCGGACTGGGGATACCGCGAGGGCGATCTACCCGAGAGCGAGCGGGCCGCGCGCCAGACCCTGGCGCTCCCGATCTATCCCGAGCTCACCCAGGCGCAGCAGGATCGCGTGATCGAGTCCATCGAGCGCTTCTATGGCTGAGCCACGGATCTGCGTGGTCGGGGCCGGGCGCTGGGGTCAGAACCATGTGCGCACGCTCTCGGAGCTGGGCTGCCTCGCTGGGTTCGTCGACTCGGACCCGGCCCGTCGCGAGCAGATCGCCGCCCGGCACCCCGAGGCGCGCGCCTTCGAGAGTCTCGAGGTCGCTCTCGCCTCGCGGCCCGATGGCTTCGTGGTCGCCACGCCCCCCGAGAGCCACGGCCGGATCGCCGAGCGCATCATGGAGGCGGGTCACCCGGTTCTGGTCGAGAAGCCGCTCGCCCTGACCGCGGACGAGGCGCGCCACATGGCCGCGACGGCCACGCGCTGCCGCGTTCCGCTGATGGTGGGTCACGTGCTGCTCTTCCACCCGGCGATCCGCCGGATCAAGGAGTGGCTGGACGCGGGACGGCTCGGTCGGCTGCAGTACGTGTACTCGAACCGCCTCAATCTGGGGACGGTTCGAACCGAGGAGAACATCCTCTGGAGCTTCGCCCCCCACGACGTCTCGATCTTCCAGCACCTGGTCGGGGCTCGTCCGCTCGAGGTCGTCTCGCGCGGGGGCGCATTCCTGCAGCCCCGGATCCAGGACTCGACGCTCACCATCCTGACCTACCCGCGCAACATCGTCGGTCACATCTTCGTCAGCTGGCTCCATCCCTACAAGGAGCACCGGCTGGTGCTGATCGGCTCGCGGGGAATGCTGTCCTTCGATGATGCGTCGGAGACGAAGGAGCTCCTGTTCTACGAGAAGGGCATCGACTGGATCGAGGGCGAGCCGATCAAGCGCGACGGCCCGACGGAGACGATCCCCTACGACCGCGAGATGCCGCTGACGGAGGAGCTCCGGTACTTCATCGATCATCTCCAGGGTCCCCCGGCCGAGGTCGCGGGTCCCGAGAGTGCGATCGAGGTGCTCGAGATCCTCGAGCGGGCGACCCGAAGCCTCGTCGGAGAAAGCGGTGAGCCAACGGGGGAGGATGCCGCGGAGGGCCACGGCCGCGGAACCCGGATCCATGCCTCCAGCTTCGTGGATCCGGGCGCAGAGGTCGGGGAGGGCACGCGGATCTGGCACTTCTGTCACGTGCAGGCGGGCGCCCGGATCGGCCGCCGCTGTACCCTCGGCCAGAACGTGAACGTCGCCCCGCACGCGATCATTGGCGACGACGTGCGGATCCAGAACAACGTCTCGGTCTACGAGGGCGTCGAGCTCGAGGACTGGGTCTTCTGCGGCCCGAGCGTGGTCTTCACGAACGTTCGGAGCCCGCGTGCGGAGTTCCCTCGAAAGGGCCGGGAGGCCTACGAGCGGACGCGCGTGGGGCGGGGGACTACGCTGGGAGCCAACTCGACGATCGTATGTGGCGTGACGCTCGGGGCGCACAGCTTTGTCGCCGCCGGTGCCGTCGTGGCGGCCGATACGCCCGCGCATGCGCTCGTCGCGGGGGTTCCGGCGCGGCGGATCGGCTGGGCCTGTGCCTGCGGCCAGAAGCTCTGCTTCGAAGGCGCGTCGTCCACCTGCACCCGCTGCCCGCGCAGGTACCGCCGCGAGTCGGACGATGCCATCCGGCTCGTCGAAGATGACCCCGCGGGATCAGCCGGCTGAGCCGCTCGCGGCGAGCCGCCGGACGATCTGCGCGGCGGCGTCGCCGGCTCCGAAGAGGTCCGCGGGCCGCTCCGGGGGGCGCTCGAGCGAAGCCACCGCGGCCCTCAACCGGTCGGGATCCGAGCCGGTGAGGGTGTTCCAGCCGCTCGCGACCGTCTCCACCCACTCCGTCTCCGGGCGCAGCGTCACGCAGGGCACGCCCAGGAAGAAGGCCTCCTTCTGCATGCCCCCCGAATCGGTCAGGATCCCCCGGGCGTGGGCCTCGAGCTCGAGCATGTCGAGGTAGGCGACCGGCTCGATCGGGCGCAGGTTTCGCGGGGAGAATGCCGGGAGCTTCTCGAGCTCCTTGCGGGTCCGCGGGTGCACCGGGAACACGACCGCCTCTCCGAGCGACTCCAGGGCGCCCACCAGGCGAGCGAGCGCTCCCGGGTCGTCGGTGTTGTAGTTCCGGTGGATCGTCGCGAGCAGATAGCCCCCCCGCTCGAGCCCGAGCCGGCGGAGGATCGTCGACCGCTCCCGCGCCAGGTCCGAGAACTGGAGGACCGCGTCGAGCATCGTATCGCCCACCTGGTGGACTCCCGTCGCGATGCCCTCGGCGGCCAGGTTCTCGACCGCGGTCCGGGTGGGACAGAAGAGGCGCTGCGAGCAGTGGTCGACGAGGACCCGATTGTGCTCCTCGGGCATCGCGGGATTGAACGAGCGCAGCCCGGCCTCGATGTGAGCGAGGGAGATCCCGCACTTTCGCGCCGCGAGCGCGCCGCCGAGCGTCGAGTTGGTGTCGCCGTACACGAGCACCCAGTCCGGACGCGGGACGGCCGCCGCCAGGACCTCCTCGACGCGAATCAGGATCTCGCCCGTCTGGCGCCCCGGGGTCGACGAGCCGACCTCCAGGTTGACGGATGGCGTGGGGATCGGGAGCTCGGCGAAGAAGACGTCGGACATGTCCGTGTCGTAGTGCTGGCCCGTGTGGATCAACACCTCTTCGTGGTGGCCCTCGGCCAGGGCCCGGCTGACGGGCGCTGCCTTGATGAACTGCGGCCTGGCCCCGACGATCGTCGCGACCTTCACGGTGAGATCGTCCGCTCCACGAAGCGCCGGCGGCCGTCGAGATAGAAGGTGAGACCCAGCGCCGCGGCGGCGATCAGCATGACCCGCCAGGCCAGCATCACCTCGACCCCGCCCGTCAGCCCGACTCCCTCGAAGAGACGTCCAAAGGCCACCTCGCCCACGCCCAGCCCTCCGGGAGTGAGCGGCAGGGTGTTCGCCACGAACCCGATCGGGACGAGCAGCGCCATCTCCGGCCGCACGCCCCCGGGAACCACGATGTCCGCAAGCAGGAGCATGACTCCGACCGCCAGCGTGTGCGCCAGGAGGGAGACGCCGAGGGCGCCGGCGAGGCGTCCGGCATGCGCCCGGTAGGAGCGCACCTGCTCGAGGATGCGCTCGACCAGGCGGCCCAGGGGCAGGCGCGCGATCGCCCGGGAGACGCGCGTCCAGGCTGCGGTCGGGGTGAGGGTCACGAGTGCCAGGGCGGCTCCACCTCCGAGGGTCGCGACGCCGGACAGGCTGATCAGCACGTGCAGCATCGGCGAGTGCGCCAGAAGCCCCGGGAACGCCGGGAGCGCCAGGAGCGGCCAGGCGAGCATCGCGAGCAGGCCCACGGCGCGGTCCAGCATCACGATCGTCGCCAGCTCCGCCCGCGTGCCGCGGTGTCCCTCGATCGAGTAGTAGATCTTGACGGCGTCCCCACCCGCGCCCCCGGGCAGGCAGAGGTTGAAGAACATGCCGATGAAGGCGAGACGAACGGCTGCCGGCGGCGCGAGGTGGAAGCCCATGGGGCGCAGCAGCAGGGGCAGCCGCAGCGCGGTGACGATCGAGCAGGCGCCGAAGAGGGCGAGCGCAGCGACCGTCCGTGGCCACTCGTCGAGCAGGCGTAGCAGCGATCGCCACTCGATCGCACCGGACTCGGCCAGGTAGCCGAGGAGTGCCAGCGCGATGGCCAGCCGCAGGGCGAGCGATCCCCAGCGCCGGGAGCTGCGTGCGGGGGAGCTCACGGGTGCGATCCCGCCCCGTCTCCGTCCAGGAACGCGCGGTGCCACAGCTCCAGGTTCAGGAGGCCCCAGAGCTGTCGCCCGAAGGGTCGCTCTCCTCGGATCAGGGACTCGACCGCCTGCATCTGGTACAGGCCTCGCTGGCGCGCCCGTGTCGACAGGAGCACGTCTCCCAGGAACTCCCGGAGCGGCCCGCGCGCCCACTCGGTCAGGGGGACGGGAAAGCCCATCTTGTCCCGACGACCGAGGATCTCGTGAGGAAGGACCTGGCGGACCGCCTCCTTGAAGACGCGCTTCGTGTCTCCCCCGCGGAAGCGGAAGGTCGGCGGCATGCGGGTGATCAGGTCGGCGATCCGGTGATCCAGCAGGGGTACGCGCGACTCGAGAGAGACGCTCATCGCGGTCCGATCCTCGACCTGCAGCAACGCGGGCAGCAGCGTCTTCAGGTCGAAGTGCGTCATTCGGTTGAAGTAGCTCTGCGTGCCGGGATGGTTGAAGGTGCGGCGGAAGGTGTCGAAGAGCCGCTCCCGCGCGTCGGGACCGAAGCGCTCCGGGACCAGGAGCTGATCGGCATCCTCACTACGGCCGATGAGCCGGAAGTAGCGCCGATCCATGTCTTCGAACAGGCCTTCCCGCCAGAAGCTCTGCAGGAGCGGACGGTAGCGCTGGAGCAGGCCCAGGTTGGGGGCGATGCTCTCCCAGGTGACGACGTAGCGGCCCTCTTCCTGGGTTCCGAAGATCGCGCCCTTCAGGCACTGCTCGAGGTAGGCGACGAGGTAGCGGACATACCCGCCGAAGATCTCGTCGCCTCCCTGTCCACCCAGCACCACCTTGACGTGCTCCCGAGCCAGCTTCGAGACGCAGTACTGCGGGAACAGACCCGGCCCCGCCGCGGGCTCGTCCATGGCGTAGACGAGCTTCGGCATCACGTCCGCGAACTCCTCCGGTGTCGGCCAGATCTCGTGGTGGACCGAGCCGACGTGCTTGGCGACCGCCTGTGCATAGGCGGTCTCGTCGTACGCGGGCCCCTCGCGGAAGGCGCCGGTGAACGTGTGGAACTCCCCGCCGTAGGGCTCAGCGGCGAGGCAGACGACCGTGGAGCTGTCCATGCCTCCCGACAGGTGGGCCCCGACCGGGACGTCGCTCCGGAGCCGCAGCCGGACCGCGTCCTGGAGCAGCAGGAGGAGCTGTTCGCTGTAGTACTCCTCGGTGTGATGGGAATCGACGTCCCAGGAGTAGTCCCAGTAGCGGACGGTCGAGGGCTCCGAGTCGCGCTCGAGCCGGAAGCTCAGGTAGCAGCCCGGCTCCAGCTTCGACACGTTCCGGAACAACGTCCGGTCGCCCAGCGTCAGCTGGAAGTAGAGATACTCCTCGAATCCCTGGGAATCGAGCTCCGCCGCGCACACCCCTGCGCGGAAGAGCGCCTTGGGCTCGCTCGCGAAGGCCAGACGTCCCTCGTGCATCGTCCAGTAGAGGGGCTTGATCCCGACACGGTCGCGCGCAGCGAAGAGCGTCTGCCGCCGCGAGTCCCAGATCGCGAAGGCGAACATCCCGTTCAGACGCTCGAGCATCCGCTCTCCCATCTCCTCGTAGAGATGGACGAGCACCTCGCTGTCGCTGTGCGTCGCAAAGCGATGGCGGCTCGACAGGTCCCTCCGGAGCTCGAGGTAGTTGTAGATCTCGCCGTTGAAGACCAGCCAGATCGAGCCATCCTCGTTCGACATCGGCTGCCGACCGCCCTCGAGATCGATGATCGAGAGGCGCGTGTGACCCAGCGCCACCCCGGGCTCGAGGTGAAGCCCCCGATCGTCCGGACCGCGATGCGCGAGGGCCTCCATCATCCGCTCGCAGGGCGCGCGATTCGCGTCGGGCGCAGCTCCACGCTCGAGGATCCCGGCGATCCCGCACATCAGGCTTCGTCCCCGGGGCGCTTTCGCAGGTGGCCGGTGGTGTCGTAGACGCGACGCCGGCGGGCGGCGATCTGCTGTCGCCACTCCGCGCCCCGCGAGCCCCAGAACACCCAGTACTTGGCGATCAGCATCAGGTATCCCAGCGTCGTGATGCTGGTGACGACCTTGCTCTCACTGGGCTTCCGGTCGTAGCGCAGGACGAAGCCGATCTCGGTCACCCGCGCCCCCATCAGCTTGAGCTTGATGATCTTCTCGACTGTCCCGGTGAACCCCATGCCCTTGAGATCGATGAACTGGTTCCCGAAGATCTGCAGGGCATCGCGAATCAACTCGACCCGGTAGGCGCGAAAGCCGCATGTGTACTCCCATACGCCAGGGATGTGGAAGAAGGCCTTGATGATCCCGTTCGCGATGCGGCTGATGGCCCGGCGATAGGCGTCGACGCCGCGCTGGCCGCCGCCGGGCGCGTAGCGTGAGGCGATGACGGCCTCGTAGCCCTCCTGGATCTTCTCGAGCATCGCAGGGATGTAGCTCGGGTCATGCGTGTCGTCGCAGTCCATGCGCACGACCACGTCGCCCGGCTGGCCGACCTCGACCACGTGCTCGAAGCCGTCCCGCGCCGTCTCGCCGAGTCCACGGTTGTAGCGATGCGAGACCACGTCGATCGGAAAGCGTTCGCCCAGCGTCTGGAGCACGCGCACCGTTCCGTCCGAGCTCCCGTCGTTGACGACGACGGCTCGCCAGGCGAGCCCGTGGCGTCCGAGCTCGCGATCGATTCGCTCCAGCAGTGGAGGCAGGGCGAGCTCCTCGTTGTAGGCGGGGAGCAGGATGTAGATCATTGGAGCAGGTCCCCCGTGTCGGAGAGAAGCTGGACCCCGGGCTGGGGTCCGAAGCGGAGCGTAAAGTCGAGCGTTCCCGTGCGTGCGCGCGCGAGCGCCTCTCGCAGCCCCGTCGCCTGGGGCAGGGGCGTGGAGGCGAGATCGGAGGCATGGAAGTAGCGTGCCGATCCCATGTGGAGCGGGCCGAGCGAGCGGACCAGGTCGACGGTATCGGGAGCCGCGCGCGACTCGCGCACCAGTCGGTCGTGGACCCGGATCCGGTCGCTGTGGAACTCGATCGTGCGGAGCAGCTCGAAGGCGCCGGGTCGGCCGCCCGAGACCAGGCGCTGGACCAGCCGATCCCGGATCCAGGCGCCCACTCGCCTGGATCGGAACACGGTCAGATTGAGCGCACGCAGGAGCCCCATCCGGAGCGGCGTCGGGAGCAGGGGACGGTACCGGAAGAAGCGCTTCCGGCAGCGCACGACGTTCCCCTTGCTCGTCTCGCACACCGATCCGAGTCCCGCCAGCTGCGACACCCACGACCGGCCGCGGGTCCGGATCACGTAGCCCGCATCCTCGTAGCAAAGGCGCCCGGTCGTGCGCTCGAAGACCCGAAGCAGACCTCCGCGCGCGCCGTGGGCGAGTGCGTAGTAGCGATCCGTCGCCGTGAGCGTGATGCCCGATGCCGGAAAGTCGCGCCGGCCCCGGAGGCTCTGGCAGGGGAGGGAAGGGATCTCGCCCTGGGGCTCGCCGCGAGGCGTATGCTCGGCCGCATCCAGGTAGGCATGCAGCAGCGTGGGGAGGTTCTCGGCGTCGACGCTCCGCAGGGTGACGACGGCGTTGGAGCCCAGTCGATCCCGGACGAAGTGGGCGATCGCCCCCGCGCGGGGCAGCGCGCCCGCCAGGCGCTCCAGCCCCGCGGGGAAGAAGTGGCGCGTCTGTCGACTGCCCCACGCGCCGCCCACGCTGCCGTCGGGCTGGACGCAGTGGGCCAGGAACTCGATGCTCCGCTCCAGCGACGCCAGCAGACCCGGAGGGTTCGCTCGCTCCCAGAGCAGCGACAGGTAGAAGAGCCCGAGGGTCTCGTAGCCGGGGTCGGGGCCGCCGTACTCCTCGTACCAGCCGTCCGGGGACTGGTGGGCCAGGATCCCGGCGAGCGCCCGATCGCGCGCCTCGGCGAACGAGGCGCGGTCGAAGCGTTCGAAGAGCGCGTGGTAGGCCAGCGCAAAGAGGGCCCGGTGGTTCGAGATGAACGCGTAGCCCTCGTGGCTGTCGAGCGCGAAGTCCGCCGCGCGCGCCAGCGCGCGTTCCACGCGCAGCCCCACGGGGGCGGGCAACGCGTCCGACAGCAGGCGCGCCGTTTCGTCCAGGATGAAGGTCATGGCGAGCGTGACTCCGTGGTCGAAGGTATTCGGCGCAACCGAGTCGAAGGCGCCGCACGCGTGCTGGCGAGAGAGGGTCTGGTCGATGGCACCCACGATCCAGTCTCTCAATCGGTCGTTGTGCCGAGCCGCGTGACCCGGCAGCGCCCCGGCCCACACCGCCGCCAGTGGCACCAGCCCGTACTGGAGCATCGTGAGCGGGAAGTCCCGGAACTTCCACGCCCAGTGGTCGCGGTCGAAGCTGCCAAAGCTCGGCTGGTGCCGCTCGCGGTCGAGCATCGAGAGCAGGCGGGGGAGGGCTGCCGCCGCTTCGCTCGCGTAGATCGAGGTCATGGAGCGGCGCTCTCGCGGGGGTCTCCCAGATCGAGCCACATCCGCTGCTCTCGCCGGCCGCGGCGTAGACAGCGAAAGCCGAGGCGCTCGTAGAAGCAGATGGCGGCTGCGTGATGCGTCTCGACGTTGAGCCAGATCGCGCGAAACGACCCCGCGCACACCTCGCGCGCCCGCGACACGAGGGCGCGGCCGACTCCCGAGCGCGCGAACGCGGCATCGACGGCGATCGCCGCGACGTGGGGGGTGCGTCGCAGGGGAAGGCCCGTTCCGAGCGCCCCGAGCCGGGAGAGCCCGGCGTCGAGCGCGGCTCGCAAGGGTAGGCCGTAGACGCCCGTGAGCGCCCGGCGGAGCATGCGTCGTCGCTCGAGGTCGGCCCCGGCGACTGGAATCGGCCCCCCGCGGGGCACCGTCAGGATCAAGAACCCTGCCAGTCGCCCCTCGCGCTCGGCCACGAAGCTGGTGCGGGGATAGCGGGCGCAGAGCAGCTCGAGCTGGTCGTGTACCCAAGCGCGAGCGGAGCGCTCCCGTCCGAGGCGGGCGACCCTCTCGGGAAACGAGACCCGGTAGAGCTGCGCCACCGCCTCGAGATCCCGGCCGCACAGGGCCCGCGTCCGGGTGACGCCCGTTGCATCGGGGACTCCGGACCGGGTCTCGGCCATCAGCTGAGCTGCCGCGTGACCCACGCGCCGAGCGGACGGGCGAGCGCGCGGGGCAGCCGCTGCCAGAGGGCGCGCAGGGCCCGGTAGCCCGGACCGCTCGAGTCGAAGTCGGGGGGCGCGCCGCCGTCCGGGCTGCGAGGGTGCAGGGAGTGGTAGGCCATCGGGTGCGGGACGGCCCGCCACTTGCGCTTGAAGAAGTGCAGCCCTTCCTGGCGTACCGAGTCGGCCCCGAAGTCATAGCTGCGAAACCCCCGATCCGCGGCCCACTCGATGGAGTGCCAGATCAAGAGCTCGTTCCCGTAGAGCTTCCGATGCGCATTCTGGGGCGCGGCATAGGCGGGGATGAAGGTGTCTCCCGAGAAGAAGCTGATCAGTCCATGGATCGGCGCCCCGTCGCGATAGACGAAGCAGAGCTGGGCTCGCTCGTGCTGGATCAGGTGCGCCCAGATGGCCCGGAAGAGCGCTCGAGGAAAGGGCGGAATCCCCATCGAGCAGCGGGTTCGGACGAAGAGGTCGTGGAAGCGGTCGGCGCCGGCCCGCGTCGAGTCCGTCTCGACCCGCAGCCCGTTTCGGCGCGCGCGCCCGATCGACCATCGGAGCGAGTTCTTGTCGAGGGCCTTCCACAGCGCGTCCCGCCCCGGTGTCAGGTCGAGACGGTGCGTCAGCCAGCCGCGAGAGAGCCGCCACGGATGCTCCCCCAGGATCTCCGGGCTCAGGGGCTCGAGGCCGCGCAGCTCCAGGTAGCGGGCGCCGAGCTCCCGGGTCCGGTCGATCGCTGCCGCGACCAGCGCCTGCGCGATGCCGTCGCTCGCGGCGATCGGTCCCCCGCGGTCGCGCATCGGGACCGAGACCAGCCGCCGGCCGAAGATCCCCCCGACCCGGAAGATCGGGAGGATTCCGCACACCTCCCCCCGCGCGTCGACGGCGCACAGATGCTCCGGCACGTGCCCCAGACCCTCGAGGGCCACCTCGCGCCAGGCCAGGGAGTGATAGATCCCCGCGCTCGCGCTCTCGGTCGCAAACTTCTCCCACCTCGCCTCGAGATCGGGCACCAGAGGCTCGATGTGTACCGGCCTCACGAGCACGCCTCTCGCAGCCCGGACGAGGCGGCCTCCAGCCGAGCGGCGTGCGTGTCGAAGCCTGCTGCCAGCTCACCCAGCGTCCGGAACGCGACGTCGGAGCCGAGGCGCTCGCGCACGAAGCGCTCGAGCCAGGCCCCGTAGCGCGGGAAGAGGGCTCGGTTCATGCCGCGCACATGGTAGTCGACGACTACGATTCCTCCGCTCGCTCGGGCCGCGTCCACGAGCCGAAGCGCACAGGGGTCCGGATCGCGGATGCCGCTCTGCGCCAGGCGCCGATCGAAGTGGTCGTCCATCCAGGCCGGCGGGAGCTCGATGAGGTCGAGCTCCGTCCGGGCCTGCGGGTCGAAGGGTCGGAAGGGGTGACAGATGCCGCGCCGGTAGCCTGGATGGGACTCGAAGGCGAGCGAGCTATCCCAGCTGAAGCCCGCCAGCTGCTGGTCGCGCAGGCTTCGGTCGGGGGCCCGCGGGTCCAGGTGCCAGTAGTGGTGTCGGTTGCCCTCGACCGGGCCTTCGCTGAGCTGCGCGAGCCGCTGCCTCTCGCGCGCGTAGCGCTCGGGCTCGCGGCAGGCGCCGAACGAGGTGTGGAGACCGATCTCGCAGCCGGCCCGCCGGAGCCTGCCGAAGAGCTCCCGGAAGCGGGGTGCCCCGATATCGTAGAAGGCATCGGGATCGGAGATCAGGTGTCCTAGGATCGAGCCCTGGCGGGCCATGAAGAAGAAGGTCGGCCGCGTGCCCTGCTCCTCGGCAAAGCGGACCCAGTCGTCGAAGCGCCAGAACGGGTCGCCCCCGCGCAGGAGGCGGAGAGCTTCGGGGAGGGCCCGGGAACCGCGTGCCCCGATCCGGCGGAGCGCCTCGATCCAGCCCACGATCTCGGGGTAGTCGACGTCGTGGCTGAGCGCGAGAGTGGCGCGGGAGGGTCGACCCTCCCAGGGCGGGCGGAGCGCCTTCCTTCCTGCGGCCTCGAAGTGGGTCTGCAGGCGACGCGCCCAGAGCGAGACGCACGGCCGCTCCAGCAGCCCGAAGCGTACCAGGGCGCTGCCCGCGATCTGGAGGTTGTCGCGACGATCGCGCGGGTAGCGCGCTTCGCGTGCGCCCGAGAGCAGCCACCACGCGCCGAAGATGATGTCGCAGCCCAGCTCGAGAGTGGGGCCCCTCTCCTGGATCGGGGGAGCTCCCACGGCGTCGAAGCGCCGGGGATCGAAGATGGGGTAGGGCACCCCGGCGACCCGGGGACAGCGCGCAGGCTCCAGCTCCCCGGCCCTCCGGAAGTCGAGCTCGCTGGCCCGGATCCGGACGCGGGCGCCCGATCGCGGCGCCTGCGTCCCGTAGTAGACATCCGCGTCTCCACTCCGCTCGACGCTGCGGACCTGGAGCTCCCAGGCATAGCCCGCGGTCCGCAGCAGGGTGCGGAAGACGTAGCCGATCTCCGGCGTCCAGCGCTCCAGGCGAGGATCCAGCGCAATCCCGATCCGCTCTGGCTCTGGCATCGTCTGGCCCGACCTCTCGACCCCGTCCGCAGTGGCCGGGCCCCGGAAGGTCCGTGACCAGGCGCCGGCCCGCGCCCTCATTCGTCCGAACCCCCCCGATTCTGAATCGAGTCTCTCGGACACCCGCGTGCGCTGCGGCGGCGGCGGCGGGTCTCAGGATGTGCGGTCTCGGAACCGAAGGGATGGTACAGTAGTGCACGGTCCTGACGTGCCAGCCCCATCCGCTGGAATGCGCTGGAAGGTCAGGCGCCGGGCGGGCTCCAGCAGGATTCGAGCGGAGACGGATGAACGCACCGAGCGACCCGCCTGGACGGCCATCGCCCTCGTCCCCGTTGCGTCGCGCCCGGTTCTGGGCGCACGTGGATACGGACGGCCTGGCGACGATCCATCGCGGGCATGGCCGAAGCTGGCAGCGCGACCGGGATCCCTTCTTCGAGAGCGCCGCCGAGAACTCCCTGGAGCTCTTCTCGCGCGCCGGAATCGAGGCCACCTACTTCGTGATCGCATCGGACCTGGACGATCTCCACAAGCGCCGCTCCCTCGAGGCGATCGTGGCGGCGGGTCACCGGGTCGCCTGCCACGGGCTACACCACCGCTACCTGGACCGGATCTCCACCGCGCACAAGCGCGAGGAGATCGTCGATGCGCGCAAGAAGATCGAGGATGCACTCGGGGCGCCCTGCCTGGGCTTCCGAGCGCCCGGGTTCGCGATCGACCGCGAGTCGCTGACGCTCCTCGCCGAGGCCGGCTACCGCTACGACAGCTCGATCTTTCCCAGCTTCGCCCTGCGCGAGAAGCTCGGCCTGCAGCGGCTCTTCCGGGAGCCCTTCGAGGTGCTCCCCGGGCGTGGGCTGATCGAGGTCCCCATGCCCTATGTCGGGCCCGGCCTGCCGATGTTCCACCCCTGCTACGCCTTCTACCTGCGGCGGCCCTACTTTCGCTGGGCCCTCCGGCGCTTCGCCGCGCGCCAGCGCCACCTGACCCTGCTCTTCCACTTCACGGACTTTGCGACTCCCCAGCCCGACATCTCGGGGCTGCGAATGGCGCTGTTCACGAACAACCTGTTCTCACGCACGCGCAAGCTCGCGTTCTGCGAGCGGCTGGTGCGCGACGTCCGGGAGCACTTCTCGCCGACGACGACCGAGGCCTTCCTGGAGGGCTGGCCCGAGCAGGTCCCCGACCTGTGTCCGCGCACGGTCCTCGGAATCTCGACCACGCACGAGACGGGTGCCTGTGTGACGCGCGACGGAGAGATCCTGTCGGCGATCAACGAGGAGCGGCTCACCCGGTTCAAGCTCGACAACCGCTATCCGCCCGAGGACTCGATTCGCGAGGCGATTCGGCTGGCGGGCATCCGACCGGAGGAGATCGACGCCGTGGCGGTCGCCGGCCTCGAGTGGACCGATCTCCTGCCCCAGACGTGGCGGAGCTTTCGCGAGGACGTGGCCGACTTCCAGGCGTGGAACGACTACTTCCCCCACCTGTGCCGCATCTTCTATCGGCTCTTCTACTTCTGGCGGGCGCTGGGCTATCGCTCCATCGAGCGCCACCTCGAGCGCGAGTACGGGATCCGACCGCCGGTTCGCTTCGTCGAGCACCACGAGGCCCACGCCTCGTCGGCCTATCGCACGCAGCCGCGGGATCGCGCGCTGATCGTGACGGCGGATGGTGTGGGCGACGACGTCTGCATCAGCTTCTCGTACGGAGAAGGGGCTGCGATCTGGCGCCGGGAGCGCTTCTTCTACCCGAACTCGTTCGGGCAGTTCTACACCGCCTGCACCCAGATCCTGGGATTCAAGGCGGGCCGCCACGAGGGCAAGATCACGGGGCTCTCCGGCTACGGCAAGCCGGACCCCTCGCTGATCCTCGCGCTCGAGCAGACCCTCTCGGAGTCCCACGGGTTCCGGCTCGGCAAGCGCTACTATGCCGAGGGCTTTCCGCGGCCGGGCCTGCGTACGCTTCGGGACCTGCTTCGGGGTCGCTTTCACCTCTACTCGGTCGAGTACCGCAACTACAAGGCCCCTCTCCGCAAGCTGCTGGCGGGCCATCCCCGCGAGAACGTCGCCTTCGCCTTCCAGACGCTGCTCGAGCGCGAGATGCTGCGCCTGGTCCGGCGCCATGCGCCGGAGGCCCCCTTCCACCTGGTGCTGGCGGGAGGGCTCTTCGCGAACGTGAAGCTCAACATGGCCCTCTCCGAGGCGCTGCGGCCGGCCTCCCTCTGGGTCTTTCCGAACATGGGAGACGGCGGGCTCTGTGTCGGCGCGGCCCTGGCGCTTCGCGCCTGTCCGCCGGCCCCGGTTCGCGACATGTTCCTGGGGAGCCGATTCTCCGCGGAGGTGATCGAGAAGGAGCTCGAAGGCTGCGACGACCTGGTGGTGGAGGCGCCGGCGGACCTCGAAGAGCGGATCGCGAGCGAGCTCGCCGAGGGCCGGATCGTGGCGCGCTTCGCCGGGCGCATGGAGTTCGGTCCCCGCGCGCTCGGCCATCGCTCGATTCTCTATCACTGCGGCGATCCGACGGTGAACGACTGGCTCAACACGCAGCTGCACCGAACCGAGTTCATGCCCTTCGCGCCGATCTGCCGGATGGAGGACGCGGACGAGTACTTCGAGCTCCAAGAGGGCGAGCGTCGGACGGCGGAGTTCATGACCCTCGTCGTGCGCTGCCGCGAGGTCATGAAGCAGACCTGTCCCGCGGCGGTCCACGTCGACGGGACGGCGCGCCCGCAGCTGGTCCGGCGCGAGGTCAGCCCGGGCATGCACGCCATCCTGAGTGCCTACCGCAGGCGGACCGGCATCGGTTGCCTGATCAACACCAGCTTCAACATGCACGAGGAGCCGATCGTCCGGTCTCCCGCCGACGCGATCCGGGCCTTTCGCCTGTCCGGGCTGGACGGGCTGGCCCTGGGACCCTTCCTGGTCCGCCGGGCGGGGGAGTCAGCGACCGCGCATCCAGTCCAGTGAGAGGAGCACGGCGTTCTCCTGGGGAGGCGCCGCCCGCACCCCGGCGTGCACGAGCGGCCAGCCGGTCCCGGGCTTGCCGACCAGGCCTCCCAGCACGAAGGTGGTGGGGCCCGTGAGCGTGAGCGCGCGGCCGGCTACCAGGGTCTCGCCCCCCACGAACGTCGAGTACTCGAGGCGGGACAGGTCGGCGGAGAGCACTGCGGCGTAGGCATTCGCCCGTCCGCCCAGGCGGGACTGCAGGGCGCCGGGCGTGATCGGGAAGTCGTCCGAGAAGGTCGCCCCGACCACGTAGATGCGCCCCGCGTCGTCGACCGCGATCCCCTCTCCCGCCTCGCCGTAGCGCCCTCCGAGCAGCGTGCTCGCCAGCAGCCGGCTGCCATCGGCCGAGAGTCGGGTGATCGGAGTGTCGCCCGGGTAGTTGGTCCGCCGGCCCTGCCCGCGGCCCCCGGCGCCCCCGAAGCGTCGCTGCAAGGCGCCTTCGGTCGTCGGGTAGTCCTGCGAGAGGGTCGATCCCGTGAGGACCGGGTTGCCGGCGGGGTCGAGGGCCAGCGTATGGGTCTCGATCATCTCCTCGCCGGAGCCTCCGAGGTAGGTTCCGAAGAGGAGCTGCCCCTGGTCGTCGAGCTTGGAGAGGTGAAAGTCGTTGCGGCCGTCGAGGTGGCGGTCCCAGGCACCCTCCGTGGTCGGCATGTCCGCGGACTCGGTCACCGTCATGTAGAAGACGTCTCCGCGAGCGTCGACCCGCAGGGCGGGCTGCCCCATCTCGTCGCCGGAGCCTCCGAGGTAGCGCGCCCAGAGCAGCTGCGAGCCGTCGGGCGCGACCCGCGCAATCACCCCGTCCGATCCCCCGGCCGGCCGCGCTCCAGGGGGAAACGCCTCGCGGACTCCGGGAGGGTAGTCGCCTCCGTCGGAGGAAGCGGCCAGGTAGACTCCCCCGCCCGGAGCGAGGGCGATGTCGCGGATGATGTGCTCGGGATCGTCTCGGGCGCCGAAGTAGCTGGAGAAGACCGGCCCCGAGCCGTCCGGGCGCAGGGCCAGCACGAACCCGTCCTCCGGAGGGTAGGGTCCATGGCGGGGGCCACCCTGGAACTCCGGCTGGAAGGCGCCCGGCGTGGTCGGGAAGCCCTCGCCCGCCCGCCCGGCCACCCAGACCCGACCCTCCGCGTCGACCTCGATCGCGTAGGCCCGGTCGTAGCTCGGCCCTCCCAGGTAGGTGGCCCAGACCAGGAGTCCCGCCGGGTCGATCTTGGCGACGTAGCCGTCGACCGGGCCTCCCTGGTAGCTCTGGATCCAGGCGCCCTTCGTCACCGGGAAGTCCCGCGACGAGGTGCCCCCCGTCACATAGAGGTTGCCGTCACGGTCGTGGGCGAGTCCCCGGACCGAGTCGTAGCCGCTTCCTCCAAGCGGCGACGAGAAGACCACCTGCGAGAGGTCGCGGGACGGGGGAGGGCCGTCGCCCCGGGCGCCGCAAGCAGTGCCCGCGAGCAACAGCAGCACGGCGAGGGTCCTCCCTCCGGGTGTCGCAGCTCGATCCATGGGTCGGCGAGAGTCTCGCACACCCCCCGGACACCGGGGGGCGCCTCGACGCTCGGCGAACGCGCCTCAGCGCACCCTGGACAGCGCGTTTCCCGGCCCGAGGCAGTAGCCGACGACCTCTCCCGCGCCCCACGAGCTGACGAAGATCGCGATCAGCGGAAGCCCCCGCAGCAGCCAGCCCCGGTGGCGGCCCTTGGCCAGGACCCGCGAGAGGATGCGGCCGAGCAGGATCGGCGGGAGCGCGAGGCTCGCCGCACCGTAGGCGAGGCGCCGCCAGAGCGGCTTTCCGGCGACCCGCTCGCCCGCGTACGAACGCGCGTAGAGGTAGCGCTGAGACAGGTACTCTCCGAACGTGTAGTGCTTCTTGTGGCCGACCACGATCTCGGGCCGGCAGCGCAGCACGACACCATCGGCGCGCAGCCGATCGTGAAGCCGGTTCTCCCAGCCCCCCTCCTCGGTCACCTCGCGATAGCGGTCGAGGAGGTCCCGGGAGTAGACGACGTTGTTCCCGGTGAGCCACTCCGCCGGCCCCGAAGAGAGCGGAGGCATGCAGTGGCTGTACTCGCACAGGAAGGCCGCCCAGTCGAGCAGGGTCCCGGTGGCCGCGTTCTCGACGGCGCCCCCCACGACCCGGTCGCCCTGCGCCAGCGCGTCCAGCAGCATGCGCGCCCATCCGCGCGGGACGATCACGTGATCCTCGATCACCGCGATCGCCTCGCCCCGGGCCTCGCGAAAGGCCATCGCCCGCAGCCGCGGGATCGGAGTGTCCGAGGCGGCCCGCAGCAGGCGGATCCAGGGGAACTCCCGCAGAGCCGTGTGGCGCACGTGCTCTCCGAGTCGGTCGACGACCCAGACCTCGAGGTCGACGTCCTCCCGCTGCGCCTGGAGCGCCGCGAGGCATCCCAGCAGGTCTCCGAGGCCGTTGACCGAAGGGACGACGACCGACAGCTCGGGTCGGCTGCCCTCACGCACGCGCGCGGGCCGTCCCGAACGGCTTTCCGGCGCGAGAGCCCGACGCATGATATCTAGTTTCGGCTCGGGAAGACGAAGAGTAAACAGGAGCGGGCGGAGGCGACGGTCATGAAGTTCGGGATCGTCGGGGCGGGGTCGATCGGCACCCTGCGTGCCCGGGCCATCGAGAAGTGTCCCGGGAGCGAGCTGGTCGCCGTGACGGATGTGAGCGTGCCGGCCAGGGAGAAGCTGGCGGCGAGTTACGGCGCGCTCGCCTGCGCGGATCTCGACTCGCTGCTCGCGGCGCCGATCGACGGGGTCGTGATCTCGACGCCCGCCTTCCTGCACGCGGACCAGGTCGTCGCGGCCCTCGAACGGGGCAAGCATGTCCTGGTCGAGAAGCCGATGACTGTCGACATTCCCTCCGGCCGGCGGGTGCTCGAGGCCGCTCGCGCCTCCGGGCGGCTGCTCGCCGTCGGCTTCAACCACCGTTACTACCCGGCCTTCCATTACCTGAAGCAGGTGGTGGATGAGGGACGGATCGGGACCGTCGACGAGGTCCGGGTCTTCGGGGGTCACGACGGCCTCGCGAACTTCAGCGCCGAGTGGATGTACCTGGGAAAGCTCTCGGGCGGTGGTGCGATGATGGACGTGGGGATTCACATGACGGATCTCGCCCGCTACGTGCTGGGCGAGATCGAGCAGGTCTACGGGGCATCCGCCAGCCACATCTGGCAGGTCGAGGGCTCCGAAGACCGGGCGCTGGCACTCTTTCGCAGCGTCGACGGGGTCCCGGTCAGCTACGAAGCCACCTGGAACGAGTGGTGCGGCTACGGGATCCGGCTCGAGGTCTACGGAGACCGGGGAATGGTGCGCGGATCGTATGCGCCCATGCACAACCTGCTCGTGACGCAGGAGCGTCCCGGCGGACCGCGCCGGCGGCAGCGTCGCTTCTACCCGCAGCTGATCGTTCGCGAGAAGCTGCAAGGCTGGCAGTCGACGACCGTCGAGACCTTCCGGCGCGAGTTCGAGGACCTGGCCGCGCGCCTCGAGGGTCGCGAGGTCCCGCTCGCGGACGGTTGGGCCGGATTCCGCGCCGTCGAGATCGCGCACGCCGTACGCGAGTCGTCGGCGAGCGGTCGGCCCATCCGCCTCAGCGACCCCTCCTAGGGGTGCAGCTCTCCGTCATCGTCACCGTCGTCGATGGGGGCGCGGCGCTCGCCCGCTGCCTGCGGGGTCTCGAGGCCCAGCGCGGCGTGCCTGCCCTCGAGGTGATCGTTCCCTGGGACCGATCCGTCGCGGGCATCGAGGCGCTCGAGCGATCGTTCCCGGGCGCCCGCTTCCTGGCGCTCGGGTCACCCCCCACCCGCCGTCCGGTGTCCAGCGCGGCGGGCCAGCACGAGCTCTTCGACCTCCGACGCGCCGCCGGCCTGGCCGCCGCGAGCGGCGACCTGATCGCGATCGTCGAGGATCGGGGAGTCCCGCGCCCCGACTGGGCGCGCCAGATGATCGACCTGCACGCGGAGCCCCGAACGCCGCCGCTGGCGGCGGTCGGGGGTGCGGTGGCGAACGGACGCCGCGGGGCCCTCGCCTGGGCGGTGTACCTCTGTGACTACGATCGCTACCAGCCGCCCTTCGCAGCAGGTCCCTCCCCGTGGCTCTCGGACACGAACGTCTGCTACACGCGGCGAGCGCTCGAGGCGACCCGTCCGCTCTGGCGCGAGCGCTACCACGAGACGACGGTGCACTGGGCGCTCGCGCGAGCGGGCGAGACCTTGTGGCTCTCGCCGGCGCCGGTCTGCGACCAGCTCCGCGACGACCTGCAACTGGTGGATCTGCTTCGCGAGCGCTTCGCCTGGGGACGCCTCTACGGAGTCACGCGGGCCAGCGAGGCGAGTCGCCTCGAGCGCGTCGGGCTGGCTCTGATGACGCCGCTGCTGCCCGGGCTCCTGTGGCTGCGAAAGCTCCGGGCACAGCGGGCGGGACGTCCCACGCTGGCTCGCTTCGTCCGGCTCGCGCCACTGGTGGGCCTGCTTCTCGCGGCATGGACGGCCGGGGAGCTCGCGGCGTACCTGGGAGCCAGGGCGTGAGGCTCGAGCCATGAGCTCTCCGGAGCACGCGTCCGGGCGGAGCCTGCTTCGCGACTATCTGACGCTCTCGGGAGGAGAAGGCGTCGCCAAGCTCCT
>JBHHYV010000059.1:0-22112 GCA_046757685.1 Myxococcota bacterium
GCCCCCGCCCCCCGCCGGCCCCGGCGCGCCGGGCGCCCGGCCCCCCTCTTCGTGGGGGGAGAGTCGTCTCCCCCCCTATGGAGGCTCGAGCCTTGAGCGCGAAGCACGGTCGCTCACCCGCGGGGTTCACCTTGATCGAGCTGATGATCGTGGTCGCGATCATCGGCATCCTCGCCGCCATTGCGATCCCCAACTTCATGCGCTTCCAGCTGCGTGCGAAGACGGGCGAGGCGCGCGTCAATCTCGCTGCGATCCGTGCAGCGGAGAAGGCGTACCAGGGTGAGTTCGGCAGCTACGTTCCGGCCGCCGCGAGTCCCGCGGCCTGGGGGTCCGGTCCCTTGGGCACCCGGCGGCTCTCCTGGGCGGCGGACCTCGCCGCCTGTGCCGGCCCACCGCGAACCGGCTGGTGTCTGCTGGGGTGGCTCCCGGAAGGGCCGACCTACTTCCAGTACGCGGTGACCGGCGGTCCCGCCGGGGGCCCCGTCTTCGACCACTTCACCGCCGAGGCGCGCGGGGATCTCGACGGGGACGGCGTGGTCGCGATCTACGGGCTGGTGGCGCCGGGCTTCGCCGGGGCGACGATCGCGGGCGTCTTCACCTGTCCCGCTGCGGGGGTCTTCGACTGGGCCACCGCCGCGAACGTCATCTTCGATCGGGTGGGCCCCTGCTTCTCGGGCCACGGACGCGACATCTTCTAGCGAGACCCGGGCGCTGACGGGGTGCGTCCTGGGCTCTTCTGGGAGGCTCAAGTTCCCGCGTGGGGGATCCGATCCCGAGGCGAGGATGGGGACCCTCGCGAGAGCTCGGCCCACTTCGCCGGGCATCGGCCTGGCCACGGCGCTGCTGGCCGTGGGCGTCGGGGTGCATCTCTTCGGCCGCGCGCTCGAGCGCGGAGACTCCGCGAGCCCGGGCTCCGTCGCGGTCGGGGCGCTGCCCGACGGGCACGTCGTGCGCATCTTCTCGCTCGGCTTCGAGCGCATCGTGGCCGACCTGTTCTGGCTGCGGGCCGTCAACTACGTGGGAGACGAGCGCTCCGCCAGCGTGGGCTATGCCGATGCGGGACGCCTCGCGACGCTGATCACCGACATCGATCCGCGCTTCAAGACCGTCTATGTCCTGATGCACAGCGTGCTGACCTCGCTCGCACATCAGCCGAAGGCCGCGATCGAGCTGCTCGACAAGGGCATTCGCCACCTGCCCGACAGCTGGCGGCTGCATTTCCTGCAGGGCTACAGCTACTTCATGTACGAGCACGACTGGGCCCGCGCCGCGCACGAGATGCGGGCGGCGGCCGAGCGGGGCGGTCCGAGCTACCTGCCTCTCCTGGCCGCGCGCCTCTACAGCCGCGCCGGAGATCCCGAGACGGCGATCGCCTTCGTGATCGCGCGTCTGCAGCAGGAGAAGATCCCCGAGGTGCGCGCAGAGCTCGAGGCCCGGCTTCGCGATCTCGAGATCGTCGCCGACCTGCGACGTATCGACGCCGCGGTCGCCCGCTATCGGGCCGAGAGGGGCGCGGCTCCCGAGCGCGTCGCCGACCTGGTCCGGGCGGGCTTCCTGGCGCGAGAGCCGCACGACCCCGAGGGAGGTCGCTACTCGCTGCGAGACGGCGCCGCCTGGACCGACCTGGACTACGACCCGCTGGTCGTCCACGGAGTGGAGGACGAGACCTCCGTGCGGTCGGCCCGATGAGTCGCTTCGCGATCGAGGCCTCGGGCCTGGCCAAGAGCTTCCGGACCGGCTTCTGGATGCGTCGCACCGAGGCGGTCTCGGGAATCGACCTGCAGGTCCGTCCGGGCGAGATCTTCGGCTTCCTCGGCCCCAACGGGGCCGGCAAGACCACCACGATCAAGATGCTCACCGGGCTCGTGCTGCCGACCCGGGGCTGGGCGAGGGTGTCGGGGATCTCGGTGGACGATCCACGGAGCCGCATGCGGCTGGGCTTCCTGCCGGAGGGTACCTACTTTCACGACTACCTCTCGGGGAGCGAGTTCCTCGACTTCCACGGAGCGCTGATGGGACTCTCTCGCTCGGCGCGCCGCGAGAGGATCCCCGGCCTGCTCGAGCGCGTGGGCTTGGCAGAGGCTGCGGACCGGCCCCTGCGCAGCTACTCGAAGGGAATGCGCCAGCGCGCGGGCCTGGCGCAGGCGCTGATCGGCGATCCGGAGGTCCTGATCCTCGACGAGCCGATGTCGGGCCTCGACCCGATCGGGCGCAAGCAGGTGCGGGACCTGCTGGGCGAGCTCCGGGACGAGGGCAGGACGATCTTCTTCTCGTCGCACATCCTCTCGGACGCAGAGCTGATCTGCGACCGCGTCGCCATGCTGGTGCGCGGCCGGGTCGTGCACGAGGGCGCGGTCGACGATCCCCTGCAGACCGCCACCGCCCGCTTCGAGCTGGTGGTCGAGGGGATCGACGAGACGCTCGCCGAGACGCTCGCGAGCCAGGCGATCCGTGCGCGCGCGCAGGGGGCCCTCTTCGCGCTGGAGTTCGCGGACGAGGCCGAGGCCGAGAAGGCGCTCGATCGGGTTCGCAGCGCCGGCGCACGCGTCCGTTCGTTCAATCCCCACCGAAGGAGCCTCGAGGATCTGATGGTGGAGCTCGCGAAGGGGGAGGGCGCGTGACCCGGTCGCTCGTGCGCATGCGGCTCATCGCCGGGAATACCTTCCGCGAGGCGACACGCAGCCGGCTGCTCTACAACCTGCTCTTCTTCGCGCTGCTGATGATCGCGAGCTCGATCTCCGCGGCCAAGATCAACCTGGGCTGGAACGAGCGCATCTACCGGGACTTCGGGCTCTCGGCCATCGCCCTCTTCGGGACGCTGATCGCGATCTTCGTCGGCATCGGGCTCGTCTACCGCGAGATCGCGGAGAAGACCGTCTACACCATGCTGGCCCGGCCCCTCCACCGCTGGGAGTTCCTGCTGGGCAAGTACGCGGGCCTGGTCGCCGTGCTGGCGGTCGAGGTGGCGGTCATGGCCGTCTGCTTCCTGGGCATGCTGGCGCTGCGCTCCTCGCCCGTGACCCCGGGCCTCGTGCAGGCCATCGCCATGATCGGGGTGGAGCTGGCCCTGGTGACGGCGGTCGCGATCTTCTTCTCGAGCTTCACCACGCCCTACCTGGCGGGGATGTGTACCGTGGCGCTGTGGGTGATCGGTCACCTGCTGGGGGACCTGCGGGCCTTCGGCCAGCACTCCGAGGCCGAGATCGTGCAGCGCGCGACCGAGCTGCTCTACTGGACCCTGCCCAACCTGGACCTCCTCGACTTCAAGTCGCTGGCCGCGGAAGGTCGACCCATCGCGGCCTCGCGGGTATGGTTGGCGACCGGGTACGCGGCGCTCTACTCGACGGGTCTGCTGATCGCGAGCGTGATCCTGTTCCGGCGTCGCGACTTCCGCTGAGGGCCTGGGGTCGAAGTCGAGTCAACGCTGCGATGGAGCCGGAATCGACCGCGACGGGGCTCGCCTTCTCGCTCGTCCTGGGCGCGGTGGTCGGCAGCTTCCTCAACGTGGTCATCTGGCGTCTGCCGCGCAACGAGTCGATCGTACGGCCTCGCTCGCACTGTCCTCACTGCCGCTGGACCATCGCATGGTGGGCCAACCTGCCGATCGTCTCGTGGCTGGCGCTCCGGGCTCGCTGCCCGAGCTGCCGGCGGCGGATCTCGGCCCGCTACCCGACGGTCGAGCTCTCGGGGGCGCTGCTCTTCGGGGGCCTCTTCTGGGTCCTCGGGCCGGGCGTTCGGCTGCTGGCGAGCTTCTGGGTCGCGGGCGCGCTGCTGGCGACGGCCTTCATCGACGCCGAGCATCGCATCATTCCCAACTCGCTCACCCTGCCGCTGATTCCGCTTGGGCTCGCGTGCGCGTGGATCGAACCCCCGCCCAGCCTGCTGCAGGCATCCCTGGGCCTCGGTCTGGCGGGGGGGATGCTCTGGGGTCTCTCGGCCGGCTACGAGGCGTGGACCGGGCGCATCGGCCTGGGGCTCGGAGACGTCAAGCTCGTCGCCGGTCTCGGTGCCTTCCTGGGAATCGAGCCGGTGCTCGGAGTGCTCGTCCTCGCATCGCTGCTGGGAATCGTCCAGGCCGTCGTGGCGATGACCGTCTTCGGCTCCTCGCGCCGGAGCGGCGTACCCTTCGGTCCGGCGCTGGCCGGCGCCGGCCTCGCCCATCTCTTCGTTCCCGGGCTGCTGCAGCGGCTGTGGGGCGGCTGAGGCGGCGCGTGAGGCGACGGGGCGGGCTCCAGAGCCAGGTCGTCGCGACTCTCGCGACCGTCGTTCTCGCAGCCCTCACCGTCGTGGGAGGAGGCCTGGTGGCGATGTCGCTGCGCAGCGTCGAGGCCCAGGCCGCGGACCGGCTTTGGCGGGGCGCCCGCCAGCTCGAACGCCTGTCTGCCCTCGGTCCCGGGCGCCTGGCCGACATGGCGGCGCTCGTGCGGATGCTGCCGCGCGAGTCCGTGGCGCTCGACTGGTGGCTCGTCGATGCGCAGGGGAGTCTGCTCGGTCGCAGCCGACCCGGTCTGGGCTCCGTCCCGCCCGCCGTGCGCCGGGCAGGAGAGGGAGCCGCGCCGCGGATCCTGGGGGGAGGGGTGCCTCCGTCCGACCTGCTGCTGGTGTTTCCCGTCGCGTCCAGAACCGGCGAGCCGGGCTTCCTGGTCGGCCGGGTGCCTCGAGACGAGCTCGTACGTCGCGTCCTGCCGCTGCTGGCCGTGGTGGCCTGGGGCCTCACCTTCACGGGCGTGATCTTCGTGGTCGCCGGCTCCTGGCTGCTGCGGAGTCGGCTGATCCAGCCGCTGCGAGCCCTCACTGCGGCGGCCCGGCGCATCGCCTCGGGAGATCTCGAGGCGCGGGTCGCGCTGGAGGGGGACGACGAGCTCAGCGACCTCGGAGACCACTTCAACCGCATGTCGGCTTCGCTCGAGCGCGAGCGCGACGCGCTGCTGGAGACCCAGCATCGCCTGCTCCAGTCCGAGCGCCTGGCAGTCGCGGGCCGCCTGGCTTCGGGGGTCGCCCACGAGGTCGGCAATCCGGTCACCGCGATCCTGGGCTACGTGGAGCTGTCGCTGCGCGATCCGGGTCTGGGAGCCCGGGCGCGGGATGCCCAGAACCGGATCCGGGACGAAGCGCTGCGTGTTCGCGGTCTCATTCGCGAGCTGCTCGACGTCGGACGCTCCAGCCGGGCACGCTACGAGAGCATCGAGGCCCGGACGCTTCTCGAGCGGGTCGCCTGCAGGATGCGAGAGCAGCCGCTGCTGCGAGCGATCCGGCTCGAGGTCGAAGCGCCCCGGGCCCTCGAGCTCCGAACGGATCCGACCCGGGTCGAGCAGATCCTGGTCAACCTGGTCGAGAACGCGGCCCACGCGCTGGCCGAGGGTGTCCCAGGCCCGGCCGCAAAGGCTGGAGAGTGCAGTGCAGGCGACCCGGCGATCGTCCTGCGCGCGCGTCGCCAGGCCGCGGAGCCCCGGCCCGCGCGACGCCGCGACGACGCGCCGCCCGGTAGCCCGGGCTCGGTGGCGCTCCAGGTGATCGACAACGGTCCGGGCGTCGACCCCGAAGCCCTGCCGCACGTCTTCGAGCCCTTCTTCACCAGCAAGGACCCGGGCCTGGGAACGGGCCTGGGTCTCTGGAACGGGCATCGGGTGGCCGAGCTGCTGGGGGGCCGGATCGAGGTCGCGAGCCGCCCCGGGCTCACGGTCTTCAGCCTCCTGCTCCCGGCTGCCGATGGCTGACGGGTGACGATGCGTTCGGCGCTGATCATCGACGACGAGGAGGGCGTGCGCCGAAGCCTGGCCCTGCTGCTCGAGGACGAGGGCTTCCGGGTCGTCCTGGCGTCGCAGGCCCAGGAGGGGCTCGAGAGGGCGCGCGAGGGTCGGTTCGCGCTGGTGCTCTGCGACGTGCGGATGCCGGGAAGGGATGGCCTGTCGATCCTTCCCGAGCTGCGTTCGGCGCAGTCGCGGGCGGTGCTCCTGATGATGAGCGCGTACGACGACGTGGACCAGGCCGTCACGGCGGTGCGGGCCGGTGCCGACGACTATCTCGCCAAGCCCTTTCGGCTCGAGGAGCTGCTCCTGGCGCTGCGCAAGTGCGAGGAGCGTGCGCGGCTCCGCTCCGAGAACCGGCGGCTGCGCCGGCAGCTTGCGCGCCTCGATCCGCCGCGCCTGATCGCCGCTTCGGAGGCCATGCGCGGGGTCTGCGAGCTCATCGAGCGCGCCGCAGAGGTGCCCTCGACCGTCCTGATCACGGGCGAGAGCGGGACCGGCAAGGAGGTCGTCGCCCAGAGCATCCACGCGCAGAGCGAGCGGCGGGACCGGCCCTTTCTGGCCGTCAACTGCGGCGCCATCCCCGAGCCCCTGATCGAGAGCGAGCTCTTCGGGCATGTGCGCGGCGCGTTCACGGGCGCGGACCGGGCCCGCACGGGCCTGTTCCGAGAGGCGGACGGGGGCACGCTCTTTCTCGATGAGATCGGTGAGCTCCCGCTCGGCGTCCAGGTGAAGCTGCTGCGCGTTCTCCAGGAGCAGGAGGTCCGCGCGGTTGGGGAGGCCCGCGCCGAGCCGGTGGACGTCCGGATCATTGCAGCCACGGCGCGCAGGCTCGAGGTCGAGGTCGCCGAGGAGCGCTTCCGCGCCGATCTCTTCTACCGGATCAACGTCTTGCGCATTCACGTCCCACCGCTTCGGGAGCGGCGGGACGACGTGGGGCCGCTCTCGGAGCAGCTGCTCCGAGAGCTCGCGCAGCGGCTCGGCAAACGGGCCCTCGCGCTCGAGCCCGAGACGCTGGCGCTGCTCGGGCGCTACGCGTGGCCGGGCAACGTGCGGGAGCTCGAGAACACCCTCGAGCGGGCCTTGATCCTGTCCCGCGGAAGCCGCTTGACCCCCGACCTGCTGCCCTTCGTCGCAGAGCGGAAGCCGGCGCCGGACCTCCCGGAGCCCGGTCCCGCGGAGGATGCCGCAGAGGGGGGCGAGGATCTCTCGATCAAGCGTCGCTCCCGGGCGCTCGAGTCCAGGCTGATCCGGCTGGCCCTCGAGCAGACCCACGGCAACCGCACGCGCGCCGCGCGCATCCTGGAGATCAGCCCCAGGGGCCTGCTCTACAAGATCCGCGAGTACGGGCTCGGTGAGGTCGGGCGCTAAATCCCGGACCCTCCTGCGCCGATACCCCGCCCGATGGTGCAACGCTTGCCAGTCGCCGTGCTGCGCCCGCTGGCCCTGCTCGGAGCCCTGGGCCTCGGCTGCTCGGGCTCCGAGGCGCCCGCTCCCCAGGTCGCCCCCACGCCCGCAGCCCCGCGCGCGGCCGCGCCCCGGAACCACGCCCCCCAGATCGTGGGTCTGCGATTGACCCCGGAGTCTCCGACGACGAGCGACCTGATGCGCGCCGAGATCGACGTGCGCGACCGGGACGGCGATCCCCTCGACATCCGGCTCGACTGGTTCCGCAACGGCGTCCCGATTCGTGGAGCCCGCGCTCGGACCCTGTCGCTCGCCAACCTGCGCCGGGGAGACGAGATCTTCGTGCGCGCGACCGTCAGCGACACGAGCGATACGGTCACCCGGACGAGTGACTCCAGGAGGGTGGCGGACTCTCCGCCTCGAGTGACCTCGCTGCACCTGGAGCCGTCGGCCCCCAGTGGCGCCGACTCGATTCTGGCGGTGGTGGACGGCAACGATCCCGACGGGGACTCCGTGGAGTTCCAGTTCGCCTGGTGGCGAAACGGCAAACGCATCGAGGGTGCGACCGGTCCCACGCTGGCCGAGGAAGAGGTCGCTCGCGGCGACCTGGTGCGCGTGGAGGTGATCCCCAGCGACGGGAGCGTAGCCGGTGAGCCGATGCGCTCTGCCGACGTGCGGATCCAGAATGCCCCTCCCCGGATCACCTCGGAGCCGAGCTACGAGGTGGCCGGGCCCCACAGCTACCAGTACCAGATCGAGGCGGAGGATCCCGACGGCGACTCTCCGCTCCGCTACAGCCTGGTGGAGGGTCCCGCGGGGATGGAGGTCGATCTGATCGACGGTCTCCTGCGCTGGGAGGTGCCGGGGAACGCCCGCGGCAACTACCCGATCGAGATCGCCGTCCAGGACCCCCACGGGGGCGAGACGCACCAGCGCTACTCGATCGACCTGGACTGGGAGACGCCCGCCTCCGGCTCCTGAGCGGGAGCTCGGGCGAGCGCTTCGGGTCCCCGGGGTCGGACAGAGCGGCGGTGCACGGTGAGGGTCCATTTGGGTTCCCAGAACCTCAAGTCCCCGATCCGCCCCACCGATTCTCTCCGGCGAGACCTGAACCCCGGGGGCCTGGCTCGGGGTCGCTCGAGGGGGGATGAGCAGTGGCGGGAAACAACGTCCAGCAGCTGCGAGAGGCGCTGATGCTGAGCAAGGCCGAGCTGGCCCGCCGCGCCAGCCTCTCCACGTTGACGATCGATCGGGTCGAGGCGGGAAAGAGCTGCCGGCTCGATACCAAGCGCAAGATCCTCCTCGCGCTGGGTCTCAAGGTCTCCGACAAGGACCGGGTCTTCGGCAGCGTTCCCGTCGACTTCGACGCCGTGAAGAGCGCGGTCGGGTCCGCTCACGCGGAACGGTTCGGGGGGTAGGGACATGCGCTGGTTCGGCTCGCATCCGATCGTGGGACTCGACATCGGCTCGAGCTCCGTCAAGGTCGTCGAGCTCGACGGAGGCCCCAACGAGTGGCAGCTCCGGAGGCTCGGCTACGCTGCGCTGCCTCCCGAGACGATCGTGCAGGGCTCGTTCATGAACTCGCCCGCGATCGCCAGCGCCATCCGCGAGGCGTGCGAGCAGGCCGGCGTCCGGTCCCGAGAGGTGGCGTGCTCTACCTCGGGCCACGCCGTGATCGTCAAGAAGATCACCCTGCCGAGCCAGAGCTCGGAGGAGCTCGAAGAGACGATTCGCTGGGAGGCCGAGCAGTACATCCCGTTCGACATCAACGAGGTCAACGTCGACTACCAGATCCTCCAGGAAGGCGGAATCGACGGCCAGATGGACGTGCTGCTGGTCGCAGCCAAGCGCGACCTGATCGACAACTACCAGACCGTGCTCCAGGACGCGGGCATGAGCCTCGGGGTCATGGACGTCGATGCCTTTGCGCTCGGGAACATGTTCGAGGCGAACTACGAGTCCCAGCCGGGACAGGCCACCGCGGTCGTCGACATCGGATCCGCCTTCATCAATCTCAACGTCATGCTCGACGGGGTGCCGACCTTCGTGCGGGACATCACGAGTGGCGGGAACCTCTATACCGAAGAGGTGCAGAAGACCCTCGACCTGGGCTTCGAGGAAGCGGAGCGCATCAAGGTCGGCGGAGTCTCGGAGGAGACGAGCCGGGACGTGGTGCCCCAGGAGGTCGAGGATGCGATGCGCAGCGTCTCGGACACCCTGGTCTCCGAGGTCCAGCGCTCGCTGGACTTCTATCGGGCGACGACTTCTGGCGCGAGCCTGGCGCGCGTGGTCCTCTGCGGCGGCGCCGGGCAGGTGCCGGGCCTGGCGCGGATGATCCAGGAGCGCAGCGAGATTCCCGTCGAGATCGCGGATCCCTTCTCGCGGGTCAAGGTGGTCCCATCGGTGGATCCGGAGCAGGTGCGACAGCTCGCCCCGTCGCTCTGCGTCGCCGTCGGGCTGGGCATGCGGAGGAGCGACGACCGATGATTCGCATCAACCTACTGCCCGTGCGCGAGGCCCGCCGGGCCGCGAACATGCGGCGCCACGGGCTCTTCCTGGGAGGTACGGTCCTCGCGGCCGGGCTCGTCTGCATCGGACTGCACGTGTCGATCTCGTCCAGCATCTCGGTGGAGCGCCACCAGATGCAGGTGGCTCGCGCCGAGCTGAGCAAGCTCGAGATGGCGCAGAAGCAGGTCGAGGGCTTCCGACGCGAGAAGGAAGCCATCGAGCAGAAGCTCGGCGTGATCCATCGGCTCGAGGCGGGTCGCCAGGGGCCGGTCCGGATGATGGACGAGATCGCGAGCCGGATCCCCGAGAAGCTGTGGCTGCGCGAGCTGGAATTGCGCGCCGGCCAGCTGAAGCTTCGCGGCACGAGCCTCGACAACGAGGTCGTGGCCGAGTTCATGACCCGGCTCGAGCGCTCCCCGATGATCGCGGGGGTCGAGCTCAAGCAGACCCGTCTCAACGAGCAGAAGGGCCTCAAGCTCGTCGACTTCGAGATCGACACCGGGCCCGGGGGCCCGGCCGGCCCCCCGCCGGCCCCCGGCTAGGAGCCCATCATGACGCTCGGTGAACAGCTCGATCTGAAGCCGATCCTCGAGAAGCTCGACAAGCTGCCCGGGATCCAGCGGATGGGTGTGCTCGGCGTGGTGTTCCTGGCCGTGATCGGGATCTACTGGTTCACACTCTACGGGGGCAAGCGCGACGAGTATCGAATCGTGCAGGGGCAGCTCACGCAGCTGCAGACCAAGATCGCCGAGACCCGCTCGGTGGTCTCGAACCTGAAGAGCTTCGAGCAGACCCGCGAGACGCTGCGCAAGGAGCTGGACCGGGCGCTGCGCCGGCTGCCCAACGCGCAGGAGCTCCCGGTTCTGCTGACCGACATCACCAGCCTGGGCAAGAAGTCGGGCCTGGAGTTTCGCTCGTTCCGTCCCAAGGGCGAGGTGGATCGCGGCTTCTATGCCGAGGTGCCGATCGAGATCGAGCTCCGAGGTCGCTACCACGACCTGGGCGTGTTCTTCGACCGGGTCTCCAGGCTCTCGCGAATCGTCAACGTGAACGAGCTCGACCTGAAGCTCGCGGACCGGGGCTCCAATTCGCCCGTGCTGAACGTGAAGGGAACCGCGGTGACCTTCCGCTTCAAGGATCCCTCCGCGAACGCGTCGGCAGGAGGGGAATGACGTGAGCCAGGCGGGCGCTCTAGGACTCTTCGTGCTCGGGATCGGGCTCCTGGGCTGGATCGGATGCGGGTCCGGCCCGCAGGCCCCGTCGCCGACGGTCCAGGCACATCCGCGGGTCGGTCCCGCAGCGGCGCCGGAGACGGCGGCCGAGACCACCGAGGTCTCCAGCTATCACTACGACCCGACGGGCAAGCCCGACCCCTTCCAGTCCTACATCCTCGAGATTGCCCAGCGTCGCAAGCACCAGTCGGGGCAGACTCCGCTCGAGCGCTTCGACCTGTCCCAGCTGCGGCTGACGGCCGTGGTGTGGAGTGACGAGGTCGCGCGCGCCCTGATCCGGGATCCGTCCGGCAAGGGCTACATCGTGGGCGAGGGAGCCCCGGTCGGCAAGAACGAGGGTCGCATCATCAGCATCGACGACGGTCGGGTGCGGGTCAAGGAAACCTACGTGAACTCTGAGGGGCAGGCGACGACCAAGGACGTCGAGCTGCGCCTCGCGGGCAGGTAAGGGGGGATCGGGATGAGTGAGTCCGTTGTCGGGCGGGGAGCCGGTCGCGTCGCTGCGATCTTCGCCCTCGCGCTGCTGCCCGTCGCACTGCTGCCGTTCGGGAACGCGCACGCGGGCCGAACCGGTACGATCTCGTCCGTCGAGGTCGAGCAGACTCGTCAGGGGGAGACCCGAGTCATCCTCGAGGGGGCCCAGGACGCCATGTACACGGCCTTCCTGCGCGAGCACCCGCGGAGGCTGATCATCGATCTGCCCGAGGTCGACCTGGAGGGGATCGAGTCCCCCATCGCCGTAGGCGAGGGACTCGTCACCGACGTGACCGTCGGCGCGTTCGGCGATGCGCGAATCTCGCCGACGACGGCGCGCGTCTCGATCGGCCTGGACGCCGAGGCGGAGTACGAGCTCGAGCCCCAGGAGGATCGCCTCGTCGTGACGCTGAAGCCGGTCGCGGTGGCCCGGTCCGTGCGGCCCGAGCCGACGACGGCCGAGGCGGGGGCGGGCGCGTCGGAGCCTGGGTCGGAAGACGAGACCGCTTCGGACTCGAGCGCGTCGCCCGTCGCTCCCGCCGCGGACGCAGAGTCGTTCGCGGCCACGGCGGAGACCTCCGAGAGCACGGCTCCCGCCGCGCTGCGGGAGGGGACCCTCGAGAGCAGCGCTCCCGCCGGTGGGTCCGCCGATGCCGCGAGCGCGGCCCCGGCTGCCGACCCGCCCGCCCACGGACCGCGAATCGTCGGCGTCTCGGAGCAGGGCTCGTCGGTCGCGATCGAGAGCGACTCGCCGCTCGAGCAGGTCGACTCCTTCGTGCTCGACAGTCCCGATCGCATCGTGATCGACCTGGCCGGGGCAACCAGCGCCATCTGGCCCGCGAGCCAGGAGTTCGAGCAGGGGCCGGTCCGGCGCATCCGGGTGGGGGAGCATCCCGACAAGGTGCGGGTGGTCCTCGACCTGCGGGCCCCGAGCGAGACCCATACCCTGGTTCCCGTCGACCGCGGCGTGCGCGTCGAGATCCAGAGCGCGGCGCTGCTCGCGGCACCCGATGCCCGGGTCGCCGACGCCGAGCCGGTTCCCGCCTCGCCTGCGGAGCCGGACTCGATGACGCCCTCGGGTGATGCCGAGCAGGCCGAGCCCACGGTCCAGCTGCGCGAGGACGATCCCGCTCCGGACGCCTCGGACGAGGTGCGGCTGCGCGACGACGAGACGGCGGAGCCCAGCGCCGGTGCCGCGCCCGTGGCGGACACGCAGGACTCCCCGACCGACGTGGGCTCCGAGCCGGGCTCCGCCCTGGAGCCGGCCGAGGCGACGCCGGCTGGCCCGGATCCGGCCGGCGAGAGCCAGCCCGCCGCTGTGCAGGACGAGCCCGCCGCAGCGCCCGCGGAGAGGCAGGCGACTGCGCCCCGCGAGGCGACGGCTGCCACGGCGGCCGTCGAGGTGCAGAGCATCCACTTCGAGTCGCTGCCCGAGGTCGATCGGGTGGTGCTGACCCTCAGCCAGCGCACCGAGGCCGAGCTGATCCAGCCCGACCCCGCCACGGTGATCGTCGATCTGCCGCGCGTCTCGATCGATCCGGCCCACGAGCGCCGGGTCGATACGCGCGACTTCGGGGGTCCGGTCGAGGTCTTCTCGGCGTTCCGTTCGCCGGAGATCCCGGGACCCAACGTGCGAGTCGCGATCAAGCGCACCGGGGAGTCGCAGCCGCGACTCGACTGGCAGGGCTCGCAGCTCCGCATCGAGTTTCCCCACGCGCCCGCGCTGGCCGAGGGAATGCCGCCCGCCCGCCCGTCCGCGCCCGCTCCATCCGAGGCCGCTCCGGCCGCCGAGGGGGCTCCCACCCCTTCGCCGGAGAGCGCCTCTCTCGAGAACCCGGCCGCCTCGGGGACGCTGCCCGGAGGGGCTCTCGAGGATGGAGACGAGTTCGGCGGCCCCGCCCAGCCCGCCGCGATCGACCTGCTCGAGGAAGGGGGCTTCTCGCGTTCCAAGCAGTACCAGGGACGCCACATCTCGCTCGACTTCGAGGACGCGGAGATCGGGAACATCCTGCGGATGATCGCGGAGGTCTCGAACTTGAACGTGATCGCGGGAGAAGAGGTCAAGGGCACCGTGACCATCCGGATGGTGGACGTGCCCTGGGACCAGGCGCTCGACGTGGTGCTGCTGACCAAGGGTCTCGGCTTCCTGCGGATCGGCAACATCCTGCGCATCGCTCCGGTCGACGTCCTCCACCGCGAGGAGGAGGCGCGCCTGCAGGAGCGCCGCGCCAAGGAGAAGCTCGAGGACCTGGTCGTCAAGCTGCAGCCCGTCAACTACGCCAACGTCAAGGAGATCAAGGATCTCGTTTCCCACCTGCTCTCGCCGCGCGGAACGGTCAACGTCGACTCGCGCACGAGCACGCTGATCATCAAGGACATTCCGACGGTGATCCAGGAGGCGACCGCCCTGGTCAAGGCCATCGACACGGCGACGCCCCAGGTGCTGATCGAGGCCAAGATCGTCGAGGCCAGCCTGGACTTCTCGCGGGCACTCGGCGTGCGCTGGGGGACCCAGTTCAATGCCAACGGCAGTGATGGTGGCGCCCGGGACCTGCGCCTCTCGGACGGTACCAACAGCGTCGTTCCCGGCTTTGGCAGCGGGAACCAGACCAGCAGCTTCGTCGTCGCGAACCCGATCTCGGCGGCCGTCGGTACGCTGACCCTCGGCCTGCTGAGCTTCGCCGACCACCTGCAGCTCGACCTGGCGATCCAGGCCGCCGAGTCGAAGAAGAAGGGCAAGGTGGTGTCGTCGCCCCGGGTCGTCACTCTCGACAACCGCGAGGCGACGATTCAGCAGGGTGTGGCGATCGCCTTCACCTCGTCGACAGCCGACAGCGTGACCACCACGTTCGTCGACGCCGTCCTCGAGCTCAAGGTGAAGCCGCACATCACCGCGGACAAGTCGATCATCATGAAGATCAAGGTCTCGCGCAACGCGCCCGACCTGGCTGCATCCACGGGCACGGTCCAGGGCATCACCAAGAACGAGACCGAGACCGAGGCCCTGGTCCGCGACGGAGAGACGATGGTGCTCGGGGGGATCTACACGGTGGACAAGTCCCATACGCAGAGCATGTTTCCCTACCTGGCCGACGTCCCCGTCCTGGGAGTGGCCTTCCGGAGCACCGACCGGAAGGACGTCCGCAAGGAGCTGCTGGTCTTCGTGACGCCGAGGATCGTGCGCGGGGTGACGGGCGGCAACTGAGTCGGCTCTGCTAGTCTCGGGGCGATGGCGTCGAACTCGTCCCGCGGCACGGGAGCGGCGCGGCCGCGCTCGCTCCTGCTCACCGGTTTGATGGGGTCGGGCAAGACGCGGGTCGGGCGCAGGGTCGCCGGCCAGCTCGGGTGGCCCTTCCTCGATACCGATTCGCTGGTCGAGGCGCGTGCGGGGCTCCCCGTCCGCGAGATCTTCGAGCGCAAGGGCGAGCCGGCGTTTCGGGAGCTGGAGCGGGAGGTGCTCGCCGGGCTTCCCGAGGAGCGCACCGTCGTGGCGCTGGGGGGAGGGGCCATCGTGCCGGCCGAGAACCGAGCCCTCCTGCGCGGCAAGGGCCTCGTCGTCTGGCTGCGCTCGAGCCCGAAGTGCCTTGCCCGCCGCCTCCAGCGCTCTGCGGCCCGCCGTCCGCTGCTCGCAGACGCGAGGAGCTTCGAGGAGCGGGTCGAGAGGCTGCGGGTCCTGCTCGACGCGCGGCGCGAGGCCTACGCGAGCGCGGATCTGCAGGTCTGTACCGAGGCGCTCTCGCTCGAGGCGGCCACCCGGCGCGTCCTGGAGGCGCTGGCTCGGATGGGCGCTCCATGACCACCGTACAGGTCCTGCTGGGAGACCGCAGCTACCCGATCCGCATCCGGCCAGGGTCGCTGGGCGACCTGGGCGAGGCGATCGAGAAGGAGCTTCAACCCTCTCGCGTGGTGGTGATCACCACGCCCCGAGTCGAACGGGCCCACCTGGGGGCCGTCGCGACCGGGCTCGCGCGCGTCCACCGGCAGTGCTCGGTGCTGACGGTGCCCGAGGGAGACCGCGCCAAGACCCTGGGACACGCCTCGCGCCTCTACGACCAGCTGATCGATCTCGGGGCCGATCGGGAGACCGTGATCGCCAGCCTCGGCGGCGGCGCCGTCTGCGACCTGGCGGGCTTCGTGGCCTCGACCTTCCTGCGGGGCCTCCCGCTGATCCAGGTACCGACGACCCTGCTGGCGCAGGTCGACGCGAGCGTAGGCGGGAAGACCGCGGTCAACCACCGCCGTGGCAAGAACCTGATCGGCAGCTTCTACCAGCCCCGGCTGGTCTGGATCGACCCCGATGTCCTCGCGACGTTGCCGCCGCGCGAGCGACGCTGCGGCATGGCCGAGGTCGTCAAGGTGGGCGCCATCTGGGACGCGGAGTTCTTCGAGTGGCTCGAGGAGCACGTGGGAGAGGTCATGGCGCTCGACCGGAGCGCCCTCACGCATGCGATCTCGCGCGCCTGCGCGATCAAGGCCGAGGTGGTCGGCCTCGACGAGCGAGAGGCCGGGCTGCGCGCCCTGCTCAACTTTGGCCATACGCTCGCCCACGCGATCGAGAACGTCTCGGGCTACCGCCGCGTGCGACACGGCGAGGCCGTCGCGATCGGGATGGTCTTTGCCGCGCGACTCTCGGAGGCGCGCGGCCTGCTCGAGACCGGGATCGCGCAGCGCATCGCGACGCTGCTCTCCCGGGTCGGCCTTCCGATCGAGGCCCACGACTGGCCCGCAGAGCGGGGGGCTTACCTTCGCGCGATCGGAGTCGATAAGAAGGTGCAGGGAGATCGGCTCTCGTTCGTGGTGCTTCGGGCACTCGGTCGCGCAGAGACGCTCTTGTTGACTCCTCGTGAGATTCTTGAAGGGGCGTACTGAATGGCCCGCAATGCATTCGAGATTCGTCTCGAGCTTGCGCAGGGACACTGGGACATCGGCGAGTACGAGGAGGCGCTGCTGTGCCTGGAGCGAGCGCTCTCGGACGCCCGGGGCGGTCCCCAGGATCCTCGCCTGGCCGAGCTGGCGAGCGCGCTGGCGGGGGGACTCACCTGGCGCGCGGGCGACGCTGCCAGTAGCGCCCTGCGGGCGCGTCTCGATCGGGTCGTGACGCAGGCGAGCGAGGTGGAGAGCCTGTCCTCGCCGCTCGCGACCCCGACGCTGGCCGGCCTGCTCCTGGAGCAGGGACACCCCCAGCAGGCCCGCCGCGTGGCCGAGGAGGCGCTGCGGCGAAGGCCGGAGGATCCGCGCGCTCGAGCGGTCTGGACGCGCCTGGCGCAAGAAGAAGCCGCCACCTCGGGTCGTCCCCGGCGGCAGCGTACGATCGAGGAGCTCGAGCGCTGGCTCGTTCGGCTGCGAGCGCGTTTTGGGGCGCCTGAAGACGGGGAGAGGAGCTCGCTGGCATGACCTTCGACGAGATCCTGAAGCGGCTGGTGGAAGAGACTCCCGGGGCCGAGGCAGCGGCCATCATGGATGGCGATGGGATGCCGGTCGAGGTCCATCGGGCGCCCGGAGCACGCGTGGATCTTCCTGCACTGGCCGTGGAGTTCCAGAAGACCCTCCAGGAGGCCTCGAAGGCGATCGGGGCGCTGGATGGCGAGGGCGGCCCGCGTCTGCTCGAGATGACGCTGGCGACCGGGACCCACCAGCTGCACTTCCAGCAGCTCGATGCCGAGTACTTCCTGGTCGCGGCGCTCGGACCCCGAGGCTGGGTCGGGAAGATGCGCTGGCTGGTGCAGGGCCTCTTGCACGAACTGCGAGAAGAGCTGTAACAACAGGGGCTGTGCAGTTCCTGGTCGTGAATGGGCCCAACCTCGATCTCCTCGGGGAGCGGGAGCCCGCCCTCTATGGGAGCACCACGCTCGCCCAGATCGAGGACTCGCTGAAGCGTCTCGCGGCGGATCTGGGCGCTCGTGTCGAGTGCTTCCAGTCCAATCACGAGGGCGCGCTGATCGATCGCATCCACGCGGCCCGAGGACGAGTCGACGGGGTGATCGCGAATCTCGGGGGCTACACGCACACCAGCGTCGCGATCCGAGACGCGCTGCTCGCCTGCGACGTGCCCCTGATCGAGGTGCACCTGTCCAACCTGCACCGCCGCGAGCCCTTCCGACAGCGATCGCTGATCGCCGACATCGCCGTCGGACAGGTCGTCGGGCTGGGCGCCCAGGGCTACGAGCTGGCCCTGCGGGCGCTCGTCACCCGAGTCTCGCCCCCGGCGGCGCGCTGAGAGGGGCTCCGCGCTTCACGCCGGGCGCCGCCCCTCTCAAGCCCGACCGAGGGGGAGGCCGATAGCGGGAACGGAGTCGGGACGCTCTCTTCGGGAGAGGGGCGCACTCGGCCCACGCGTCCGCTTCGGCCGCTGAGGATGAGTCCTGGCCTTCT
The DNA here is from genome assembly GCA_046757685.1 of Myxococcota bacterium. Taxonomy (GTDB): domain Bacteria; phylum Myxococcota_A; class UBA9160; order SZUA-336; family SZUA-336; genus JBHHYV01. The sequence continues at coordinate 17,741 of JBHHYV010000059.1, forward strand.
CACTGAACAAGCGCAAGACCCTCGAGAACGCGCAGAAGTACCTTCAGAAGGGCGCCTACGATCGCGCGCTCAAGGAGTACGCGAAGCTCCTGAAGGCGGATCCGACGGACACGAACATCCGGCTCCGGATCGGGGACCTGCAGCTCAAGCGCGGCGACTCCGCGCACGCGATCGAGGCCTACTCGCAGGTCGCCGAGGTCTTCTCCAAGCAGGGCTTCGACGCCAAGGCCGTCGCAATCTACAAGCAGATCCTGCGGATCGATGAGACCCAGCTCGAGGTGCAGACGCGTCTGGGAGATCTCTACCAGCGGCTCGGACTGACCGCCGAGGCCATGCGTCAGTTCCAGGAGGCGGCCGAGGTCTGCCAGAGCCGGGGCATGAAGAGCGAGGCGTTCGAGCTGCTCAAGCGGATCGCCGGCCTGGACCCCACGAACATCTCCAACCGGCTCTCGCTGGCGGATCTCCTGGCGCGCGAAGGCATGGAGTCCGACGCCGGAAGGGAGTTCGAATCGCTGCTGCGCGACGTCGAGAGTGCGGACCCCGACGAGCGTCTGCGCGTCGCGACCCGCGCGCACACGACCTTTCCGCGGCATCTTCCCTTCTGCCTCGGCCTTGCGGCGGCGCTCTGCGACGCGGGCTCCGGAGACGAAGCCATCGAGCTCCTGGAGCGCGAGCGGCTCGAGCGCGGCGACGACATTCCCCTGCGAGAAGCCCTCGTCTGGGTCCTGCAGTCGCAGGGCAAGACCGAGAACGTGCGCGGGGTCTGGTGCGAGATCGCCGAGCTCTACAAGCAGCGCGGAGACCACGACCGTGCCCGCGACATCCTGCAGCGCTTCGTGCCCGTGCAGGGTCTCGGCGAGCCCGAGACGAGCCCGTCGATCGTGCTCCAGGAAGAGCTCGTCGAGTCCTTCGACGAGGGGCTCGAAGCTCCCACCCCCGCTCCCGATGCGGGGTCGCCCAAGATCGCTGCCGCTTCCGCGCCCTCGGCGCAGGCCTCTCCCGAGACGCAGCCTTCCGGATCCAGCGCCGTCGAGCCCGAGGAGATCCTGGCCGAGGTTCGAGTGGCCCTCGAGTTCGGGTCGCTCGAAGAGGCCGCCGCGGGTCTCGAGCGCGTCCTGGCGAGCGTCCCGGACTGTGACGAGGCCAATGCACTCGGCGCCCTGGTCGCCGAAGGTCGCGGTCAGATCCGCGAGGCGCTCGAGATCCAGGGCCGCCGCCGCGCACTCGCGCTCTCGCTGGGAGACGCCGAGAAGGTGACGGAGATCGAGGCCGAGATCGCCCGGCTGGAGTCCCTCGGCGGCGAAGGGGAGGCCGATCCCATCTCGCTGGGTGCCCTGCCCGACATCGAGATCATTCTCGACGACGAGCAGGACCACGACTCGGACTGGGCCTCGGTGACGCCCCCGGCCGGGCTCGTCGCCTCGGGGGACTCCGAGGCGGAGACCGAGCCGGCAGAGAGCTGGGAGCTCGACCTCGACCCGGACGCCGAGGTCGAGAGCCCCGAGGCTGCGACGGCCGCGAGACCCATGGGCCCGGACGCCCTGGACGCGGACATCACGGAGAGTGGCGACGACGCGCTCGAGGTCGTCGAGGCGGAGAGGAGCGAAGCGTCGTGGGCGGATGAGTCGAGCCACATCGCCGAGAGCCTGGTCGCTGCAGAGGCGCTGCTGGCTGGGGGCGACGTGACGGCCGCCGAGGCCAGCTACCGGGCCGTTCTGCGGGAGATCCCGAACCACCCGCAGGCGCTGGTACGCATGGGCGAGATCGCGGCCCGGAGGGGCGAGTCGCCGGAGCTGCCCGGAGCGAGCGCACCCGAGGCAGCCGCCGCACCCGACCCGATCCTCGAGCTGGATCCCGAACCGGAGCTCGCGCCCGAGGGCGAGGCCGCGGTCGAGGCAGACCCGGTGCTCGACCCCGACCCGAGCCCCGACCCGGATCCAGCGCCCGAGGGCGGGGACTTCGACCTGGCCGCGGAGCTCTCGCAGGCGCTCGAGCCGGCGGGAGGCGAGCCCGAGGCGGGGGGGACCTCCGGTCGTGGCTTCGACTCGGTCCTGGAGGCGTTCAAGGAGGGGATTCGCGAGCAGCTCGGCCCCGAGGAGTGCGACGCGCGCTACGACCTGGCGATCGCCTACCGCGAGATGGGCCTGCTCGACGACGCGGTCGAGTCGCTCTCGGTGGCGATCCAGGGGGGCGCGCGAAGACTCGAATCCCTCTCGCTGCTGGCGGCCTGCGAGATCGACCTCGGCCGTCCCGAGTCGGCGATCGCCCGCCTGGACTCGGGGCTCGCAGAGCTCGCTCCCGATGATCCGGTGGCCCTGGCATTCCGCTACGAGCGCGCAAGCGCGCTCCAGGCCGCGGGACGCCAGGCGGATGCGCTGGCGGGGTACCGCGAGGTCGCCGCTCGAGACCCGGACTACCGCGACACCGCGGCAAGGATCTCCGAGCTCGAGAAGCTCCAAGACTAGGCGAGGATCACGATGGACTACCTGAAGTTCTATGAGCTCGAGACGGAGCCCTTCCGAAACGAGCCCGACCCGCGCTTCTACTTCGAGAGCGCCACCCATGCGCGCACCCGGCTGCGCATCGCGCGGGCCGTCACGCAGCACCTGGGGCTGGCGGTGCTGCTGGGGGGGCCGGGCTGCGGGAAGACGACGCTGGCCTACGGGATCGAGGCCAGCCTGCAGGGCGACGGGTCCCTGGTGCGCCGCGTGTCGGTTCCGCGCTCCGACTGCGACGGCAACTGGCTGCTCGGTCGCATCGCCAGCGAGTTCGGAGTTCCGGATCAGAGCGGCGATCCGCTCTGGGCGCTGGAGCAGCTCGAGAAGCGTCTGGTGCAGGAGAGCCAGCAGGGCCGCCACCCGGTGCTGCTGCTCGACGAGGCGCAGATGCTTCGCCAGCCCGCGCGCATGGAAGAGCTGCGGGCGCTCTTGAACCTGGAGCATCCCGATGGCCGGCGCGCCGCCACCCTCGTTCTCTTTGGGCTACCGGACCTGCTGCAGACCCTCGAGCAGGATCCCTCACTGCTGCAGCGGGTCGAGATCCGCCAGGAGCTCCAGCCGCTGGCGCGCAGCGAGGCGATCGCCTACCTGGCCCACCGACTGGAGTGCGCGGGCGGCCACGGCAATCTGTTCACCGAAGAGGCGCTCGACGCACTGGCCCACCTGTCGAAAGGCGTGCCGCGGCTCCTGAACAGCCTGGCCGACAACGCTCTGTTCGAGGGAGCGCTGGCCCGCACCCGCCCGGTGGACGCCTCGCTGGTCGCGGCCGCGTGCGAGGCGGTCGGAATCGAGACCGGCGCGTGCGATCTCCAGGTCATGAGCGCTGCCGAGGCCGCCAACCTGGAGCCCGAGACGCCGGGCGTCGAGACTCCCAGCCCCGCGGCGCCCGCCCGGGCCGAGCTGCTCGACGACGTCGAGCCGACCACCGAGATCGACCTCCTCGGCTCGGAGCCCGAGGCTCCCGCCGTCGAGACCGGGGACTTCGGGAAGGCCGAGCTCGAGCCTGCGGACGCGAGCCCTGCCGAGGTCGAGCTTCCGAAGACATCGCACCCGCGACCGGCCGAGATCGCTTCCCCCTCGCTCGATGAGACCCAGACCTTCGATCCCGAGGAGGCGATGCTCGACGCGCCCGAAGCGGATGCCTCGGCGTCGGTCGACCCCGGCGGCGCCGATGGCGGGGAGCCCGAGGCGTCCCTGCCGGATCTCGAGCTCGACCTCTCCGAGGACGAGGAAGCGGCGCTGGGGGACCCGGAGAGCGCTGACGCCCTGGCCGAGAACGCCGAGTCCCAGATCCTGGGCGTCTCGCTCCCCGACGCCCCCGGGGTCACCGCGCCGTCGCCCCAGGCTCGAGACGAGGGCGACTCCGAGCTCGACTTCGACCTGGATCTCGAGCTCGGCCTGGAGCCCGAGGAGCCGGCCGCCGCCGACGGTGCGGGCGCTCCCGACGAGGAGGGCGCGATCCGCGCAGTCGTCGAGACCTCGCCAGAGGACGACGATCCGATCACCGCGTTCGAGTTCGAGGTGGATGTCGATGTCGATGTCGATGGGGAAGAGGACGCTGGCGAGGGCGAGCTGGGGCTCGAGCTCGAGCCGCCCGACGCGCCCGCGACGACCGCCCCTGCAGCGGCCGAGGCCCCAGAGTCCAGGCTCGCCGAGGCCCCGATGCCCGATGGCCCGGACGACGACGACTCCCTGGACATGCTCGACAGCCTCTTCGAGGGCATCCAGATCTGAGCCTTCCCCCCGCTCGCGACGGCCTACCTGCAAGCCGGACCGTCTGATATCTTCAGAGCTGGACGCGGGAATAGCTCAGCTGGTAGAGCACGAGCTTCCCAAGCTCGGGGTCGCGGGTTCGAGCCCCGTTTCCCGCTCCA
>JBHHYV010000060.1:0-21781 GCA_046757685.1 Myxococcota bacterium
GATGCGCGAAGCTCTTCATCGCCCGGACGATCGTCGTCACGCGCCCGATCCCCTCGAGCGACTGCTGAATTGCCTTCGGAGCCTCCTCGACGAGGTACTCGAGGTCCACCTCGTTCGCCTTCTCCTTGACCCGATCGAGAAGCTCGGGGCCGATCGAGCCGGACTCCGCGGCCGCGATCAGCTCCGAGAAGGCCTTCAGGGCTTCCTCGAGGTCTCCGAAGGACTCCTCGAGAAACCGGAGGTTGTCACTGACGTACTGCGACGGCGTGTTGATCTCGTGGGCGACCCCCGCGGCGAGCCGACCCACCGACTCGAGCTTCTGCGCTTCGGCGAGCTGCTCCTCGGCACGGCGCCGCTCCGCCTGACCCATTGCGGACGCGACCGCCAGGGCGAGCACGTTGGCGAAGCCCTGCGCCAGGATCTCGTCTTCCGCCGTGAACGCCTCGCCGTTCTTCTTCTCGCTCATGTAGAGGTTCCCCAGGATCTGTCCCTTGTTTGCGACGGGAACGGCGAGCAGCGTCTTCATCTCGGGATGTCCGGGGGGGAGTCCATGCGAGCGGGGATCGCGAGTTCGGTCAGTCAGTCGCAGCGAGCTCCCCTCCCTGAGCACGACTCCCAGGAGTCCCTTCCCCTCCGGCGGGGTGCCGACCCTCTCCACCTCTTCCGCCGTGAACCCTGTGTGGAGGAATCGCGTCCGTTCTCCCGAGCCGTCCACGATCAGGAAGGCGCAGAAGCGAGCGTCGAGGATCTCGGCGAGGCATTCGATCCCTCCCTGCAGGAGCTCCTGCTCGGAGCGCATCTGCCCGGTCAGGGAGAGGAGCTTTCCGAATGCACGATTCAGATCGTCGACGCGAGCGGCCCAGCGCTGCACACGCCTCCGCTCTCGATCTGCCTGGGTTCGGAGTCGCTGCGCCTTGGCCAGCAGCTGTTGCTCGCGCTCGAGGTGCGTGCGGAGCAGGGTCGAGAGAGTGACGACGCCATGATAGGAGCCGGTCTCATCGACGACCGGCACCGCGTCGACTCCATCGCTCTCCATCCGCAGCAGGAGCTCCGTGAGGGGCGTCTCCGGGTGGGCGGGCTCGATGGCGGGCCGGGCCAGGAGATCCGCAAAGATCCGCTCTCTCGAGATCCCAAAGCGCCTCGGCGCGACGAGCCCGAGGAACTCCTCGTCCTCCTGCGAGGAGAAGACCGCGTACACCGGGTCGGCGCCCGCGTCCCGTAGGTCTCTCGGCGGGCGCATCTCGTCCGAGACGCGTAGCGCCGTCTGGCTCAGCGCATGGCGAGCGAGCAAGGGCTTCAAAGACTCTCCTCCTCCAGAGATACCTCGACCTCGACGTCGAGGTGCATGATCTCGGTCTGGTCCATCAGCGGCTTGATTCGACGCAAAATGAAGTCGACCAGCTTCTGGCGTGGGATCCTGCGCAGCAGCGCGCTTCGCGTGATGACATCGCTGACGACCGGGTCGTCGATCTCGAAGTGGTCGAAGTCGTGTGCGACGAGCAGATCGACGGCCTTGCGGATCGCGGCGCAGCCGATGGGAGCCCCGCGCCCGAGAACGAGAACGTCGTGGATGGGCGGAACACCGTACTCGGTCACTCGGACCCGGAGAGACTGCCGGGTCGTCTCTGGGTCGTGCCGGGCTCCAGGGGTCTCTCGAGTCATTGCGTGCTCCCTTCTCGCGGGAAGCGGAGCTGGGCGGGCCTTCGTCCGGCCGACCCCGCACCTCCCCGCATGGACTGGAGCCAGTAGAGTACTATGAAGGCGACGGGCGCTCGCCACCTCTACCCCTCGCGACAGCGCCGGGTCGGTCGAGGGACTCCGCGCGCGGCGGAGCAGTCAGTGACCCGGGTCCCCCTCCTGGTCGCGATCCGTACGGGCACCTGTCTCCTGTCGGACCGGCGCACGAGTTCCCTTAGCTCGAGCTTCTGGGCGTGACTGGGCCCAGGGACGGCTGGCGACGAACGAGCCGCAGGGAAGCTACGTGTCGGTCCTGACCGGACCAGGATCGGGATGCCCAGCCCCCGGGCCGACCGTTCAGTCGCTCCGAGGCGTCTCGGGCAGGCGGGTGGCGAGGATGCGCCGGCGCTCGCGGGGGATGCGACGGGGACGGCCCTCGTCGTCGACCATCGCGTGCTCGGTCGCGCCCGAGGCGATCGACTCGCCGTCTCGCCGGAGCTCGTAGCCGATCCGCAGCGAGGCGCCGCGCAGCTCCTCGAGCCAGCAGCACAGGGTCAGGACGTCGTCGAAGCGAGCCGCACGCTGGTACTCGACCTCGACGCGGGTCGTGGCGAAGTGGAGGCCCTCGGCGACGTACTCCCGGTAGGGCCGATCGTGCTCGTCCATCCACAGCACGCGGACCAGCTCGAAGTAGCGCACGTAGTTCGAGTGATGCACGATCCCCATCGCGTCGGTCTCGAAGAACGCGACCCGGTGGAGCAGGGTGGTGGAGTGGGGAGGGGCGTGCACGGCTCAGCCCTCCAGCCCGCACTGGCGAAGCAGCGCATCGACCTGCGCAGGCCGGCCGCGAAACGCCTCGAAGAGTGCCGCGGGATCGTCACTGCCCCCCCGCTCGAGCACACAGCGCGCCAGGTCGCGCCCCGTCTCGCGGTTGAAGAGCCCCTCGCTCGCGAAGCGAGAGAAGGCGTCGGCCGCCATGACCTCGGCCCACTTGTAGGCGTAGTAGCCCGCCGCATAGCCACCGGAGAAGATGTGCGCGAAGCCGTTCTGGAAGCGGCTCCAGGATGGCGGCGTCACGACGGCCACCTCCCGGCGTACCTCCTCCAGGCACTCCTGAACACTCTGGCGTCCTCCCGGCTCGAATCGCGTGTGCAGGCGCAGGTCGAAGAGGGCGAACTCGAGCTGACGCAGCATCTGCAGGCCCGCCTGGAAGTGCCTCGACGCATGCACCTGCTCGAGCAGCCGTGCGGGCATGGGCTCTCCGCTTCGATGGTGGCGCGCGAAGCTCCCGAGGCTCTCGGGCTCCCAGGCCCAGTTCTCGTGGAGCTGAGAGGGGAACTCCACGGCGTCCCACTCCACGCCCCGCAGGCCGGCGACGCCGGGTACCTCGACCCGCGTCAGCACGTGATGCAGCGTGTGTCCGAACTCGTGAAAGAGCGTGGCGACCTCTCGCTGGGTCAATCGCGCCGGCGCATCGGGCGTCGGCGCCGCGAAGTTGCAGACCAGGTAGGCGACCGGAAGCTCCTGGTGCGGTCCTCTCCGGCGGCGCTCGCGGGCGCTGTCCATCCAGGCTCCGCCGCGCTTGTGGGGCCTCGCATAGAGGTCCAGGTAGAGCCCTCCGCGCGCCTCCCCGGACTCGTCCCGCACGTCGAGGTAGCGAACCGCGGGGTCCCAGGTCTCGACGCCCTCCCGAGGCTCGACCCGGATTCCATAGAGCCGAAGCGCCATTGCGAACAGCCCTTCGAGTGCTGCGGGCAGGGGAAGGTAGGCCCGGAGGGTCTCCTCGGAGAAACCGTACTCGCGCTCGCGGAGCCGTTCCGACCAGAAGGGCAGGTCCCAGGCCTCCAGCTCTCCCGGGGCTCCAGCGTCGCTCGCAAAGTCGCGCAGCTCCTCGAGCTCGCGCTCGGCGTGGGGTCGCGTGCGGTGCGCGAGGTCGAGCAGGAACGACTCCACGTCTTCCGGAGAGTGCGCCATCCGCCTCTCGAGGGTGCGCGCCGCCCAGCTATCGAAGCCGAGCAGCCGGGCCGCCTCCGAGCGCAGCTCGAGGATTCGCTCGATCACCGGGGTGTTGTCGAGAGGGCCCGAGCTCGCGCGCGTGAAGTAGGCGCGGTAGATCTCCTCGCGGCGCTCGCGCCGCTGGGCGTGGGTCAGGAAGGGCTGGAGCGAGGGCTGCTGGAGGCTGAAGCGCCAGCGGTCCGGGCGGCCGGCGAGCCGCGCGGCGGCCTCGACGACGCTGGCGGGAAGGCCTGCGAGCTCGTCGGGGTCGCTGAGCTCGATCGCACCCGCGTCGGTCGCATCGAGGAGCTGCTCTGAGAAGCGGGACGAGAGGGCGGAGAGCTCCCGGCGAATCTGGGCGTAGCGTCGCTGGTCCGCGGGCCCGAGCTCGGCTCCCTCGAGGCGAAGCTGGCAGATCTCGCCCCGCAGGAAGCGGGTCTCGGCGGTCGAGCGACCGGCGCGCGATACGAGCGCGCGGTAGGCACGGAGCAGGCGAGGGTCGTGCGAGCGCTCGCTGGACCACGCCGTGACCGCCGTGCGCGCGAGGTTGAACTCGCGGCGCAGGGCGGGCGCGTCCCGTACCGCATGCAGGTGCCGCACGGGACCCCAGGCGCGGTGGAGCCGCTCGTCCCCGTCGAAGACGACCTCGAGAAGCTCGGGCCCCGGCGGGTCGGAGCGCAGTGCCCGGTCGAGCTCTCGGCGGTTGCGTTCCAGCACCGCCTCGACCGCGGGCATCACGTGACCCGACTCGATCGACGCGAAGTGGGGAAGCCCGCGGGGGTCGAGCAGCGGGTTCGGGTCGGTCATGGCCCGGGAGCTTATCGTAGAAGGTACCCTCGCGAGGTGGCGAGGGCGGGGCGCTGGCAGTTCTGGATCGACCGCGGTGGCACCTTCACCGACTGCCTGGGGCGCGACCCGGTCTCGGGGGCCCTTCGGGTCGAGAAGATCCCGTCCAGTGATCGGGCGCCGATCGAGGGGATTCGCCGGATTCTCGGACTGCCGCCGGGGGATCCGGTTCCTCCCTGCGATGTGCGCATGGGGACGACGATCGCGACCAACGCGCTGCTCGAGCGGCGGGGCGCCCGCTCGGCCCTGGTCATCACCCGCGGGTTCGGAGACGTGCTCGAGATCGGGACCCAGGCTCGCCCCGACCTCTTCGCCCTCGAGATTCGCAAGCCGGAGCTCCTCTATCGCGCGGTGCTCGAGGTCGACGCGCGCTGCGATGCCGAGGGCCGCGTGCGGGAGCGCCCCGAGCCCGAGGCGCTGCGACGGGAGCTTCTCGAGCTCCGCCGGGCCCACTCCCTGCGCAGCGTCGCGATCGTGATCCTGCACGCCTACCGCGCTCCCGCGCTGGAGCGCGAGATCGGTGCGCTCGCGAGCCAGGTCGGGTTCGGTCACGTCGCGCTCTCGCACGAGGTGGCCTCCGAGATCGGCCTCGTCGGTCGAGGTGATACGGCGACGGTCGACGCCTACCTCACGCCCCTGATCCGCGACTACGTGGCGAGTCTCGCCGCCGAGCTTCCCGGCAGCCGCTTGCGCATCATGCAGTCGAGCGGGGGCCTGACCGATGCCGCGCACTTTCGCGGTCCGGGAGCCATTCTCTCCGGCCCCGCCGGCGGGGTCGTCGCGTGCGCGCGGGTCGCCCGGCGAGCGCGCGTCCGCGAGGTCATCGGCTTCGACATGGGCGGTACCTCGACCGACGTCTCTCGCTTCGCCGGGGAGCTCGAGCGCCGCTACGAGGCCGAGGTATCGGGAATCCGACTCCGCGCTCCGATGATGGCGATCGAGACGGTTGCCGCCGGCGGTGGCTCGCTGTGTGTGTACGACGGCTACCGCTTCAGGGTCGGACCCGAGAGCGCTGGCGCGGTGCCGGGACCGCTCTGCTACGGCCACCCTGACGCCACGGGGCTGACCCTCACCGACGTGAACCTGAAGCTCGGTCGGCTGCAGCCCGACCGCTTTCCGCTTCCGCTGGATGCGGGGCGCGTCGAGTCGGCGCTCGAGGCGCTGGCCGAGCGCCTGCGTCGCGACGGAGTGGAGCGAGGGCCCGAGGAGATCGCCGAGGGGTTCTTCGAGGTCGCCAACGCGGGAATGGCCGAGGCGATCCGGCGGGTCTCGGTCTCGCGCGGCTACGACGTGCGCGATCACACTCTGCTCGTGTTCGGAGGCGCAGCGGGCCAGCACGCCTGTGCGGTGGCGCGCCGGCTCGGGATCCGGCGTATCCTGGCGCACCCCCTGGCCGGCGTGCTCTCCGCGCTCGGCATGGGTCTGGCGGACGTGTCGTGGAGTGGCGAAGAAGACGCCGGGCGCTGCGAGCTCCGCGATCCGCTGCCCGAGGCCGCTCGGGCCGCGCTCGAGCGGCTGTGTCGGCGCGCCGACCGGGCGCTGGCGGAGCAGGGCTTTCGCCCCTCCCGCAGACGGCTGATTCGCCGACTCGATCTCCGCTACCGGGGCACCGAGACGGCGATCTCCGTGCGCGAGCCGTCCTCGGGCGCGTGGCGCCAGGCCTTCGAGGCCGAGCACCGGCGACGCTTCGGCTACGCCCGTCCCGGACACCCCGTCGAGATCGCAGTGGCCCGGGTCGAGGGCGTGGGCCTTCACCGGCCGCCCCGCGAGTTCGTGCAGCTCGGGGGAGACGGACGACCGGAGCGCGTGGCTCGACTCTTCTGGGACGGACGCGCGCTTCCCGAGGTCCCGGTCTACCGGCGCGAGGCGTTGGCCCGCGACGTGAAACGCGACGGGCCCGCCCTGATTCTCGATCGCACGGCCACGCTCGTGGTGGACCCCGGGTTCGGCTTCCACCTCGATGCGCATGGGTCGATCTGGATCGAGGACGTATCGGGGCCCCCGGCGCCACAGAAGGTCGAAGCAGCGGTCGATCCTGTCCGGCTCGAGATCTTCAATCACCTGTTCATGTCGATCGCCGAGCAGATGGGCAGCGTGCTCCGACACACGGCCCTGTCGACCAACATCCGGGAGCGCCTGGACTTCTCGTGCGCCATCTTCGATCCGAGTGGAGGGCTCGTCGCCAACGCGCCGCACATTCCCGTCCACCTTGGGGCGATGGGCGAGACCGTTCGGGCCGTTCGCGCCGCGCACCCGTGCCCCGACCCGGGAGACGTCTTCGCCAGCAACGATCCGGCCGCCGGGGGCTCGCATCTGCCCGACATCACCGTGGTCACCCCGGTTCACGATCCTGCGGGGCCGCTGCGCTTCTGGGTGGCCAGCCGCGGACACCACGCCGACGTCGGCGGAGCGACCCCGGGCTCGATGCCTCCCGACTCGCGGGACCTCGCCGACGAGGGCGTGGTCCTGCGCGATCTTCGAGTGGTCCGCGGCGGCAGGCTCGAGCGGGAGCGCGTGCTCGAGGCCCTCGGGGCGGGCCGCTACCCGGCCCGCAATCCCCTCGAGAACCTGGCCGATCTCGAGGCCCAGATCGCGGCGAATCGCAAGGGGGTGGATCTGCTCGAAGAGCTGGTCGAGTGCTACGGCTCGGAGGCAGTCCAGGCCTACATGGGTCACGTGCAGCGCAACGCAGCCGATCGCGTGGCGGATGCGATCGGAGCGCTTCCCGACGGTGAGCTTCGCTTCGAGGACGCGCTCGACGACGGGACTCCGATCCGGGTGGCCCTGCGCATCGCGGGTCGCGGGCTGCAGGTCGACTTCAGCGGGACGGGTCGCGAGGTCGAGGGCAACCTGAACGCGCCCCGCGCGGTCACGCTGGCCTGCGTGCTCTACGTGCTGCGCACGCTCGTCGGGGAGCCGATTCCCCTGAACCGCGGCTGCCTCGAGCCTGTCGAGGTCACGATTCCCGAGGGGTCGGTCCTCTGGCCCTCGAGGGGTCGGGCGGTGGCCGGCGGCAACGTCGAGACCTCGCAGCGGATCGTCGACGTGCTGCTCGGTGCCTTCGGCAGCGCGGCCGCCAGCCAGGGCACGATGAACAACCTGACCTTCGGAAACGAGCACTTCGGCTACTACGAGACGATCGCTGGAGGCGCGGGCGCGGGGCCCAGCTTCGCCGGGGCCTCCGGCGTGCACACGCACATGACGAATACGCGAATCACGGATCCCGAGGTGCTCGAGGCGCGCTTTCCGGTGCGCCTGCTGCGCTTCGCCCTGCGCAGCGGGTCCGGTGGGGCGGGACGCTGGAGGGGTGGAGAGGGGCTGATCCGTGAGATCGAGTTCGAGGCTCCCGTCCGTGTCTCGATCCTCTCGGAGCGGCGAGCGCGCTCGCCCGTCGGGCGCGCGGGGGGGCGCGCGGGCCGGCGCGGGCGCAACCTGCACAACGGGTCCGAGATTCCCGCCAAGGTGGCCCTCGACTGCAAGCGCGGGGACCGGATCCGCATCGAGACCCCCGGCGGAGGGGGCTACGGCGAGCCCCTGCCGTGACGTGTCCACCTCGAGGCTACCTGCTGCAGCCGACCTACCGCGTTCGGTCGGGGGTTCCGCTGGTCCAGCTCTTCGGGACCCTGGACTCGGGCGACGCCTTCCTGGTCGAGGACGACCGCACGAGACCCTACTTCTTCGCCGGCGAGGGGGCGGCGGAGCTGCTGGCGGACGAGGTCGGGGTGAAGGTCTCGGCCAGCGATCGGCAGAGCCTGAGCGGACAGCGCCTGTGGCGGGTCGAGGCGGGCCTGCCACGCGAGGTGCCGGCGCTCCGGGAACGCCTCGAGGCGCGCGGTATCGAGGCGCTCGAAGCCGACGTCCGCTTCGCCTACCGCTTCCTGATCGATCGGGGGCTGGGCGCGACCTTCTCGATCGAGGGCCGCGCAGAGCGCATGACACAGAGGCTGCTTCGTTTCTCCAATCCCCACCTGCAGCCTTGCGAGTGGCAGCCTGGGCTGCGGGTCCTCTCGCTCGACATCGAGACGCTGCGACTGGCCTCGCGGGTGCTCTCCGTGGCCCTGGTGGGCTGCGGGGCCGACGAGGTGCACGTGCTGGCATCCGGCCCGGTGCCCCGGGCGCACGCGCACCCCGACGAGCGGTCGCTCCTCGAGGCGGTCGCGGCGCGCATCACCGAGATCGATCCAGACCTGCTGACCGGCTGGAACGTGATCGACTTCGATCTGCACGTCCTCGTCCGGCGAGCCGAGGCCACCGGCGCCCGCTTCGAGATCGGGCGCGTCGCCGGGCGCACGCGCATCCTGCGCGACGGAGCCTTCACGCGTCAGCCGCGCGCCGACGTCCCCGGTCGCCAGGTCGTCGACGGAATCGCGCTCGTCCGCGACGCCTTCATCGTGCTGGAGGACTACCGCCTCGAGACCGCCGCCCAGAGCCTGCTGGGTCGAGGCAAGCGGATCGCGCACACGGCGGACCGGGTCGCGGAGATCGAGCGGATGTACCGCGAGGATCGGGAGGCGTTCGTCGAGTACAACCGGCAGGACGCGAGGCTGGTGCTCGAGATCCTCGAGCGTGAGGGGCTCGTCGAGCTGGCGCTCGAGCGGAGCCGGCTCTCGGGGATGCCGATCGACCGGGTCTCTGCGAGCATCGCGACCTTCGACCGGATCTACCTGCCGGAGCTCTCGCGCCGCGGCTACGTGGCGCCTTCGGTCGACCGCCAGCGCAAGTCCGAGCGCCTTCGAGGGGGGGCGGTTCTCGACTCGCACCCGGGCCTCTACCGCAACGTCGCCGTCTATGACTTCCGCAGCCTCTACCCGAGCCTGATGCGGACCTTCGCGCTCGACCCGCTGGCCCACGCGCTCGCCGGCGAGGACGCGATCGTCGCACCGAATGGCGCCCGCTTTGCGCGAGAGGGAGCGATCCTACCGGCGCTCCTGGAGGGCTTTCAGGCCCGTCGCGAGCAGGCACGCGCGGGGGGAGCCACGCACGCGGTCCTCGCGATCAAGATCATGATGAACGCGCTCTACGGGGTCCTGGGCGCGGCCACCTGCCGCTTCTTCGATCCCGAGGTCGCCAACGCGATCACGAGCTTCGGACAGAAGGTCCTGGGATGGACGCGCGACGCCTTCGAGGCGCGCGGTCTCCAGGTGCTCTACGGAGACACGGACTCCGTGTTCGTGGCGCTCGATCCCGACGACCCTCCCGAGGCCGTCGAGCGACGCGCTGGGGCGCTTCGAGAGAGCGTGGCCTCCGAGATCGCGCGCCGGATCGAGACGGACTACGCGGTGGCCTCGAGGCTGGAGCTCGAGCTGGAGCACATCTACACGCGCTTCTTCCAGCCGACCGTGCGCGGGGGTCGCACGGGCAGCAAGAAGCGCTATGCCGGCCTCGTCGATGGGAAGCTCGAGATCGTGGGGCTCGAGAGTGTGCGGCGTGACTGGCCTCGGATCGCAGCCCGGCTGCAGCGCGGGCTGTTCTCGCGGGTCTTTCGGGACGAGGACCCGGTGCCCTTCGTCGCCGAGCTGGTGCGCGGTGTGCGCGAGGGTCACCTCGACGAGGAGCTGGTGATCCGCAAGGGCCTGCGCAAGGGCTCCCTCGAGCGCTACACCCGGACGACACCTCCGCACATCCAGGCTGCGCGCAAGCTCTCGGAGCCCGTCGGAAGGGACATTCGTTACGTCGTCTGCCGGGGCGGGCCCGAGCCGATCCGCGAGGGCCAGGGGCTTCCCCGCCAGATCGACCGCGAGTACTACGTCGAGAAGGTGCTCCGGCCGGTGGCGGAGTCGGTTCTCGAGCCGCTGGGACGCTGCTTCGACGAGGCGCTGGGTCGGCCGGTCCAGCTCAATCTACTGTGAACAGCCGCGCCTCGAGCACCGAGACCCCACGCGACGTGACGACCTTGGCGCGCACCGAGTGCTCGCCCGGGCGGAGCCCCAGCTTCAGGGTCGCCGAGCGGTCGCCCCGCCAGCGCCGGTAGGCGCGCTTCTCGCCATCGTCCATGATCCAGCCCTGCGTGAGCGCGGTCTCGGCCGAGGCCTCGAGAACCACGCGCTCGCGACCCAGGAAGGACTCGAGCCCCAGAGAGAGCTCGGGGGGGGTGATCTCGAGGCTCCGCTCGGGAAGCGGGATCTCGATCAGGCGCTGGGCCCGCGGGCCCGGAAAGCTGATGGCGATGCTCCGCGCGTGGCCTCCCAGTGGGAGCTCCACGCTTCGCTCGTTGCCGGGGGCGAGCGAGGGCAGGGCTCGGCTCGCCCCGGGAACGAAGACCTGCACGGGTCCGGTCTCCCGAGCACCGCGGTTCGAGAGGCTCACGCGCACGTTCTCCTCCGAAGTCCGCTCGATGCGGATCGAGACCTGTGGGGGATGCTCCACCAGCTCGAGGCGCAGGTTGCGGCTCGCGAGGGGATGGGTCCCGCTGGCGACGCGCGTGGTCAGCGGCACGAGGTCGGAGGCGAGCCCGTCGGGAGGCTCGAAGGCGACCTCGCGGGTCGCGGACTGCCCCGGCGCCAGGGTCCCGAGCGATACGACCGGATCGCTCGGGTGCCCCGCGGGACTGCGAAGCGCGAGCCAGGCCTCGGGGATCGGCACCGTGCCGGTGTTGCGGACCTGGATCTGCACGCGATTGCTCTCTCCCATCACCAGGCGCAGGTCACGACCCGAGATCTCGATGCTCTCGCGCGGGAGCCGTCGACCCGCGCTCGCATCCTCCCATGCGATCCCTCTCGCCTCGAGCTGCGTGCGGATGCGCCGATCGGCGAGCTCCCTGAGGGTCTCCCGCGCCGCGTCGGCTCCGGACTGGAGGACCCGCTCGGCCACCTCGATCGGAAAGCGATCCTCGTCCCCAACCTTGCGCACGTAGGGGATGGCGTTCTCCGGCCGAGCGGCGAGCCGTGCGAGGTGACGCGCGCCCACGGGGAACAGGACCACGTCGGGCTCGATCCCCTTCCCCTGGATCGCGCGATCGTGCGACAGGCGATACTCGGCGACGGTCAGCTTGAGCAGGTTGTCGCCCGCGATCGGAAGCACCCGCTGGATCAACCCCTTGCCGAAGGTCCGCTGCCCGATCAGCGTGACGCGAGGGAGGGGCGCGATCGCTCCCGCGAGAATCTCGGCCGCGGACGCCGTCTGGCGGTCGACGAGCACCGCGACCGGAAACTGGAAGGGCGCCTCCGTTCGGGCCAGGGTCGCGTCGCGGCGGGGAGGCCCGCGCTTGCGCCCGACGATGCGCAGGATCGTCCCCCGGGAAAGGAAGAGGTCGGCCAGGGCTGCCGAGGCGAGCATGCTGCCCCCCTGGTTCCCGCGCAGGTCGAGCACCAGCCCCCGGAGCGCTCCGAGGCGCAGGACCTTGTCGCGGAACTCGCGGGGCGTGGCCCGGCTGACCGTCGAGATGCGGGCATAGCCCAGGCCTTCCTCGAGCCGCTTCACCTCGACGCTCGGCACCACGACCTCTCCCCGTGTGACCTCGATCCGCGCGCGGCGCTCGTTGCGCAGGACGGTCAGCACGACGTGGGACCCGGCTTCGCCCCGGATCTGACCGACTGCCTCGCGGACGTCGAGCATGCGCGTGCGGTGTCCGTCGATCTCGACGATCGCGTCACCGTCCCGGAGGCCGCCCCGCTCGGCGGGGCTTTCCGGGAAGACGTGCACGACGAAGAGCTGGCCATCCCGGATCCCGATGCGGGCACCGATTCCCGAGAGCTTTCCCGAGAAGCGGATCCGAAAGTCCTCGGTACCCCGTCCGGAGAAGATCGTCGTGTAGCGATCCAGCGACGCGAGGGCGCCCCGTAGCGCGAGCAGCTCGAGGCTCTCGTCGGGCCGCAGGTCGAGCTCGCTCCCCAGCTGCTGGCGCACGAATGCGAGCGCCTGCCCGAGGACGGCGCGGAACGCGTCGGGCTCGAAGGCCGGAGCGATCGGAACCCGCACGCGAGCCTCGCCCACGTAGAGGGTGCCGTGATCGTCCTCGGGATCGAAGCGAATCGGGTCGAAGCGCTTCTCGAGGGCCTCGAGGGCGCCGATCAGCATCCGGCCGTCCAGCCAGTCGTCGTGAAGGTAGAGCTGCTGGGTCCGTCGCAGCGCCTGGTCCGCCACGTCGCCCAGCGGCGCCGCCGGCGGGAGCGCGGGCGTCACGCATCCCAGCGCCAGCCAGAGCGTCGCGGCTGCCACTGGCGCGATGCGCGCTCGCGCGCGTCCACTCCACGTCATCGTCGCGGAGTCTAGCAGCCTGCTCCGAGGGTCCACGTTGACAGCGTCGCCGGGGTTGGTACTCAGTTCTCGGGCGCGTAGCTCAGCTGGCAGAGCAGCGGACTCTTAATCCGCCGGTCGCCGGTTCGAACCCGGCCGCGCTCACCAGGCGCCTTCCTCCCTGGGACCGTTCGCTGCGCTGCCCGAACCGCTCAGGGGGCGCTCGCGTCGTGAGTCAGCTGCTCGCGGAGGCGGGGCCACAGGTCCCCGAGCGCCTGCTCGGCCATGGGGTAGAGCATGTGCTCCTCCTTCTGGTTGTGCTGCTGGATCAGCATCAGGAGGGTGTCGCCCTGGTCGAGAAGCTCCTGGGCATTTCCGCGCTCGACGGCTTCGTGCATCTGCCTCAGCACGCCTCGCATCTGCTCGTGCTCGGAGCGCATGATGAAGGTGGGGCCCGCGTCGCGCATTCCGGTGCGCTCCTCGAAGGCAGGAAAGAGCACCTCCTCCTCACGGCGCAGGTGGCGGAGCAGGGCCTCCTCGAAGCGCGGCCACGCGCGTGCGGTACCTTCCCGGTCGCGGGCGTCCGCAGCCTCCTCGACGCGACCCCAGAGTGCGTCGCAGCTGCGATGATCGCGCCGAAAGAACTCCGCGAGCCCGATCTCTGCAGTCGACATGAGGACCTCCGAGAATGGTGCCAAGGATAGCGGGGGAGCCGGGTCGGAGAAGGGTCGAGCTGGATCTGCGCGACCTCGAGGCGCCGGAGCCCCTGCGGCGGATCCTCGAGGCGGTCGCAGCGCTCGGTCCAGGCGACTCGCTGGTGGCTCGCACCCCGCGCTATCCGCGCATGCTCTTCGGGCAGCTCGAGAAGCGCGGGCTGGAGTGGGAGGCGCGCGAGGAGTCCGACGGAAGCGCAACACTGTCGATCCGAAGGCCCGGCTAGGCGTGCAGATCCGGGGCCTCTCGCTCGACCAGGCGCCGCCGCTCGCGATTCCCCTCTCGTTCTTCGGGCTGGCGCCCTGTGCCGTGGGCGGCGCGGCGGGCGTCCTGCTCTTCTACGGTGCGCAGTCGCTGGTCACTCCCTGGTCGCCGGTCACGCTCTGCCTGACGCACCTCGGAACGCTCGGACTGCTCACCTCGGTGATGTTCGGCGCCCTCTACCAGATGACCCCCGTCGTCGCGGGAAGCCGCATCCCCGGCGTACGTCTGGCGCATGCGGTGCACGTGGGCCTCGCGCTGGGCGTTCTCTTCCTCTGCTGGGGCTTCGCGCGCGGGAGTGTCGCGGCGATCTACGTGGCCGCGGGGCTGCTCGCACCCGCCTTCCTGCTCTTCCTCATCCCCGTCGGCGTCGCCCTCGCGCGCACAGCGACCCGCGACGAGACGGTGCTCGGGATGACGGGTGCGGTCACGGCGCTCTTCCTCGCAGCGACCCTGGGGCTGTGGATGGCGCACGGCTTCGCCGGGCTGCACTTTCCCGGGCCCCGACCGCTCTGGCTCCGGGTTCACATGACCGTAGCGCTCCTGGGCTGGGTCGGGGGGCTGATCACCGCCATCTCGTGGCAGGTCCTGCCGATGTTCTACCTGG
This sequence comes from Myxococcota bacterium, assembly GCA_046757685.1. Lineage (GTDB taxonomy): Bacteria > Myxococcota_A > UBA9160 > SZUA-336 > SZUA-336 > JBHHYV01. Next base: position 14,276 of record JBHHYV010000060.1, read on the forward strand.
CTCGCACCGTCCAGCTGGGCACGAAGCGGGCCATTCAGGCGCTCACCGGGATCGGCGTCGTCGGACCCCTTGGAGTGCTGCTCTCCTACAGTGTCGAGGGTGCGCGGGAGGACTGGCGCAGCGCCTTCCTCTACGCCGGCCTGGCAGCGCTGCCCGCGGCGCTCGGAGTCTGGGGGATCCACCCCCTCGTCTCGCTGCGCAGCCTGGCGGGACGACGTCGGAGGCGCCGGGACGCTACGCTGCTCTTCTGGTACGCCGGGCTGTCGGTCGCCCCGGGAGTGGCGCTCTGCGCCGCGGCGGCCGTCGTCTGGGAGGATCCGCGCTGGGAGCTCCTCCTCGGCTGGCTCGCGATCTGGGGCTGGGCCGGGATGATCATCCATGGGATGCTCTCGCGAATCGTCCCCTTCCTGGTGTGGTTCCACCGCTTCGCACCGCGCGTGGGCTCGGGCCCCGTGCCCTCGATGCGAGCGCTCCTTCCGGACCGCTGGGTGCGCCAGGGATTCGTCGCGCACTCGGTCTCGCTCGGGCTGGGAGCGCTTGCCATCGTCACCCGCGACGATACGTCCGCACGGCTGGCGGGGCTCGCCCTGGGGGTGACCGCCACGCTGCTGGCTCGATCGCTCTTGCGCGTCGTTCGGACCCAGCCGGCCCCGCTCGACTCCGGCGAGCCCGCGCCGGGATGAACGAGGCCCGGGAGGCATCCCACTCCTCTCCCTCGCGCGCATTCGATCGGGCGGGCGTGTATCCTGGCGCCGACCCGATCACGCGATCGGCGGAGGAATCGAGCGATGGGCAGGCGGGAGAACAAGGTGTTCGAGCTGCAGGGCGTCAACCACCTGGCACTCGTGTGCAGCGACATGGCCCGCACGGTGGACTTCTACTCCAACGTGCTCGGGATGCCGCTGATCAAGACCCTCGACCTGCCCTACGGGTCGGGGCAGCATTTCTTCTTCGACATCGGCAATGGAGACGCGCTCGCGTTCTTCTGGTTTCCCGACGCCCCGGAGCGGGCACCGGGGGTGGCGGCTCCGGCACATCTGGTGGGCCGGGGCTCGCTCAACTCGGCCCACGGCTCGATGAACCACGTTGCCTTCAACGTCCCCGAGGAGAAGATCGAGGAGTACCGAGAGAAGCTCGAGGCGCGGGGCGTCGAGGTGACCGAGATCTTCAACCACGACGACTCCCCCACGCAGGTCTCCGAGACCCTCACCGATGACGTGTACGTGCGCTCGCTCTACTTCTTCGATCCCGACGGAATCCTGCTCGAGTTCGCGTGCTGGACCCGTGAGCTCGCCGCCGACGAAGCTCACCATCCGCCGGCGACGGCCGCCGACGCACCGCGCTACCTCGAGATCCGGGAGCGTGCGATCCGCGAGTACCAGGAGCAGCAGAAGCGAGGCTAGCCGCCCCGCTCGGTGCGACCGGACGTGACCGACCCGCTTCCGGATCTCTCGGATCCCTTCCCGCTCCCGGCGGCGTGCGTGGACGAGTACCGCAGTCGAGGGCACACCGTCGTGCGGGGTCTGGCGAGCGTCGCCGAGGTCGCGGCCCAGCGTCCGGCGATCGAGAAGGCAGTCGAGAGGCATCGCCGCGAGCGTCGGCCCCTCGGGGAGCGCGACACCTACGGGCGCGCCTTCGTCCAGGTGCCCAACCTGTGGCGGCGAGCCCCGATCGTTCGGGCGTTCGTGCACGCACGTCGGTTCGCGCGCGTGGCGGCGGAGCTGATGGGCGTCCCGGGGGTGCGCCTCTATCACGATCAGGCGCTCTTCAAGGAGGCAGGGGGAGGGGGCACCCCCTGGCACCAGGACCAGTACTACTGGCCGCTCGACACACCGCACACGATCACGCTGTGGATGCCGCTGCGCGACGTGCCGCCCGAGGTCGGCAGCATGCGCTTCGCCTCGGGCTCGCACCGGCTCGGCAGCCTCGCGGACCTGCCCATCAGTGATGCGTCCCACGAGGTCCTCGAGGCCGAGATCCGGCAGCGGGGGCTTCCGGTCGAGAGCCACGGCCCGCTGCGTGCGGGCGACGCCACCTTCCACGCCGGGTGGACGTTGCACTGTGCCTCCGCCAACCCGACCCCCCAGGGGCGACCCGTGATGACGGTCATCTACTTCGCGGATGGCGCGCGCGTGATGGAGCCCGACTACCCGGCGCGCGCCTTCGACCTGCGTGCCTGGCTGCGCGGCTGCAGCCCGGGCGAGCGCGCGGCCGGGCCCCTGAATCCGCTGCTCTTCGGTCCCGAGACGTCGACCGCATGAGAATCGCGACCTGGAACGTCAATGGCCTGCGCGCCCGGCTGGACTTCGTGCTGCAGTGGCTCGCGGATCGCCGTCCGGACGTGGTGGGGCTGCAGGAGCTGAAGCTCTCGGAGGATCAGTTTCCGCGCGAGGCCCTCGAGGCGGCCGGCTACGCTGCCGTCTGCCACGCGCAGAAGGCCTGGAATGGTGTGGCGGTCCTGGCTCGGGGAACGACTCCGCGCCCCCTCGCGGTGGGCCTCCCGGGCTTCGAGGAGATGGGCGCCCGTCTGCTGTGCGCCGAGGTCGACGGACTCGAGTTCACCACGATCTACTGCCCCAACGGCAAGTCGCTCGAGCACGAGGACTTCGCGCGCAAGCTCGCGTGGCTCGACGCCCTCGCCGACTGGCTGGAGCCCCGCGTCGACGAGACCTCGCGGGCGGTTCTGTGCGGGGACTTCAATGTCTGTCCCTCGCCGCTCGACAGCTGGAACGAGGAGGTGCTGCGGGGCCAGATCTTTCACACGGACGAGGAGCGCGGGCGCTTCGCACGCCTGCTGGACGCGGGCTGGGTCGACCTGTTCCGTGCGCGTCATCCCGAGCGCCGGGCATTCTCGTGGTGGGACTACCGCGGCGGAGCCTTCCACCGCCGCCAGGGCCTCCGGATCGACTTCCTGCTCGCGACGGCCCCGCTGGCGGCGACGGTGTCCGAGGTCGAGATCGACCGCGAGTACCGCAAGAAGCGAGACGGCCGGACCCCCTCGGACCACGCTCCGGTGATCGCCGACCTGGCGCTCTCGGGGCGGCGCCCCGCACCCCCTGCAGAGCGCCGCCCCATCCCCCCGTAGGTCGAGCGACGGGCGTCTAGCTCGTCCGGGCGGTCACGCGCTGTCGCCGCATGCAGGCCAGGGCGGCCAGCCCCAGAGCGAGCAGGACCGAGCTCGCCGGCTCGGGAATGACGGTCGAGACCAGCTTGGTGTCGTCGATGCGGGGGAACGTCATCGTCGACAGCGTTCCGACGTTCGAGATCGTGAGGACATCGATCGCCGTCGGGCTCGCCACCTGGAATCCGACGAAGCTCTGGCCGAACGCGAAGGGCTGTCCAAAGGGATTGCTGTCGCCGAGCACGATTCCGAGCGTGCTCGAGGTGCCGTCGCCGATCGCGATCTCGCTCCCCCCCGAGTCGAAGGCGTGGATCTCGACCCGGACGTCTCCGGCAGTGGACTGGGCCGCCGATTCGAGCTGCGTGCCGAACGCGAAGACCGGCACGTTGAACTTGATCCGGATGACGCTTCCCGAGGCCGCGATGTGGCGGCTGTTGTCCAGGAAGGGCTGTCCGAAGATCGACGTCGCCACGATCCCCGCCTGGAAGGTGAGTGGGGCGTAGGCGGGATTCACCACGCCGTCCGCGGGATCCCCGGGCTGGTCGTAGTCGAGGGTCACGTTGGGACTGAGCGAGTCGAACATCAGCTCGTCCAGGATGGGCGCCGCCCGCAGGGCGGCGGGGCTCGAGATCCAGAGCGCCCACACGAGGATTCCTCCCCAGGGGAGCTTGAGCAGAGAGGTCCAACGGGGATACAGGGTGCGCGAGCGAGCTCGCGACGGACGATTTCCGGCCATGGCAGCTTACCTCCAAGCTACCCTTCCAGAAAACGCGAGGGGTTTATACCTCGGAGGCCTCCCGGATGTCAACCCCCCGAAGTAGCTTCCCCGGCTCCCTGGAGGGCGCGCCCGGAAACCTCCGCAAGCGCTCGAATTTGGGCGGGAATCCTCCAGCCTCGGCCTGCAGTCGGAATCCTGCACCTGAAGCCGGGGGGTGCGCCGCCGGCGGCTGCGGCGGCTCCTGGCGTTCCCCCGGGGTCCGCGAGCCTTCGGCATCGCTCTTGCTCCCGGTCCAGGCGTGAGACGACCTAGAATCCAGCTCGGAGCCTGCCTCCTCGAGCCGTCCGGCGAAGTCCGGGGCGCGGGATGGCGCGGTGAGGGACCCCCGATGAGAGAAGGTCATGGACGGCGGCCGCGCAGACCCCGGCGCAAGGGGCGGTCGGAGCTGAGCCCGCGCGATCGCGCCTACCGGGAGGCCGCGCTGCGGGCGGACCGGAAGCTGCGCTTCGTCCAGCACCTGGTGCCCTACGTCTTCGTGGTCGGGCTCCTGGTGCTGATTGCGCGTCCGGCCGCAATCTTCGTGGCGTTCGGCTGGGGAATCGGCCTGGCGTCGCACTTCTTCCAGGCCTTCGTGATGCCCGACCTGCGCAAGCGCTGGATCGAGGGCGAAGTCGATCGCCAGGTCCACGACACCGTGACCTCGCAGCGGGTGGCGCTCGAGGGTCGCCAGTCGCGCTCGCTCGAAGAGCTCTCCGCGTCGATCGCGCACGAGATTCGCAACCCGATCACGGCCGCGAAGAGCCTCGTCCAGCAGATGGGCGAGGACCCCACGTCGTCGGAGAACGTGGAGTACGCGCGGGTCGCGCTCCAGGAGCTGGAGCGGGTCGAGCGATCGATCTCCCACCTGCTGCGCTACGCGCGCGAGGAGGAGATGCGGGTCGAGCCCGTGCACCTGGCTCGCGTGGCGGCCGAGGCCATCGAATCGCAGCGAGAGCGGCTCGATCGGGAGGGAATCCAGGTCGTTCCGGATCTGGACACGGTGGGGGAGATGGTGGGAGATCCCGAGAAGCTGCGACGGGTCGTGCTGAACCTGCTCGGCAACTCCATCGACGCGCTCTCGGAGAAGCCTGTCGCCGAGCCTCGCATCCACCTGGGTGTCGGGGACAACCTCGCCGGGGACCAGGTCTGGCTGCGCCTGCGCGACAACGGACCGGGAATGGACGAGGCCACCCGAGCCCGGGTCTTCCGACCCTTCTTCACCTCGAAGGCGAACGGGACGGGGCTGGGCCTGGCTGTCTCGAAGAAGCTCGTCGACGCCCATGGGGGGACGATCGAGATCGAATCAGAGCCCGGTCGGGGCTGCACCTTCGTGCTGACCTTCCCCAAGGCGCTTCCCAGGTCGGCCGCGGGAGTGGCCTCGCGGGCGACGCCATGAGCGGGAGGCTCCTGATCGTCGAGGACGAGAGCGGCATCCGGCTGGCGCTCCGCGGGCTGCTCAAGAGAGACGGCTACGAGGTCGAGCTGGCCGCGTCCGGCGAAGAGGCCCTCGAGCGCTTCGCCGCCGAGCCCTTCGACCTGGTCCTGACCGACCTCGCTCTCGGACGGAGCGTGTCGGGCATGCAGGTCCTCGAGCAGGTGAAGGCCCGCCGCCGCGAGACGGCCGTCGTCATGATCACCGCGCACGGCTCGGAGAAGATCGCGGTCGAGGCGATGAAGGCGGGCGCCGAGGACTACGTCCCCAAGCCCTTCGACAACGACGAGATCCGGGTGGTCGTGGCCCGCGCCCTCGAACGGACGCGTCTGGAGCGCGAGAACCGGATGCTGCTGGAGCGGATCGAGCGCGAGTTCTCGTTCGAGAACCTGATCGGGTCGGGCCCTGCCATGGGAAAGGTCTTCGAGGTCATCCAGAAGGTGGCGGAGACCGACCTCACGGTGCTGATCCGGGGAGAGAGCGGCGCCGGCAAGGAGGGGGTGGCCCAGGCGCTGCACCAACGCTCCGCGCGTCGGCAGCGTCCCTTCGTGGCCGTGAACTGCGCGGCGATCTCGCGCGAGCTGGTCGAGAGCGAGCTCTTCGGCCACGAGCGCGGCGCCTTCACGGGGGCCGATGCACGGCGCATCGGGCGCTTCGAGGCGGCGAGCGAGGGGACGATCTTTCTCGACGAGATCGGGGACATGGCGCTCGAGACGCAGGCGAAGGTCCTGCGCGTCCTCCAGGAGCGGCAGCTCGAGCGCGTGGGGGGGAACCGGTCCGTGGACGTCGACGTTCGCGTCATCGCTGCGACCCATCGCGATCTCGAGGCCGAGGTCCGGGAGGGGCGCTTTCGGGAGGATCTCTACTACCGGCTGCACGTGGTCGAGATCGCGCTCCCACCGCTGCGAGATCGGCTCGAGGATCTGCCTGCCCTCGTCGAGCGTTTCACCTCGCAGCTCGCGGAGCGCCTGGGGCGCGAGAAGGTGACGCTCACTGCCGAGGCGATGTCCCGCCTGGGCCGCCACGCCTGGCCGGGCAACGTGCGGGAGCTGCGCAACGTGATCGAGCGCGCCTGTGTCCTGTGTCCCGGCGACCGGATTCGCGAGGAGGATCTCCAGCTCGATCTCGGCCCCGAGGCCGCCCGGCCCCCGGGCACGCCCGCCTCGGGAGCCCCCTTTCGCGAGGCCAAGAAGGCTGCGGTCGAGAGCTTCGAGCGGGAGTACCTGCTCCGGGCGCTGGCCGAGCACGACGACAATGTGTCGCGGACGGCGCAGGCCATCGGCATGGTCCGCCAGAGCCTCCAGCAGAAGATTCGCGAGCTCGGCCTGCGCTCCTGACTTCGCGCGACCCCGTCGCGGGCGCAGCGCGCGGGCGACACCTGAAGCGCTTGCGCTGCAGTCCCGGGTCCCTGCAGCTCGATCCGCCCGGCGAGAGGCTCGGCTCCACGGCACGGCGCTTGCTCGACTAGCGGGTGTCCCTCGACGGGACGAGGAGGACGAGATGAGTGAGCCGAGACGCCGGAGCTTCCTGGCGCGCCTGCGCGGCCTGCTGCGCGGGCTAGCGCGGAGCTGGATGCGTGACCGCGAGAACCGCAATCCCCGTGCCGTCTACGAGCAGGCGATCGCGGAGCGCACCGAGCAATACGCCGAGCTCAAGTCGGCGGTCGCAGGCATCCTGTACATGCGCAACCGCCTCACTGCCGAGATCGAGGCGCGGCGCGAGGAGCTGGTCCGTACCCAGCGAGACATCGAGCGCGCGGTGGAGCGCGACGAGGACGAGCTGGCGACGGCGCTGATCGCGCACCGACACGCGGTGGGAGAGGATCTCCAGCGCAGCGAGCAGGAGCTTCGCCGAGTGAGCGATGAGGTGGACGTCGCGAAGAGCAACCTGATCCGCTTTCGCAGCGAGATCCGGGAGCTCGAGCACGAGAAGCTGCATGCCCTGGCCCGGCTGGCGAATGCGCGTGCCCGGCGGCGCATTCACGAGGCGCTCGAGGGGCTCTCGCTCGACGGCGAGATGCGCGCTCTCGAGCGGGTCCGCGAGCACATCGCCCGGATCGATACCGAAGGTCGCCTCGCCGAGGAGCTGATCTTTGGCTACGAGAGGGTGACCTCGGGCGCCTCGCAGGACATCAAGATGGCGACCGTAATGGCCCGCGCCATGGCCACCCAGTTCGGTATGAGCGATAAACTTGGG